>JBJOIU010000010.1:0-44176 GCA_046046935.1 Bacteroidota bacterium
TTAATATACTTAATTTGATATACTTTTTAATTGTTATTTGTGTAGTAATTAGATTAAATTCTAATAATTTGACCACATGAAAATGTTAGGTCAAATTTTGGTATTGATTTTTAACGGTTTTGCAGAGGCAGACTATTACAAATGGTTATTTTATAGTACTCTTACTCTTTTAATATTTTCCATATTTTCAAAACGGTTAAATCACAAAACAAAATTTGTAAACCTAATTAAACCTGAAAATACTTTAGTAGATAATTATATTCAATTTAATGAACATGAAAAAACACTTATTAAACATATTATTGATCATTCCAGAAATCAAAATTACTTCACCGTGGCAGAGCTCAACTTGCATCTAGGAGTAAAAAATAAATCTATTGAAATACAGAAAAAGATAAGAACCGAGGCAATTATAAGAATCAATCACAAATTCAATGTAAATTTTAATAAGGATACTGTATTCATAGAAAGAGTAAGATCAATCGAAGACAGAAGGTATTTCAATTATTTTATCAATGAAGAAAATATCAAAACTTATTTGAGAGGATAGTCTAAAATAAAATACTTATTAAAAAAGGCTGTAAATACTTACACCCTTTTTTAATAAGTTATTGTAATTCTTATTGATTAAACTGAATATCTTTTACAGATACAATTGGCTCCAATGGTTTTGCTTTTGGATTCTTAAATACAAAATACAAATCTTGTAAACCAGCAGTAGCTTTAATATCTACTATTACTCCAGGCTTATTTAACATAGCAATATAATCATCGAATGTAAACGCTTTTTTAGGCTTCTTTGGCGCATCTTTCTTGCCACCCTTGTCTTGCATAGCTTGTGCAGCACTCATCATTGCTGCCATTGGATCCACTGCTTCTACAGTAGCTTGTCCAATGATTGTACCTTTTGCACTACCTGTTCTGATTTCAATAATACCTCCTGTAAAGCCTTCTCTTGGATTGGCACTTACATTAAACCCTATCTGCTTAATACCTGTCATATCTATTTTTTTGTAACCCATATGACCATTATGCTTTGGTTCTGCCTTGATTGCAACAGACATCATCAATTCTTTTTTAATTTCTGTTTTACTTAAGACATCTGCCTTGTTAGGTACCAAATGTGGGCTATGCAAAATCACTACTTTTTCGGTAGTTAATTTGTCGGCACCTGTTGCTCCTCTATCTGTATATGCTGCTCTTACAATCACTGATCCCATTCCATTATCCCCAACTGGAATTTTTTGGACATAAGACCCAGTTAATGGTAAAGTGCTAATTGTTTTATCTCTACTATTCAAAATATAATTAATAATAGTTTTTGCATCTGTTAAACTAATGCCCGGATGAGCCGGCATCATCACTTCACCCCAAACTCCACCTCCACCTGAACGCATTTTTTTAGCAAGACTATCCATTGCCCAAGATTGTTTTCCCTTATACTTATCTGCAATTTCAACAAACATGGGGCCAATAGATTTAGTATCTAAATGGTGACAGTTATTACAATCACTTTTTGAAATAATATATTGTGCTACAGCGTATTTAGTACTTGCGTCTACACTTCTTTGTGATTGAGTAACTTCGGCATAATCTAATCCTTCTGTTGCATAATCAATACTTACTGCAACCTGATTAGAAGGGGCTTTACCATCTTCTTTATCATTTACCTCTACTGCATAGCCAACTGGCTTACCGGGGAAGAAGAATGTTTGATTACCAGTGATGGCTAAATTTACCATAGGTGGTTCATTGCCTGCAATTAATTGAATGGTTTGACTATTCTTTTCTCCTTTAGTATCTGTTACAGTTAATGTTGCTTTATAAGTCCCTGCTGCAGTTAAAGTCAAACTCGGATTTGCTTCTTTAAAAGTTTGAGCCTTCCCTCCTTTTTCTGGACTAATTACCCATTCGTATTTTAATTCATCCCCATCAAAGTCTTTGGTGCCCTCTGAAGATAATTGAACTTTAAATGGTAATGCGCCACCGCTGGCATTTGCTTTAGCTTTTACAACAGGAGTTCTATTGCCGCTATTGTATTCAATTCTTACCAATTTTGCATTATCACTTTTTCTAAACCAATTGCTACCGTATTCCAACACATATAAGTCCCCTTCTGGGCCAAATTTCATATCAATTGGTTCAATAGGAATATAAGAAGGCAAGAAACGTTCCATGGACTTATAATTGCCATTCTCATCCATCGCTATACTCATAATCCATCCTCTTGATAAGTCTGCTGCCAACCACTTCCCTTCATAATATGCGGGGAACGCTCTTTTTGCATTTTTAAAATCTGCTTGACGATACACAGGGCCACCCACAGCACATCTTGAACCAGTACCTACTTCAGGAAATTTATCAGATACACCATAAGGGTAAGAAATAAATGCAGGTTGAGCTGGCGGTAATTCTGTTAAACCTGTATTGTTCACCGACTTATTAATTGGCTTTGCTGGATTATTCTCTTCATGTAAAACATTCGTTGCATAATCATAGTAAGGATAACCTTTATTCTCTCCTATAAAATAAGGCCAACCAAAGAATCCAGGTTTTTTTGCTTGATTTAATTCATCCATCCCTTTTTTAGTAGACTTGGTATCTTCTCCTGCATCTGGACCCACTTCACCCCAATACAAAAAGCCAGTCTTTGAATCTATAGAAGGTCTCCATGCATTTCTATGACCCATTGTATAAATTTCTGCTCTTGTCTTAGCAGTTCCTTTAGGGAATAAATTACCTTCTGGAATAGTAAAAGTTCCATCTGCTTCAGGATGTATTCGCAAGATCTTTCCTCTTAAATCGTTGGTACTCCCAGAACCACGTTGATCATCCCAGCTACTTCTACCTGGGCGCTCATCTGTCTGTGATTTATCTGCAACATTCCCTGTATTATTACCAACAGTTAAATATAAATTTCCTTTTGCATCCCATGTCATTCCACCACCTGTATGACAACATACTTCTCTTTGTGTGGGAATTTCTAACATCACTTTCTCGCTACCTACAACTAATTTATCATTCACTAATTCCCATCTTGTTAAAATGTGTTTTGGCTCTGTTGCATGTGCATAGTATAAATAAGCAAAATGATTTTTTTCAAAATTAGGATCTACAGTAAAACCCATAAAACCTTCTTCTGCTTCACTTACTACACCTTCAGCACTTGTATACTTTGTATTCACAGGAATATTCCCAACTACAGAAACCATTTTAGTAATTGGATCAAACATTTTTAAAGTACCTTTTCTTTCACTTACAAACACCTTGCCATCTTTTAATACTTCAAAAGTCATAGGTTCATCAAAATCACCTTCTGCAGTTAACACTACAGGAGTAAATCTATTGTCATCTGGCTTTCCTCCATCAGAATTGGAAAAATTACAAGCAATCATAGTTACTAGCAAAACAGACAAACCAACTTTAAAATAGTTTTTCATATAGCAATTATTATAAATTTAGAACACTGAAAATACTTAAAAAACAATGCTACTCCGTCTTTTTTGAAATAAAATGAATAAAAATATGATGAACGTATCAAATTGGGTATTATTTCAAGTTATCTTCGCGTCATAAAGACACAATAAATGAGCCATCAAGCATTCCCAAAGACCCCTTTTATAGTTTTATTAAGTATAATTAGTATTCAAGCATTTGCACAATTAGATACAGTTAAAGTAACTGCTCAAAAAAGAACTGAACTTTTACAAAAAGCCCCAATAGCAGTTAGCAATTTAAATAGCCAACAAATTAGTGCTTATAGAGTATGGAATATTAAAGACATTAGCGGGTTAATTCCAAATTTGTACAGCGCCGATCCAGGAGATGGCAGAGATGTAAATACAATAAGAGGTATAGCAACAACTTCTTATGATCCTACAACTGCCGTTTATATTGATGGCGTTAATCAATTTAATTTAGATACTTATATTCCCAATTTATTTGATGTTGAAAGAATTGAAATACTTAGGGGACCCCAAGGAAGTTTGTATGGAAGAAATGCAATGGGTGGTGTAATTAATATTATTACTAAACAACCCAGCAATATTACCAATGGTTCTGCAGAATTAACCTGGGGCAATTATGGTCAGAAAAGAATCAATGCAAGTATTAAAACACCATTATTAAAAGATAAATTATTTATTGGGGCAAGTGGCTTATTTGATGCTAGAGAGGGATTTTACAGAAACGATTACAACCAATTACCTTACGACCGTCAAAGAGGATTTTCTGGAAATTACTACTTGAAGTATTTACTTAACTCAAAATGGATAATTACTTTCAATATAAAGCACAGAAACGTGGAGAATAAAGGAGCATTCCCTCTGGTATTTGGCGTAGAAGAAGCATTCAATAATGCTTACAAATTAAACCAGAATGCTACAACCATCATGAAAGATAAAACAATGAATAGCTCTTTATCTCTTGTGTACAATGGCAGTATATTTCAATTTAGCTCCCAAACAGCATACCAAAGTAATTACAGATACTATACCAATCCAATTGACGGCGACTTCGCTCCAATTGACGCTGTTACCGTTGTCAATAATTATGGTAAAGACTGGAATAATATTAAAGCTTGGACACAAGATTTTAAATTCAATTCAAATAACAATAATAGCCCGATTAAATGGACAGCTGGCATGTATTTATTTGCACAAGATGCACCAACCAAACAAGGCACTCATTTTGGTACTGACGCCTATTTAATGGGAATTGAAGAAGGTAATTTTACATTAATCAATAGTACCACTGCTAAAAGAAAAGGTATTGCATTATATGGCCAAGCAACCTATGCAATCAATCAAAAATTAAACTTAACAGCAGGCCTTAGAAACGATTTTGAACAATTAGAACAATCCGTTTCTGGTGCTTTTAGTTCAGACTTTGATCCAGCCATTTTTGAAACACAAGCTTTGATAAGCAGAAAAACAGACTTTGGCGCATTATCTCCAAAACTAGGTTTGGATTATAGCTTTAATTCAGAGCAAATGGGTTATATCAACTATAGCAAGGGATATAGAGCTGGTGGCTTATCTCCATTAAGTTCAGATCCTAGTCAACCTCCATTAATTAGGTATAAACCAGAGCATAGTAATAATATTGAATTAGGCTTAAAAAACACCTTATTTAACAATCATGCTAGATTAAACATCACTGCTTTTTACACACAAGTAAATGACGCGCAAGTACCTAGTTTAATTTTACCTGATGCAATTACTGTTACTAAAAACAATGGGAAATTAAATAGCAAAGGAGTAGAACTAGAATTTACAGCGCAAGCTTCTACGCATTTTACTATTGAATATAATGCAGGATATACAAATGCAAAATTTGAATCATTAGCCATTGCACAAAATGGCTCAAGCAGTATTCTAAATGGCAATAAGCAAATTTTTACACCTGACCTTAGTTCCATCTTAGCTGTACAATATGAAAAGTATTTTAATAAAGATGTGAAAGGATTTATTAGAACCGAATGGAAATATACAGGTACCACTTATTTTGATCTTGCTAATAGCATCAAACAAAGTCCTTACAACTTGTTGAATGCAAGTGCAGGTATTCAATTAAATGATATTAGTTTTAAAATTTGGACCAGAAATCTTAGCAATCAGCGCTATATATCATATGCTTATGACTTTGGAGCAGTCCATTTAGGCGATCCTGCTACCAGCGGATTGACCATTTCTGCTAGGTTTTAAGATAGGATATTCAAAAGAAGTCTTAAATTCATATCTTAAACTTTAGATATGAAAAGAATTTGTTTACTTTTTGTTACCCTCATTGCTAGCATTTCAATATATGCTCAAAAGGATGCTGATGCTATATTAGGCAAATGGCAGACCGGTTCTGGTAATGCACATGTAGAAATTTATAAAAATGGAAGCCAGTACCAAGGTAAAATTGTTTGGTTAAGCGAACCAATTGACCCTGTAACTAAAAAGCCTAAAACAGATACCAAGCACCCAAATACGGAACAGCACAATCGCCCCATACTTGGATTAATTAATTTATGGGGATTTCGCTTTAATGAAAAAGATGACCATTGGGATGGTGGTCATATTTATGACCCAAAGAACGGAAAAGAATACAAATGTAATATTACAATTAAAGACAAAAATACTTTGAATGTTAGAGGATTTATTGGTTTTAGCATGATTGGCAGAACTGATGTTTGGACAAAAACAAAATAAAAAATTACCTTATGAAAAAATATTTTTTCATTGCAATTATTGCAATAATAAGTTTTACGCAAATTAGTTTTGCGCAGGTTTTACCATTAAAAGAACAAGCTGCTATTATTGATGAAGTGTTGGACGAACGAATTAATAACTTGTTGCCTAATCTAATGGAAAAAAATAAAATTGACATGTGGGTTATTGTTTCTAGAGAATATAACGAAGACCCAATTATTAAAACTTTTCTGCCTTCTACATGGCTTAGCGCAAGAAGAAGAACCATTATTGTTTTTTACTACAATCCTGCAACCAAAACTTATAAAAAATTAGCCGTAGCAAGGTATAAAGTAGGAAATACGATTGAAGCTGCTTGGGATCAAGCAAAATTTCCAAACCAATGGGACCAGTTAAATAATATAGTAGCAACATTAAAGCCTACTACAATTGGTTTGAATTATTCTACCGATTTTGGACATGCTGATGGCTTAGACTTAACCGATTACCAAGAATTAACCAAAGCTGTAAAGCTTCCACAAGGAGCTAACTTTGTTTCTGCTTCCAACTTAGGTGTTGCATGGTTAGAGACAAGAACGCAAAGAGAAATGGAATTCTATACTCAAGTAAATAGCATCACACATAAAATTATCGAAGAGGGTTTTAGTAGTAAAGTAATTACCCCAGGCATTACCACTACAGATGATTTGGTTTGGTGGTTCAGACAAAAGCTAAATAATATAGGTTTGGATACATGGTTCCATCCTTCTGTGGATGTTCAAAGAAATGACTCTGCAAACTTTGATCATTTAAAAACTTTTTCGAAAGAATTAGATAATAATCGTACTATTTTAGCTGGCGACTTGTTACATGTGGATTTTGGTATTAAATATTTAAGATTAAATTCTGATATTCAAGAACATGCTTATGTTTTAAAACCAACTGAAACTGACGCTCCTGCCTATTTAAAGGAAGGCTTAAAAACGGCTAATAGATTACAAGATATATTAACGACTAATTTTAAATTAAACCGCTCTGGAAACCAAATATTAAAAGCAGCACTAGATCAAGCAAAAGCAGAAAATATTGTTGCTAGTATTTACACACACCCTATTGGTTATTACGGACATGCTTCAGGACCAACAATTGGTATGTGGGATATGCAAAACGGCGTTCCTGGTAGTGGAGATTATCCTATGTATAAAAACACCTGCTATTCTATTGAACTAAATGCTTCGGTATTAATAAAGGAATGGAATAAAAATGTCCGTTTTATGTTAGAACAAAACGGACATTTCGATGGTACTACATTTTACTATATTGATGGCAGACAAACCAGTCTACATCTAGTAGGAAGACACTAAATTAATATTTGTAAAACCTCCATTGACTCTTATAATCCTGGGTCAGTGGAGTTTTTATAAATAATGCTCTCAACATTTCAATTGGCATATTATTCTCTCGCATAACAGCATCATTGAATTGTTTTAAGTTCATTTTGCCAGATCCAACTACTTCTTCTTTTAAAGCCCTTATTTGAAGCGCTCCAATCATATAGGCTAATTGATACAATGGGCCATATCCTCCAGTAAAAGATCTTCTCACTTCCCCTTCTGCATTCGCTCTCTCATGCCCAACTCTATCCACTAAAAAGTCAATACATTCTTGAGGAGACCATTTTTCTAAATGATAGTTTAAAGAAAAAATAATTCTTGCGCATCTATGCATTCTCCAGAATAACATACCAATTCTATCTTCTGCATT
This sequence comes from Bacteroidota bacterium, assembly GCA_046046935.1. Lineage (GTDB taxonomy): Bacteria > Bacteroidota > Bacteroidia > Chitinophagales > Chitinophagaceae > Sediminibacterium. The sequence goes on from JBJOIU010000010.1 coordinate 7,941, forward strand.
TCTTGGAAAACCTTTATCCCATAATTCAAATTCCCAATACAAAGACCAACCCTCTGTCCAAAAAGGTGTTTCAAAACTTCTATATGACTTATACCTATCATTCATAAAACCTTCTAAATGATGCCCTGCAATTAACTCATGATGCACTGTAGACCTAGAAAAATGGGGATTATTACCTCGCATACTCATCAATTTTGCATCATCATCCATTGCTTCTGTTGGATAAGAGATCATTAATGTTTCCCCACCTAAAAAGAAAGGACTTACTAGCTGTTGCTTTGGCGTCATCATAATCATTCTCCATGTTTCTTCAGCTAATGGAGGAATAGTAATCATATCGTTTTTCTTGATAAAATCGATTGACTGATTGTATAAATCCATAATCATTTCTGGCTGTTTGCCAACAGGTACATAAGTATTTTTAACTTTTTCTAATGCAGCTCTCCAATTATCTCCAAAACCCAATTCTCTTGAAGCTTTCAACATTTCAGCATCACACCAAGCAAATTCTTTCTCTGCTATTTTAATTAACTCTTGTGCATTGTATGGAATAAAAGCATTGTGCAATGATGTTTCAATGGCTTGTGCACCAATTGGATTGCCCACTATCCCTGACTTGTCCGCTTTTTGATTAGAAGAAGCATCTGTTCTTTTAGCCACAGCAGATTGGTATACATCAAAAGCACTGTCTAATTTTTTAATAGATTGCTCAGTCCACCAACTATACATTGGATCATAACCATGGTAAAAATCATTCACCGATTTGATCGCTTTTTTATATCCTTTGATGGTTTTAGCAATATACATCGCAGATTGTTTTGGCAATAAAGGCGATTTGTCTAATTCACTAATTTTAGCTTGTACTTCTTTACTTAATCTATTCCATGTTAAAGCTGTTTTCTCCGCATCAATATTCGCACCTCTTCTTCTTGATTTTTCTTGTGCATAAATTGCAGAGGCAAAATCTACCCAATTTTTAGAACTTTGATACGCAGATTCTTCTTCTTTCAAATCATTTAAATTGGCATTTAATTGACTTTTAAACAATAAATAATCTACCTTATCAGATTGAGACAATCCATTGAATGAAAGCTCTTGTAACTTTTTTAAATATTCACTATTAAAAGAAACAAAACGTTGACGTCTCTCTGGAGAAGCGTCAATAACATAAAATCTCTCTAAAGAACCTTTGTCTGCCTGAAAATGCTGTAATATAGTTGGCATTTTGTCTTGGGCATTTAAATTGTCTTGGCAAAATATAGCTACCAAAACAATCATACAAAAACGTACAAATGTATTTTTCATAGGACAATTATTTACAATTTTGATTTATATAAGTATCCACACCAGGATAATTTTTAGATTTTGCAGCATTTAAAACCGAACATGCATTTGACTTATCATTCAATGCAATAAAACACATACCCATAAAAAACTCAGACTTACCTGTATTGGCTGTAGGCAACTGTGCAGCTCTTTTAAAATAGACTATCGCTTCTTTATATTGCTTTGCTGTATAATAACAGATGCCTGTATTTTCATAATGCGTATAATTTGCAGGATCTGTAATTGTCGCTTTAATATATAATTGAGCCGCTTTTGAATAATTGCCTTTTACAAATGCTTGGGCACCTTGTGCTGCATAATCCACTATAATATTATTTTTCAAACCCAAAGCACCAGATCTTGAAAAGATAGATACCACATTTTTAAATAATGTTGAATCTGCTGGATAGGTTTTAATAGCACTATCTAATAAACTATTTAAGTGCGGATCTGTCCCGCCTTTTACTTCATACATTCCTAAAAGATATTGATTCCATGCTTCGCCACTTGGTCTATACTTATTATATACATTAAATGCTTTTTGAATCTCTAGGGTATCTCTTTGCTTAGCTGCCGCAAAAACTACATTCTTATAATAGCTAGTAGCTCTTGGCCAATTGTAAAAAGCTTTTTTAGCATAAAAAGAAACACTATCATATTTTTGTTGCGAAGCAAAAACTGCTGTTCTTATAAAATCATTATAATGCAAATTTGGATTGACATGATCACTTTCTCTTAGTAATCTCAAAGCCTCTTCGTAATGTTTATCTCTAAATTCATACCTAGCAATTAAAGCAGGAATGGGCAAGGTAGAAGTAGATAAATTAGGTATAGAAGGCAAACCTTCTTTTACTTCGTCCAATGCCATTTTAGGATCAGCATCAATCTCTCCCATTACATATTTCTGCACTTTCAAGGAATCATAGGTCAACTTGGCGATATAAATGGACGGAATAATTAATGCTGCTGCAAGTATAAAATAAATTGTAGGCACCCATTTTTTGAAACTATAATTAGGGATAGATTTAAAGGTTCCTAAAGGCAACCATACCATGGCTGCCGAAAATGCTAACATGGTTTGCATAGCTGTTCTTTCGGCAGGAAAGTTTAAGAATGCATCCACTGCATAACAAGTGACTGCCATAAAACTAATTGTTGCAGGCAAATGAAATTCCTTTGCTGCTTTGTTTTTCCAAACAGTAACAGCAAAAATTGGAAATAATAAAAACATTATACCAAAAGCTACTCCACCAATAATACCTAAATCTGCAAACATCTCTAAAAAATCATTATGGGAATGATAAGGCACAAATAAATCGTTGGTGAACTCTTTTTCATAAGGGATAGACGCTAGCTTCCAGTTACCATAGCCAGCTCCAATAAATGGATGCTTGGTTGCATAATCAATAGCGCCTTGCCATAAGTGTAATCTACTTGACCGTTGATCTTCAATTGTAATATCTCCAGCTCTTTTTACAACCGACCCGTAACCACCTTGAAAACCTTGCAACTGGACAGCATTATCTAAAATTGCGTTGGCAATAAAAAATCCAATTAATACTGGAACTAAAAAATAAGCTAATTGAATAGCTATTGCTTTTTTATTTGATTTTTCTTTGAATATTATTGTAGTCAATAAAAAGATCGAAGTAATGATTGCCAAACCAACGTAGGTTGATCTAGTATTTAAAATAAATAATGCAATAACTCCTAATAGCAAAGTAATAAATGCAAGTATTTTTGTAACTGTTTTTTCTTTAATTAATAACCATAATACAAAAGGGAACTTAATTAGTAAACTTGCTGCCATCACGTTTTTATTACCATGATTCCCCATTAAACTCAAAATGTTTTGATCTAAATTCATTTCTTCAAGATTTTTTGAAAACCCTTTTAAAATGAATAAAGAATCATACAACAATATAAAAGCCACTATATAAGACACCACATTAAATACCTGCTGTATATTTTGCTTATAAAATAAAATAGAGATATTGATGAAGATTAAATAAGTGGTAATTAACCTTGCCAAGGTAACAAGGGTTTCTATCGGGTTCAATGCATAAAAATAAGAACCTAAGGCCCATATCAACAGTAAGCTAAAAACTAATGTAAACTTGTAGCTGAAAATTGCAGTAATGGCTTCTGTAAATTTTGACCTATAGATAAATATATATCCTAATACAAGCAAATCAAGGGTGCTTGAATAGAGCCATTGAGCTCCCATCACATCTGCCCCACCCAAATCTGGAATAAAATGTACTATCAAGTATAATACAGTAAAGAATATAGAACCTATAGAAATAGCAGCTTGTTTGGCCATAAAATATCTTCGAATTTGATAAGTAAATATACTATTTAAGCATCTAATTCTTTAAAAGCAGTCCTTATTTGCCCTTTTTTAAATAAATTAGGGTCTAATATAATTACTATGAGAAAAACAATCGGGATGATCAGCCTGTCAATATTGGGGCTTACTCAAACAAGCTTTGGACAAGCTAAGCAAGAATGGAACAAAATTTTCGCAAATATTAATCAAGAAGTACTTGCCAATTCAAATGCTTATACTTCATTAAAAATTGCATCAGAAACTATCGGTCATAGATTGACTGGATCAGAAAATGGTAAAAAAGCAGAAGAGTTTGCATACAACTTACTTAAATCATATGGGTTCTCTAATGTTCGTTACCAACCATTTGAAGTAGAAAGTTGGAGTAGAGGAAATCTAACGGTACAAATTGGTTCAAGTGCTGATAAATTAAAAACATATAAATCCGTTTCTTTAGCTCACTCTCCAGTAAGTTCTGATATTAGTTTAGAAGTAGTAGATATGGGCAATGGTGTAGAAGATGACTATTTAGCAGCACCCGATAAAGTAAAAGGAAAAATTGCTTTAGTATATCTAGGAACTTTGCCAGGATCTAAACAAGGTACTCCAAGTTTACACAGATCAGAGAAAACAGCTATTGCTACAAAATATGGCGCAAAAGGAATTATCGTAATTAATACAGCTGCAAATGGCGTTTTACTTACTGGAACTGCTTCTGTTACGGGTAAATTAATCCCAATCCCTGCAGTATGTGTGGGTAAAGAAGATGGAATGGATTTAAAAGCACAATTACAAAATGGCCCTTTGTTCAGTCATATACAAATGACCAATCACTCAGGATTAATCAAAGCAAGAAATGTGGTAGCAACTATCAACGGCACAAGTATTGCTAAAGAAAAAATTGTTGTAGGTGGCCACTTAGATAGCTGGGATCTAGCAACAGGTGCGATGGATAACGGTATTGGTTCTTTTTCTGTGTTAGACATGGCAAGAACATTTAAAGCTTTAAAATTACAACCTGCAAGAACCATCGATTTTGTGATGTTTATGGGAGAAGAAGAAGGATTGTTAGGATCAAGAGCTTATGTAGACGCATCTATTAAAGACAAAAGTATTGATCAAATAAGGTACATGTTAAACTACGACATGACCAACGATCCAAAAGGATATCACACTAGTGATGCTGATAGTAAAGAATTATTTGAATCAATTGGTTCTATAGCAAAACAATTAGACAGCAGTTTTAAAAATACCTTTTCAGTAGGTGCTGGTTTACATAGCGACCACCAACCATTTATGTTACATGGAGTTCCAACTGGCGGTGGCGCAGGTGGATCTTTACCAAAAGGCGCAGGACCATGTTATCATGCCGATTGCGATGTGTTTAGTCTAGTAGAAGACAAAGGAATGAGAAACACAGTAAGATTCAATACTATGCTTGTATATGGTGTTGCTGATTCAAAAGAATTAAAAGCAAAACACTTTACAGACGAAGAAACTAGATTATTCTTAATTAAGAACAATCTTCAAGAACCTTTGACTATTGCTGGCGAATGGCGTTGGAAAAACTAATGCATCATAACAGTCTTGCCAGTTGAAGCAGATAATTTGGCAGCTTCTAATATTTTATTGACCATCAGGTTATTTTCTAAAGAGTAGAGTCCAAAAGACTCTACTCTTTCTTTTCCTCTTAATACCGCATGTAAATAAGAAAAAGGATTAGTATACACATGAACATCTTTCTCTGTAACTACTTTTTCGTACTCTGGTAATGACTCCTTATTTCTTACTCTCATTTTGTTGGCATTTACTGCAATAATATAAGCGCTATCCCCGTATACCTCCATGTCCTTTCTACTAAATGTCCAATTCCATGAAGCTTGAATGATGGCCTGGGTCTTCGGATAGTTTACAATTATAGTAGCATCATCATCCACTTTAGGATAAAGGCCTGGCTTAAATTGATTGGTCACTGCAGTTACTGAAACTGGTAATTCCCCTTTCATTAAATAGGTAATTAAATTAGCTCCATAACACCCAAAATCTACGATGGCGCCACCTCCATTTTTAATGGGATCTGTTAACCAATTAAAAAACTCGTCTCCAACCCCAATTTCCCTGGGCCCCTGATGTCCGTGATGAAAAACAACTTTTCTAATTTGACCAACATAATTACTATCCTTAATCATCCTGAATGTTTCATATGTACTAGGATACCAAGAAGTTTCAAAATTAGTTAATAACAATACTTTATTTTTTTCTGCAATAGACTTCATTAATGCTGCATCTTTCAAACTAACGCCCAATGGCTTCTCTACCATAATATGTATTCCTCTTGGCGCAGCAACTTGGACAACATAAAGATGTTCTTTAATTGATCCAAAAGCTAATACTGCTTCTGGCTTTTTTATATCCAAGACTTGATTCAAGTCATTGTAGAATAATGAAGGATCTAAATGATATTTTCTTGCATTTTGTGCCGCTAAAGTTTTATCTGGTTCGTAAATGCCCACTATTTCCATCTCTTCATTATTAGCCTTATTTAAAATCCAAGCTGAATGACCATGAGAAGTTCCCGCAACTACTACCCTAACAGCGCCAGTTGCATTGGCTTTTTGAGAAATAGCTGTTTGACTTAAACAACAACTGGCAATAAGCATCAATATTAATAAATTAGCTTTCATAGGATGTCTTTAGACAATGAATATAAACAATTAAATAGACAAAAAAAGAGGGCCCCATAGAAATGGGGCCCGATTAACGATTGCTTGCTTAAAAACCAATAAACCTTAACGAATATTTTAGAACTTATAAACAGCTGCAATAATAAAATTGCCCGCATATGGATTTAAGTTATTGTTCTTATTGAAAAACACTTTATCCTTCGCATTATCAAAACGAATTTCTGGGATAATAGTTAGTTTGTTGAAATGCACATTAGCTGATAATGTGTTTTGAAAAATGGAAGTTCCCACGCCAACTGCAGCATGTATATCATTGAAATATTCAGATCTTAAAGTAAATCCTACTTTAGCAGTTGGATCATAATTGAAATACAAAGCATTACTACTCCAGCTGTTTCCTGCATTATTAGCAATGGTACCATCATAATTAATGGCGAATACTGAATTTACCACACCATTCAACACTAAGTCAAACTGTGCTTTATCTTTAGCTCCTTGAAAATTCAAGTAGCCTTTTAATTTATCATTAGCAGATGCAGAACTAAATTGTGCAATAAATACCTTGTCTGGAGAAGAAGAACTAACAAAATCTGTAGGTTGAGCAATACCCACCATCATAGCAGATTTACCACCTAGAGCGATATCTGCTTTAATTCCTGTATGAAAGAATGGTCCATAAGAAAATGCATAACTCATACTATAATTTCTATTAGCATAAGCATCAAGCAATTCAAATCCAACATGTGTAGCCCATTTACCAGCAGTAAACTTTATTGTTGAATTCGGAGCGTAACTGATATATGCTTGCTTAAATGCAGTTGCTAAGCCTTTATCATTATAAGAAAACTCTTCAGCTCTTTTGCCATAACCAAGGTCTAAAGTACCTGTTAATTTATCTGAAAAACTTTTATCCACTTTTAATGATAACATTCCTAATTGAGCTGTTCCATGCGAATTAGTAAAACTGGTCTTATTATTCTCTTTAAAACCAGCAAAATCAGATTTATAATATCCATCCACATATACCGTATAAACTGTGCTTGATTTTTTTGAACTATCCATTTGAGCATAAACGCCAATTACACTTAAGATAGAAACCATTAGGATACTTAGTTTTTTCATGATTTGGGTTTTGATTATTATATTATATTTATTTCTATATGATAATTACAAAGTAAAAATAGCTATTTTTTGACTTTTCATGACAAAATTTATCATATATAATTTATTATAATGTTTATGAAATCATCTAAAAAGATAGAAAAACTCATGTATACCACATATAAAACATTACAAATCAAATATCTATCCCCAATTTTCGTAACTTTAGAAAAAGCCCCGATGTCTACCCTGGCTAACAAAGATTTAAGATTCGACGCCTTATTTAACTCTGCCTCTATCGGCATTATCGTAGTTAATGGTAAAGGGATAATAGATATGGCCAATCATTTTGCCCATGAATTGTTCAAATACCAGGACAATGAGATGATTGGATTAATACTTGAGCAACTTATTCCTCAGAGATATCATCATAATCACGTTCAACATAGGACAAATTACAATAATCAACCACAAGCAAGGCCAATGGGCGCCAATATGATCTTATCTGCTCAAAGAAAAGATGGATCAGAATTCCCTGTAGAAATTAGCCTGGGTCATTTTACTAAAGAAAATGAAAAATACACCATCGCTTTTATTATAGATATTACAATTAGAAAAGCCAATGAAGAGTTGACCAAGTCTTTAGAAAAAGAAAAAGAGGTAAACGATCTTAAATCTAGATTTGTCACTATGGCATCTCATGAATTTAGAACACCCTTAAGCACTATCCTGTCTTCCATTTCTTTATTGGCAAAATATAGCACGACAGAGGATCAACCCAAAAGAGACAAACATATTGACAGAATAAAATCTTCGGTAAAAAATTTAACTGATATACTCAATGAATTCTTATCACTAGGTAAAATTGAAGAGGGAAAAATAGATGTTCATATCGAACCTTTTGATTTGAAAGAATTTATTGATACTGTTATTTATGAAATGTCTATTTTGCTAAAACCTGGACAAACATTCATTCACAATCATACCGGAACTAGCATTTTACATAGCGATAGTAATTTATTGAAGCATGTATTAATTAATCTAGTATCTAATGCCATCAAATTTTCCCCTGAAAATACTCCCATAAAAATTATAACATCAGTAGATTCAACAAACGCCACCATCGTCATTGAAGATAGAGGTATTGGCATACCAACTGAAGATCAGGTACATTTATTTGAAAGATTTTTTAGAGCTTCCAATGTGACTAATATACAAGGAACAGGGCTTGGCTTGCACATTGTGGGCCGATACATTGATTTAATGAATGGGGCAATCAACTATACAAGCGAAATGGAAATGGGCAGCCAATTTACGATTAGACTTCCGAACAAATAGCTTTAAAACAAAATATATGCAGAAAATTTTACTAATTGAAGACAACGAAGCGCTTAGAGAAAATACAGCGGAGATTTTAAGCCTTGCTAGCTATGATGTAAGTACTGCAGAAAATGGAAAGATAGGTATTGAGATGGCTTTAGAGAATCCACCTGACTTAATCATATGCGATATCATGATGCCAGTCTTAGATGGATATGGCGTATATCAAATTATAACAAAAAATGAAGCACTTCAACATATCCCCTTTATCTTTTTAAGTGCGAAAAGTGAAAGATCTGATTTAAGAAAAGGAATGGAAATGGGGGCAGATGATTATATCACTAAACCTTTCACAGATGCAGAATTGATTAACGCAATTCGCACAAGACTTGAGAAAATCAAAATGCATCAGAATAAGGCGAATAGTCATATGGAAACCTGGAGTCAAATAGTTTCCGAACTGGGTCATAAAGACGAAATGCACGATAGACTAGAAAGCCATGATATTGTAGAATATAAAAAGAAACAAGTAATCTATTCAGAAGGTCAACATCCTAATAAATTATTTTACATTGAATCGGGTAAAATAAAAATTTTTAAATCTAGTGAAACTGGTAAAGAATTAATAACCAACCTACTCTCCGCTGGTGACTTCTTTGGATATGCTTCTCTTATTGAAAATAAGGTTTATGAAGAATTTGCGGAAACACTCGAAGAATCATCTATTCGTGTTATTCCTAGAAAAGAGTTTGAAGAACTTATATCTAATAATCATGAAATTGCATTGAAAGTAATTAAACTATTGGCTAATAATATTAATGAAAAAGAGCAACAATTGGTTGCATTGGCTTATCATAGCTTAAGAAAAAGAGTGGCAGATGCCCTACTTGCTTTGAAGAAAAAATATGATTCAGAAAATAATGGTCATTTTTCGATGGCTATCTCAAGAGAAGACTTAGCCAATATTGCAGGTACCGCAACGGAGAGTCTAATCAGAACCTTAAGTGATTTCAAATCAGAAAAATTAATTGAAATTAAAGACGGGAAAATTACACTTTTGGAAGAAAAGAAATTAGCCCAATTATTTAACTAGTAGAAGAACCAGAAAGTTCAATATAATTATTAACATTATTCTTCCATAATAGGAATTCTTGTTCTAAATAAGATACCTGGGATGTAAATTTTTTAATAAGCGCTAATTTTTCAACCCCTATTATTTTATTTCCATTTAATAATTTAAGCGATCTATCAATTTGCTTCACGTCCTTTTTAAGCAATTGAATAGCCAATTCTCTATTTATAATTTGTTGATGTATATCTTCCGCCCAAATTAATAAATTATTATCCTGGTTGTCTTCAAGTTTATCTGTTAACTTGGTCTTAATAAAAGCTTGGCCTTCTTGGATAAAATCCAAAGTCCTTTCTAAGGAAGCTAATTCTAATATGATTACTTCTTTATTCATTGCTATTAATTATGACAAGTCATTACATTGTTCGTTTCAATATGTGGACTAATCATTGGTATACCTAAATTCATTCCTCTTAATATTAAGATGAGGCCCATTCCAAATATAAACAAGGGCACAGCAGCTTGTAATTTTCTCCTCCATTCAAAACCTATTATTTGCCCTCCCAATGCCACCATGATTAAAGCTGGCATAGTGCCAACACCAAAAAATGCCATAAAAATGGCTGCATCAAATGCATTACCTGTAGACATTGCAGAACCCAAAGCCAAGTATACCATTCCACAAGGCAATAGCCCATTCAAAAAACCTAACAATATAAAAACAAGTATATGTTTATTCTTAAATAAACTAGATAAAGCCTTTAATACTGGAACTTGCAAAAATTGTAAAGGATTGAATCTGGCATTAACTTTTACTAGATATACCCAGACTACATATACCACCATCAATATGCCAATTATTATTGACAAACTTTGTTGGGTATCTATTACGAAAATCTGTTTGCCAAATAATCCTACAACCAAACCAAGCATCGCATAGCTAGCAATTTTACCTAAATGATACAATGCCATAGCTAAGTATTTAAAAATACTTTGTTGTTGTGAGTAAGGAAGTGCCATTGTCAATGGTCCACACATTCCAATGCAATGGACACTTCCAATTAAACCCATCAAAAACCCGATTCCCAAAACTTGATTAAATGCCATTTATATGAATATTTTTTGCTCATAATAATATGTCACCCCATTCTTTTCTACATCTAATTTTAAAGTATAGTTACCCTTTATTGACGGATTTAATTTAATAGTTAGTTCTCCACTATTTGTCTCAAATGATGTAGTCAGGTCTTTATTGATATCAGCAGCAAAATACAAGTGGGCATTACCCCTTACAGTTGCATTAACAAAAGCCGCTGGTAATTGCAAGCTCAACTTGTCAGCTTCTTGATGTATGACTATAGTACCCCCAATTTGTTTTGCTCTAAGTGTTGCATCAATTACAGATTGAAATTTTAACTCATCTGCATAATAATCAGGTTGTACTAATTCGAATTTTTGCATACTTGATTTTACCACTAAGAATACAATCCCTGCAACAAAAAATAAATAGACAAACATTATTTTATATCCCCAATTAATTCTCATAGTATAATTTTTAAATGGATGGGCCTAAAAAACTGACCGTAACTGTTTCGATTTTTTTATTTTTTTGATAAACACCAATTTTTATTTTAGTACGTCTTCTTTGAATTTGATCGGGTTTTAATATCACAAAAAAGCTTGTTTGGAAATACGACTCTTTAGGTACATTAACACTATTAATTAACTTAATTTCCCCTTCGACATTTTCTAATCTTAAGTCTAAGTGAACAATCCTTCTAGTTTTATTTGCCAGCTTAATATTATATAGATTACTTATTTTAGCAGAATCTTGTTTTTGGTACATTTGACCTGCTGTTCTCATTACTCTGATTGATACATCATCTCTTGTAATTAATAATATAGCCAAGAAGGTTAATAAGCCTAATAGAACCACTGTATACATTTTAAGCCTAAAGCTATAAGTGGTTTTTTCTTTTTTAGCAATATTGTTTTCAGATGCATACCTAATTAGCCCCTTAGGCTTTCCTACATGATCCATTATTTCATCACAAGCGTCAATACAGGCTGTGCAGTTAACACATTCTAATTGGGTACCATTTCTAATGTCTATTCCTGTTGGACAAACCCTAACACAAGCAGCACAATTGATACAATCGCCTTTATCTAATTTGGTATCAGACAACTTAGCTCTAGGCTCACCTCGGATATAATCGTAAGCAACTAAGATGGAGTTCTTGTCTAATAATACCCCTTGCAATCTACCATAAGGGCATACAATGATGCAAACCTGTTCTCTAAACCATAGATAAACAAAAAAGAAAATAAACGTGAATATTATTAAAGAACTAAAGGTTCCAAAATGCATAAAGACACCTTCACGAATTAAGATTGTCAATTCGTCCATACCTACTATATAGGCCAAAAAATAATTAGCAATTAGAAAAGAAAAGGCAAAAAATACAAAAAGCTTTAACCCTCTTTTTCTGATTTTTTCAACATTCCAAGACATGGCATCCAACTTTCTTTGTTGTTGCGCATCTCCTTCAATCCAGTATTCAAATTTTCTGAAGACCATTTCCATGAAGATTGTCTGTGGACAAGCCCAACCGCAAAATAATCTTCCGAAAGCAACTGTAAACAAGATAACAAATACAAGAAATGTCAAAAGACCAATCGCAAATATGAAAAAATCTTGAGGCCAAAATATAACTCCAAAAAAGATAAACTTTCGCTCTAAAATATTAAATAGAAAAATTGGCTCCCCTTCTAACTTTATAAATGGTAAAGTAAAAAATAAGATTAAATAGAAATAGCTGAAATAAGATCTTAGATTATATAATTTCCCTTTAGGTTTTTGCGGAGTTATGTAATTTCTAGTACCCTCTTTACTAATAGTAGCAACAGAATCTCTAAAACTTTGGTCTAATAAATCTTTCTTATTACTCATTACTCATTTCTTATTTTTAAACTACATTATTTAGCAGAAACACTATCTACTTTAGCTAATTCAGCATACAAATCACCTTGTGGTGCTTTTGCATTAGGAGGATTAGTACCTTTTAATGACTTAATATAACTAGATAATTGTTGAATTTGAACTGGAGAATAAGTAGAAGACCAAGCTTGCATACCTTTATCAGGATATCCATATTTAATTGTCTTAAACACATCATTAATACTTCCACCATGTATCCAATAATCATCTGTTAAATTTGGACCTACCCCACCTTCTCCATTTGACATATGACATGCAACACAGGTTTTAGCGAAAAGTTCTTTGCCTGCATTGATACCAGCAGCATCTGACATGACAACAGACTTCTCGTCTACATTCTCTTTCATCTCAGCTAAATATGCTTCGGTTTGTAATTTGGCTTCTGCCATTTCAGTGGTATATTCTTGAATTTGATCTTGCCCTGTTTTCCATACTTCAAATTTTAATATATAAAATACCGCTACCACAATCGTAATATAAAAGCCATACTTCCACCAAGGTGGCAATGCATTGTCTAATTCTTTAATTCCATCATAGTCATGATCTAACATGATATCTGCTTCTTGTTCTATTGGTGCAGCCTTTGTAAAGAACTGCTTGTCCAATTTATTCCAAGTGGTAACTAACCAAGAACTGGCAATTTTCTTTTCTGTAGCAACCTGAGCACTAGGATGCAAAGATTTCCATAATCCTTTTATAAAAACAACTAATAAAAGCACTACTAATAATTCTAAAGCTATTACCGTACCCATTGTCCAGAAACTCGCAGAGGACATACCCCCATAATTGATTACTGGAGCAGCAGCAGTGCTATCAGAAGTTGTTGGGTCTTGACCCAATGCATAATTAGAGAAGAGCGAACTTGAAGCAATTACCAATATCATTAATACTTTTTTTGCTTGCTTTGATTGCTCAACAACCTTCTTTGCTATCATCGCAAGTACTGATGACAATGACCAGATTACCACTACCAACAAAAGGGCAACAATGATCATTAATATTTCTAAATAATTTGACATAAAGTCTGATTTAAATTTTTAAATTATTGTTCTAATGGTAAATTCTTGATTGTATCTACTTCATTTTTATCCATCATTTTTACATACCATAATACACCAACAAAAAATGCAATAAATATAATTAAAGAGAATATTGGGTACACATTAGCGTTTTGCATTGTTTCAGTGTACTTTTTAATAAAACTAAACATGATTTAATTTTTTATTTTTTATTAATATCTGTACCCAATCTTTGTAAATAAGCTATCAAGGCTACGATTTCTTTGGTTGGAGCAACTTCAATGCCTTCTTTCTTTAAATCTGCACTTATCTCAGAAGCCTGCCTCATTAAATCCTGATTGGCCTTGTCTGCAAAATCAATCGCATAAGGAACTCCTAATGTTCGCATTGCATTAATCTTAGTAGAAGTTGTGCTGGTATCTAAACTATTATCAATTAAGAAAGAATAAGCCGGCATTACAGAGCCTGTTGAAATAGCCGTTGGCTCGTCCATATGATTAAAATGCCATGCATTTGATTTCTTCAAATTTCCTGTCCCCTCTCTAGCCAAATCTGGACCTGTTCTTTTACTACCCCATTGGAATGGATGATCATACACAAACTCGCCCGCTTTACTATACTCACCATAACGCTCTGTTTCACTTCTAAATGGACGAATCATTTGAGAATGACAAGTATAACATCCTTCTCTTAGATATATATCTCTACCTTGTAACTCTAATGGTGTATAGGGTTTTACACTAGAAATAGTCGGTACATTTGATTTCACCAAGAATGTAGGAATCATTTCAACAGCCCCCCCAATTAAAATAACTATCAATGAACCAACTAACATAGGTGTTGGCTTTCTTTCAATCCAACGATGCCAATGCTCACCTGCGTGTTTAGTATAGGTTGTTTCTAATGCTGGCGCTTGTGCATCTTCATTTTCTAATAATGAACCTTGTCCAATAGTTTTGAAAATATTAACCATTGCTAAAACTGCTCCAGCCAAGTACAAAACACCTCCAATAGAACGCATTGCATAAAATGGACGCATATATGTTACTGTTTCTAAAAACTGGTATTTTAACTGACCACTACCAGTAAAGTCTTTCCACATTTCTGCTTGTTGAAATCCAGCCCAATACATTGGAATAGCATAAAATAAAATACCTAAAGTAGCTAACCAGAAATGCGCATTCGCCCATTTTTTTGAATATAGATCTGTCTTATATATTCTTGGAATTAACCAATACAAAATACCAAAAGTCAACATACCATTCCAACCCAAACCTCCCACATGTACGTGTGCAATAATCCAATCAGTAAAATGCGCAACCGCATTAATACTTTTTAAAGATAACATAGGCCCTTCAAAAGTAGACATACCATAAGCAGTCACCGCCACTACCATAAATTTCAATATCACATCTTCTCTTACTTTATCCCATGCTCCTCTTAATGTCAATAAGCCATTGATCATACCACCCCAACTTGGGAAGATCAACATAAAACTAAATACCACACCTAAACTTTGAGCCCAGTTAGGCAATGCAGTATATAATAAATGGTGTGGACCAGCCCAGATATATAAAAATATCAAAGCCCAGAAGTGAATAATCGATAATTTATAAGAGAACACTGGTCGATTAGCCGCTTTAGGCATAAAATAATACATCAAACCTAAATAAGGGGTTGTCAAGAAGAATGCTACTGCATTATGACCATACCACCATTGTACTAAAGCATCTTGTACACCCGCATACCAACTATAACTTTTAAATAAAGAAATAGGCAATTCAAAAGAATTTACCAAATGCAACACTGCTACTGTTACAAAAGTGGCAATATAAAACCAAACTGCTACATACAAATGTCGCTCTCTTCTTTTAATAATGGTTGCAAACATATTAAAACCAAAAACTACCCAAATTAAAGTGATAGCAATATCAATTGGCCATTCTAATTCTGCATATTCTTTTGAAGTTGTAATTCCCAATGGCAAAGTAATTGCAGCAGCAACTATAATTAATTGCCAACCCCAAAAATGAATTTTACTAAGCACATCACTAAACATTCGCGCTTTCAATAAACGCTGCAAAGAATAGTACACCCCCATGAATATTCCATTACCAACAAATGCAAATATGACTGCATTTGTGTGCAAAGGTCTTAGACGACCAAAATTAAAATAGGGTTGTAGATTAAGTACAGTAGGGAAAACCAATTGTAAGGCTACCCATAATCCAACGGTCATACCCACCACGCCCCAAATAATGGTTGCAATAGCGAAATTTCTTACCGTTTTATTATCATACTGAAAGCTTTCAACTTGCATAAGAATGATTTATTGGTTATTGAATGTTTATTTTTTTGTTGTTTTAATTTCGTCCTCAAAAAGAATTCTAATAGAGGGGGTATAATCATCGTCCATTTGCCCATTTTTAACTGACCATAAAAAAGCAAATAGAAAAGCAGCTGCAACCAGTACACTAACCCCAATAAGTAAAACGATAACGGACATGATATTGCTTTTTATTAGCAACGAAATTAGCAGTATGGCATAGTCCTTTTTATGACCTTAATCAAGAAGAATATGATTTATATCAGTTGTTGAATCGAATCCTTCTGGAGTATAAATAAGTCAACAAAGCAGATAGAGAAACAATACTTATAGAACTTATTGGCATTAATATCGCTGCTATCATTGGAGATAAAGCTGCCCTAGTGGCAAAATACATGCCTACCAAATTGTATGCAATAGATAAAATAAAAATGAGACTGATTACAAGTTTTCCTTTTTTAGCATAATTAATCAAAGAAGCTAGTTGAGGAACTTGTGCACCTTCAATTATGGCATCACTAGCTGGTGTAAATAAATGACTTTGATCCGTAACAGCAATACCCACATTCGCTTTCATTAATGCTCCTGCATCATTTAAACCATCCCCCACCATCATCACTTGCCTTCCTTCTGCTTGTAGCCTTTGAATAAAATTCAATTTATCTTCGGGTTGTTGCTCAAAATACATTGGAATACTATCTCCAAGTAATTGTTGTAGATGTGTTTTTTCTGTATCTCTATCTCCACTCAATAAATACATTTCAAATTGCTGCTCTCGCAAATGATTAAACAAATCGTTTAACCCCTCTCTGTAAATATGATTTATTTTAAAATTCCCTTTAAAAACTCCATTAATGGACAAAGCAACAGCCGAGCCTTTGATCTCGCTTGATAGATCCACACCTTGAATTTGCAAAAAATCGATTGAACCAATCAAATATTCTTTACCATAAACCATGGCTCGAATACCTTTGCCTACAAAATTTTGAATAGACTGCACATTTGCCAACCCATCTACTTTATTATAATATGCAGTTATTAATTGACTCAGTGGATGCAAAGATTCTCTTGTAATGGACTTGATGGCAATTTGCTCCTCTATACTTAATGCCGAACCAATAAACGTCAAATGCGTATCTTGATGATTCGTAAGAGTGCCCGTTTTATCAAAAACAATTGTATCAATTTTTTCCAAAGACTCTAATACTGTCGCATTCTTGCAATACAATTTAGATTTGCCTAACCACCTCAGTACATTCCCATAGGTAAATGTCACTGTAAGCAATAAAGAACATGGACAAGCAACAATTAAAACCGAACTAACTGCTGTCAAAATCTTAGATGAATCTACCCACCACCAATACAAGCCACTGCCCAAGGCAATGAACAACAAAACTATAGTGAAATATTGACTCCAAGGATGTACAAAAGATTGTGTATTATTTTTGTTATTTTGGATAGCAGGATTATTCCATAGTTCTGTAATATAACTTTGTCCAACTGGCTTTACCACCCGTATTTGAATAGCCCTCCCTTTTTGAATACCTCCTGCATAAACGGTAGCACCTTCTGCAACTTCAAGTGGTGCATGTTCTCCTGTAACAAAACTATAATCCACTAATGCGCCAGCACTAAGTAGTATAGCATCCGCCGGAATCATCTCATCTGTTCTGATTAATAAATCATCTCCTTTTTTAATAGAAGCCAAGGGTTGATTTAGTTCAGCACCATTTACTAATTGTGTTACTGCTAACGGGAAAAAAGAAGTATAATCTCTGTCAAAAGAAAAAGAATCATAGGACTTGTCTTGAAACCATCTTCCGATAAGCATGAAAAAGACAATCCCACTCATACTATCTAAATATCCTGCCCCAGTTTGTGTCAATATCTCATAAACGCTTCTTCCAAAGGTAACGGCTATAGCTAAAGCAATAGGCGCATCTATATTCAACCATCTTTGCCTTAACCCTGTAAATGCAGAAACAAAGAAATCTTTGGCACTATACAATAATACAGGTAAGGATAACAATAAATTTAGATAAACAAAAAAAGGTCTGAGCATTCCTAATTCCGACGCTTCAACAGAAAGGTATTCCGGAAAACTCAACATCATGATATTACTAAAACAAAAACCTGCAATGCCAATTTTAAAAAGTTGTGTGCGATTTACTTTCTTTTTGCTTATTAAATCATTCCCACCTAGGTGTATCATTGGCTCATAACCAACAAAAGCCAATAATTGAACCAACTCTTTTAAACTAATTTGAGAAGGCTTGTACACTATCTTAATTTCTTTTTTCTCAAAATGTGTTTGAGAATGTAGGATGCCTGGCTTTATTTTATTTAAATGCTCTAATAACCAAACACAGCTTACACAATGGATTTGCGGCAAGTAAAATAATACAATTGCCTGATCCTCGGCAACTTTTTGAATCAATTGATCTTGTATTGCCTGACTATCTAAATAATTGTATTTGTCTGAAAGAAAATTCCCTTTGGCTGTCAATCCAGGCATTTGTGTCAAATCATAATATTGACACATCCCATTTTGATCCAATAACTGATACACTAATTTACATCCGTCACAACAGAAAAATTTTTCCTCTATCGCAATAGTAGGTTCACAAGAAGTCCCACAATGATAACAATTAGTTGCACCCATATGATGCAAATATCAAATTACAATAACTCGAAGCCTATAAGTTAGCTCATACTATTTTATGACAAATGTCATATTTTGAAATGCCGGCTCTATTGAATTTAAAACCTTATAATACCCATTTTTATACCATTTATACCTAGCAATATTGGCAAGCAAAATACCTTGTATATAAGCTTTATGATTTTCTAATTTAGTTAATTGTATTTTCTGTGAAGGATTGGCATATATTTTTAACGCTTCCCACAAATCATTGTTTGCAAATGCTTTTAGAAATGCCTCTTCGGTTTTAAACTGTTTAAAATCGTTGACATGAGTCAAATACCAATTCAGACTAAATGTATTGATTAGATTTTGTTGCCAAATAGATTGATAATTACTATCTAAATATATTGCATTAGAAGGCATCCACTGATCAGGATAAATACCTCCGCCTCCATAAACAAGTCTACCCTTTGGTGTTTTATATGCTTTGCCTTTTTGAGCAGCATCAGGAGTCCCTTTCGCATCTAAATTGACTCTAGTAAAATAATCATGCTCATAAGCCATTTTGCCTTTTGCATATGACCTTTGAATATTTCTTCCTAATGGAGAATAATATTTAGCAGTGGTTAATCTTAATGCACCACCATTGGACAATCTAAATTGTTGCTGAACCAACCCTTTTCCAAAACTTGCTCTTCCCATTATTTTAGCTCTATCCCAATCTTGCAAAGCTCCAGCCAATACTTCACTAGCAGATGCCGAAGCCTCATCTAATAATACAATAATGGCACCTTGTTCAAACAAGCCCTCTCTTTTGGTAGTATACTCAACTCTTGGAGCATGCAATCCTTCAGTGTACACTATTAATTTATTGCCACTTATTAATTCATCTGCAATGGCTACTGCTTCCGACAATAAACCCCCTCCGTTGCCTCTTAAATCAATTACTAAAGCCTTAATTCCCTTTTGCACCATAGGATCCAAAGCTTCCATAAAACCCTCATAGGTTCTATCTGCAAATTTGTCAATTCTAATATATCCAGTGGTATCATTGATTAAGTAATGGGCATCTATAGAAGAAACTGGCACATTACCTCTTATTACTTGTCTTGAAATGACTTTACCAGCTCTTAATAACTGTAAAGAAACTGCACTACTTTCTGGACCTTTTATTTTTTTCCTAATCTCCTCTGCATCCCATTTTTTTCCAGATAATTGTATAGTATCATCCGCCTTCAACAAAATATCTCCAATTTGTAATCCAGCTTTTTCAGATGGACCGCCAGGAATTACATAAGTAACAAAAATACTGTCTTTATTTTGTTGAAATTCTATACCAATACCCCTATAATTTGTACTTAATTGTTCGTTCACTTCTACTAAATCAGCAGGCGGTATATATACTGTATGTGGATCCAAATTGGATAAATAATCTTCTACAAGTTTAATGTTCAAGCTATCAGAGGGTAAACTATCTACATATTTAGAATGTACAATTTCCATGATTTCTTCTAGAGGATTACCAGATTGCTTTCCAATTGCACCCAATGAAAATTCCCCTTTGGTGAAATTACCCAAGACCATTCCCACAATAAGAATAAGCGCATAAATAATAGGCTTCTTCCAACTAGTGTTTAGATTTTCTTTCATACTTTATTATTAACGCGAAATTACATTAATTAAAGCTTAAAATATGCTAATTTCACTTACAGATACTACAACATGAAAAACAACTTTATTATAGCTGATAGCGGTGCCACCAAATGCCAATGGACCATTGTACAAGAGAACAAGAAAAAGACCATCACCACTATAGGCATTAGCCCTTATTTCTTAAATACGGAAGATATTGTTCAAATTATCGAAAAGGCATTTGACAAGAAAGTAGATTGTGCAACAATCAAAAACGTATATTTTTATGGAACTGGCTTAAGTAATCCAAGTAATGTTCAGATTTTAAAGAAAGCTTTAACTAAAGTATTTAAAAAAGCAAGTCTGGATATTCAAACAGATTTAATGGCTATTGCAAGAGCAGCTTGTATGGATCAAAAAGGGGTAGTATGTATTTTAGGCACTGGGTCCAATGCAGGATTTTATAATGGAAAGAAAATAAACAAAAACAGTCCCGGACTTGGATACGTTTTAGGAGATGAAGGCAGTGGCGCTTATTTAGGAAAAAAAGTACTTCAATATTATTTATATAAAACCTTTGACGAAGATTTGATGAATGCTTTCGAACAAAAATATCATTTAGTTAGAGCAAGTATTTTAAACAAGGTATACAAAGAACCTTTAGCGAATAGATATATTGCACAGTTCACAGAATTCTTAGTGGAGAATAGAGGTCATTATATGATTGAAAATATTATAGAAGACGGAATAAATGATTTCTTCTTTACACATCTAAACAAATTAAACGAATCATGGTTACACCCTATTCATTTTGTGGGTAGTGTTGCATATGGGTTTAAAGATATTTTAAAACAATTAGCGCAAACCTATGAATTTGAATTAGGTAAAATCATGAAAACCCCTAGTGAGGGATTATTAGCCTACCACCATAAGCATTCTTAACAATGCACGAAATAGAACCTTATTATCATTGGCGACATTTATACACAGCAGAAGAAGATGCCAGATCGCCATTTTATGGTCAAACCTATAGCGAATTCGAATTTTCACAAACGGTATACAATTATTATATACATCCTCAATGGGATGAAATTGGTAGTAAAACCTTATACATTAAAATAATATTTGCTGATTATGATTTACAATTCGCCATCATTGAAATGATTGGCGAGTGGAATGACGCTATTGAAAACGATATAATGACTTTTAAAAGAGAAATCTTAGAAAAATTAATGGATGAAGGAATTTGTAAATTTATTTTAATCACTGAAAGTGTTTTTAATTTTCATAATGGCGACAAAGATTATTATGAAGAATTATACGAAGAACTTTCCGACTTAGATGGATGGGCGGTAATGGTCAACTTCCACAAAGCTTCCCAACACGATTTCTTATTGAAAAAATTAAATCGTTATATCGAATTAATGGATTTTGATAATTGGAGAACTTATAAGCCAGAAGATTTTTTCCATTTAATCGATAAGAAATTAAATGATCGTTTAGCCTAATAGACCAGGTCTTCATAAGCGGCTAATAACTCTCTATATGCGTGGTCATCTTTAGCCAATTTTGCTGCAGCCATGCCTTTTTCATACCATTGAATAGCTTGCTCAATTTCTTGTAAATCTACCAGGCATTTTGCTAGATGATAATAAGATCCGATATAATCTGGCGATTCTGTAAGGATTTCCTTAAACAAATCCCTAGCTTTAAGGGCTTCCCCGATCTTGATGTACTCCAATGCCAGCGCGTGTCTTAAGAAGTTATCCTTAGGTTGTTGATTTAAAAATTCAATAATTCTTTCTATTCGAGTCATCTTAACTTATTTTTGCACTTTAGATAGTAGAAAACTATCTTATATTTGCATTAGTTGCATAAACAACTAATATCCATAAAAAACAAAATTCACTATTATGAAGGTGCTAGTTTGTATAAGTAAAACACCAGACACTACAGCAAAAATTGCTTTCACCGAAGGTAATACAAAGTTTGATGAAAACGGAGTGCAATGGATTATCAATCCATATGACGAATGGTACTCTCTAGTTAGAGCAATTGAATTAAAAGAAAAAGATGCGAATGTTATAATACACTTAGTAACTGTTGGTGGTGCAGATGCAGAACCAATCATTAGAAAAGCATTAGCATTAGGAGGTGACGAAGCCATTAGAGTAAATAATACGAGTAACGATTCATTCGTTGTTGCTCAAGAAATTGCAGCTATTGCAAAAGAAGGTGCATATGATTTAGTACTTACTGGTAAAGAAACAATTGATTATAATAGCGCAAGTATTGGATCAATGTTATGTGCATTATTAGATCAAAATTATATTGCAGCTGCCACTAAATTAGAAGTAGAAGGAAACAAATTAACTGTTTCTAGAGAAATTGATGGCGGAGAAGAAACTGCAGAAGCCAACTTCCCTATTATTATTAGTTGTCAAAAAGGAATGGCAGAACAAAGAATTCCCAATATGCGAGGTATTATGGCTGCTAGATCTAAACCACTAAAAGTAGTGGAAGCATCTATACAAAATGCTAGCACAAGTATTCAAGCATTTGAATTGCCTGCAGCAAAGTCGGGAGTTAAATTAGTAGACCCTACTCAAATGGACGAATTGGTTAGATTATTAAAAGAAGAAGCAAAAGTTATTTAATCATTACCCCTTTAATTAAAATACCATGGTATTAATATATATAGATCAAGCAGATCAAGAAATTAAAAAAGCATCTTTAGAAGCCATTTCTTATGGTGCAGCATTAGCAAAACAAATGGGCAGTACTGCAGAAGCGATTATTTTAGGCACTGTTAAAGATGACTTAAGTCTTTTAGGAAAATATGGTGCATCTAAAGTACATCAAGTTGCCAATGATCAATTAAATCATTTTGATGCAAGAGTGAATGCAACAGTGGCTGCCGAAGCAGCAAAGTCTTTAGGAGCGGAAGTAATTATTTTTGCGCATAATAATAATGGCAAGGCGATTGCCCCTGCTGTTGCAGTTAAATTGGGTGCAGGCATTGTTACTGGTGCAAGTGCATTACCAAAAACAGATGGCGGATTTATTGTAACCAAAACAGTATTTTCTGGAAAAGCATTTGCTTCCATTAAAATCGAGACAGCTATAAAAGTTATATCGATCAATCAAAATAGTTTTGGCATTCAAACAGCAGAAGCTAGTGCTACGATCAATGCCTTAAATACCAATGTGCCTAGTTCAAGTATTAAAATTACATCAGTAGATAAGGTACAAGGAGAGATTCCTTTAACAGAAGCAAGTTTGGTGGTGAGTGGTGGTAGAGGTTTAAAAGGACCAGAAAACTGGGGTATACTTTTAGACCTAGCAAAAGCTTTAGGTGCTTCTACAGCGTGTAGTCGTCCAGTATCTGATGCAGACTGGAGACCACATCATGAACATGTAGGTCAAACTGGTATTCAAATTGCACCAAATTTATATATTGCTATTGGCATTTCTGGAGCCATACAACATTTGGCCGGCGTGAATAGAAGTAAGACAATTGTGGTAATTAACAAAGATCCTGAAGCGCCCTTTTTTAAGGCAGCAGATTATGGGGTCATCGGAGATGCTTTTGAAATTGTCCCTGCATTAACTGCAGCAATAACAAAATCAAAAGCCGGAGCATAGAAAATTCAATTAACTTTGAGTAGCGTTTATTTTTATGCATAAAATAGAATTAGAAATTGTTGCTTTATCTCATAGTATTACCCAATCCAACTCTTATGCGGTAATCTTGGGAGAAGTAGGTGGTTCTCGCAGACTACCTATTGTAATTGGCGGCTTCGAAGCACAAGCCATTGCAGTAGCATTAGAGAACATGCATCCTTCACGCCCACTGACTCATGATCTAATGAAAAATTTTATGACTTCTTTCGATATTGCATTGCAGGAAGTATATATCTGTGATTTACAAGAAGGTATTTTTTATTCTAAACTGGTTTGCTTTACCGCTAATGATACTATTGAAATTGATAGTAGAACAAGCGATGCATTGGCATTGGCAGTTAGATTTGGCTGCCCTATTTATGTTTATGAAAATATATTAGATCAAGCCGGCGTTGCAAGTGAACATGTTCAATCAGAGCAAGCAGCTCCCATCGAGTCTTCTACTCCAAAAAAAGAAAATGATTTGGCTAGTTTAACATTAAGTGAATTAAACGATTTACTGAATGAAGTATTAGAACAAGAAGATTATATTAAAGCTATTGACATTCGCGATGAAATAGCCAAGCGCACTCCAAAGAAATAAAGCGCATGATTCAATTTCCACATTGTAAAATTAATTTAGGTTTATCCATTATCGCAAAAAGAGTTGATGGATACCACGAATTAGAAACAGTTTTCTATCCAGTTCAATTACAAGATATGGTGGAAGTTTGTATTAAGGAAAATACAACAGAGCCCTTAGCATTTTCACATACTGGCATAGCCATTCCAGGAGATCCGTCAAATAATCTATGTATTAAAGCCTTTCAATTATTAAAAGATCAATTCCCTCAAATACCTCCTACTCAAATCCATTTGCATAAGCATATTCCTATGGGAGCAGGACTAGGAGGAGGTTCTAGCGATGCAACTTCAGTATTAAAAATAATGAACGAGTTATTTAATCTACAATTAAATAACAATACATTAATTGATTTAGCTGCACAATTAGGAAGCGACTGTCCTTATTTTGTATATGACAAGCCTTGTCATGCAACAGGTAGAGGAGAAATATTGAAACCAATAGTATGTGACCTAAATAATTATAGTTTTATATTAGTTCATCCAGCAATTCATGTATCCACCGCATGGGCTTTTGGTCAACTCAACCCACAAGAAAAAACAAAATCAATTGCAGACATTGTACAACAAGATATACATACTTGGAAAAATGAATTGATCAATGATTTCGAATCCCCCATTTTTGAAGCACATCCAATGATTGCACAATTGAAAGATTATTTATACCATGAAGGTGCTATTTATGCAAGTATGAGTGGATCAGGCAGTTCTCTATTTGGCATTTTCCCAAAAGGGAAAATCCTTCAAGCACCTAGCTTTGCAAGTACTATTCGTATTGACCATATTTGATATTATTCAATTTACCCAAAATGCGAACGTTCGTTATTTGAAATTATTTAACGAATGATACAATATCTTAGATGGTTTTGAATGGTTGATAATTATATTGAACAATATCTCGTAAAAATTAGCATTATTTCGTAATTTTCCACAGATCGCTTGTCTGAGAATAATCCGTTTAATCTAATTGAAAGAGCATGATAGAAACAAAGCAATTGGGATTATATGATCCTGCTTATGAACACGACGCTTGTGGTATTGGTTTTGTTGCAAGCATTAAAGGTATAAAGTCACATCAGAACGTTGGAGATGCTTTGACTATTTTAGAAAACATGGAGCATCGTGGCGCAAGTGGAAGCGAAGTGAATACAGGTGATGGTGCTGGTATTATGATACAAATTCCACATCAATTTTTCTTTGATGAATTAGCAAAACAATCCATACACTTACCTAATCATGGTGAATATGGTGTTGGCTTTATCTTCTTCCCTACCGAAAAAGGTGTTGCGGACGAGTGTAAAGAAATTTTTGCTACTGCAGCAGAAAAACTAGGCATCGAAATAATTGGCTACAGAAAAGTTCCTGTTAACAAATCAACCATTGGACCTACTGCACTCAGTGTAGAGCCTTTAATGGAGCAAGTATTTGTAAAGAAGCCAGATTTAATTGCAGATGCTGAAGCATTTGAACGTAAATTATTTATTCTTAAAAGTTATGCATCTCATACAATCAATAACACCATTAAAAAAGGTGCTATTGATTTTTATTTGACTTCTCTTTCACAAAATGTAATTGTATATAAAGGTCAATTAACTTCACATCAGGTTCGTGAATATTTTCCTGATTTAAGTGATAAACGCGTTGTAACTGCTTTTGGTTTAGTGCATTCTCGTTTTGCAACCAATACTTTCCCATCTTGGAAACTGGCACAACCCTTCCGTTACATTGCACACAATGGCGAGATTAATACTTTACAAGGAAACTTAAACTGGTTAAGATCAAATGAATCAAGTTTCTTCTCACCCTATTTTAGCAAAGAAGAATTAGATATGATCTTACCGGTGGTTACACCAGGACAATCTGATAGTGCATGCCTAGATAACGTAATTGAATTATTAACTTTATCAGGAAGAAGCTTGCCACATGTAATGATGATGTTAATCCCAGAAGCTTGGGATGGCAACGAGCAAATGGATCCAGTGAAGAAAGCATTTTACGAATACCATGCTGCCATTATGGAACCTTGGGACGGCCCTGCCTCAATATCTTTCACTAATGGCAAAATGATTGGCGCCACATTAGATAGAAATGGCTTGAGACCTTCAAGATACTGTGTAACAAAAGATGACCGAGTTATCATGGCATCAGAAACAGGCGCTTTACCTGTAGATCAATCAACCGTAATTGAAAAAGGAAGATTACAACCAGGTAAAATGTTTGTGGTGGATATGGAAGCTGGTAGAATTATAAGTGATGACGAATTAAAACAATCAATTTGTAGCAAACAAACCTATGCAGATTGGTTAAATAAATACAAGATTAGATTAGAGGAATTACCAGAACCAAGAATTCAGTTCACTCATTTAGAGCACGACCAAATTTTTAAATATCAAAAGGCATTTGGGTATTCTAAAGAAGATTTGGAAACAATTATTGCTCCAATGGCATTGGATGGAAAAGAACCTATAGGTTCAATGGGGACGGATACTCCATTAGCTGTATTAAGTGATCAACCACAACATATTACTAGTTACTTTAAACAATTATTTGCGCAGGTAACTAACCCTCCTATCGATCCTATTCGCGAAAGAATGGTAATGTCTTTAGCGACATTTGTTGGAAGTCAAGGAAGCTTATTAATAGAAGACCCAATGGCTTCTCACTGTGTTGCTTTAAAACACCCCATTTTAAATAACCACGAACTAGAAAAAATTAGAAGTATTGACACAGGCGTATTCCAAGCAAAAACTTTACAATGTTATTTTAGAGCCGATGGCAAAGAAGGTTCATTAAAAAAAGGATTGGATCGTTTATGCAGATATGCAGTGGATGCCGTAGAAGACGGATTTGAAGTTTTAGTATTAACAGATAGATCTATAGATTCAGAACACGCCGCTATTCCTAGTTTATTAGCCTGCTCTACTGTGCATCACCATTTAATTAGAAAAGGCTTAAGAGGCAAAGTAGGTATCATTGTTGAGGCAGGAGATGTATGGGAAGTACATCATTACGCATGTTTGATAGGATTTGGAGCAACTGCCATTAATCCATATTTAGCATTGTCTAGCATAAGAGACATGAAGCTAAATGAACAAATCAAAACAGATCTAGAAGAAAAATACTTAAAGAAAAATTATATCAAAGCCGTTAATGAAGGCTTGTATAAAGTGTTTTCAAAAATGGGTATTTCTACTTTACAATCTTATCAAGGTGCACAGATTTTTGAAATTATTGGTTTGAATAAAGAAGTAGTTAATAGACATTTTACAGGTGCCACTTCAAGAATTGAAGGCATGGGCTTAGATGAAATTGCAAAAGAAATTTTAGCAAAACATGAATTAGCATTTGCTAAAAAATCTTCTCCAGTAGACAGATTGCCTGTGGGTGGAATTTATCAATGGAAAAGAAGAGGTGAAGCGCATTTGTTCAATCCTCAAACTATTCATGCTTTACAACATGCTACTTCTACTGCAGATTATGCAACATTTAAGAAGTACTCAAAATTAGTGAATGACCAAACAGACAAAGCTTACACTTTAAGAAGCTTATTAGATTTCAAACCTACAAGACCTTCTATCTCAATTGATGAAGTAGAACCAGCTTCGAATATTTATAGACGTTTTGCAACAGGGGCAATGTCTTTTGGATCTATTTCTTGGGAAGCACATACTACTCTCGCCATTGCAATGAACCGATTAGGTGGTAAAAGCAATACTGGTGAAGGTGGAGAAGATCCAATTAGATACCAAAAAATGGAGAATGGCGATTCTATGAGAAGCGCTATTAAACAGGTTGCCAGTGCAAGATTTGGAGTAACAAGCGAATATTTAACAGAAGCTGACGAATTACAAATTAAAATGGCACAGGGTGCTAAACCAGGGGAAGGCGGACAATTACCTGGAGATAAAGTAGATGAATGGATTGGAAGAACAAGACATTCTACTCCTGGTGTTGGATTAATTTCACCACCACCCCATCACGATATTTATTCTATTGAAGATTTATCTCAATTAATATTCGATTTAAAGAATGCCAATAGAGCTGCAAGAATCAATGTTAAATTAGTTTCTAAAGCTGGTGTAGGTACTATTGCGGCTGGTGTAACCAAAGCAAAAGCAGATGTAGTGTTAATTGCAGGATTTGATGGCGGTACAGGTGCATCACCTTTAAGTTCCATTAAACATACAGGTTTGCCATGGGAATTAGGATTAGCTGAAACACATCAAACCTTGGTGAAAAATAAATTAAGATCCAGAGTAGTTGTGCAAGCCGATGGACAAATGAAAACGGGAAGAGATATTGCTATTGCTGCATTATTGGGAGCAGAAGAATGGGGTGTAGCTACTGCTGCATTGGTGGTAGAAGGTTGTATTATGATGCGAAAGTGTCATATGAATACCTGCCCTGTAGGTGTTGCAACTCAAGATCCTGAATTACGTAAAAGATTTAAAGGAAACCCTGACCATGTAGTTACTTTTTTTGAATTTATTACTCAAGAGCTTCGTGAGATCATGGCAGAATTAGGTTATAGAACAGTAGATGAAATGGTAGGCCAAGTAGACGCTTTAACAATGCGCAAAAATGTACAACATTGGAAATTTAAACACCTTGATTTAAGTGGCGTATTGTATAAAGAACCAGCAGATGATTCAGTTGGCTTATATCAAACAGAAACCCAA
This sequence comes from Bacteroidota bacterium, assembly GCA_046046935.1. Lineage (GTDB taxonomy): Bacteria > Bacteroidota > Bacteroidia > Chitinophagales > Chitinophagaceae > Sediminibacterium. The sequence continues at coordinate 37,373 of JBJOIU010000010.1, forward strand.
GATCATGGTTTAGCCAATGTATTGGATTGGAAATTATTAGAAGCCGCTCAACCAGCTATTCAAAAACAACAAAAGGTTCAAGCCCATTTCGAATTAAAAAATACCGATAGAACTGTTGGAACGATTGTATCCAATGAAATCACAAAAGTGCATAAAGGCGCAGGTTTACCAGATGGTACAATACACTTTAAATTCAAAGGAACTGCTGGACAAAGCTTTGGCGCATTCAATACAAAAGGTGTTACTTTAGAATTGGAAGGTGATGCAAATGACTATTTTGGTAAAGGATTGAGTGGCGCACAATTGATTGTGTACCCAGATAAGAAAGCAGGATTTATTGCAGAAGACAATATCATCATTGGAAACACTGCATTCTATGGAGCAACAAGTGGCGAGGCATATATCAGAGGCAAGGCAGGTGAGCGTTTTGCTGTAAGAAATTCTGGTGCTACAGTTATAACAGAAGGTGTAGGTGATCATGGTTGCGAATACATGACTGGCGGAACGGCCCTAATCTTAGGTCCTACCGGTAGAAATTTTGCAGCAGGCATGAGTGGAGGAATTGCCTATATATACAATGTTAAAGGAGACTTCGATGAATTGTGTAATAAAGAAATGGTAGACCTTGACCCAGTTATGGACCAAGATATTAGTTCTTTAAAACAACTTATTCAAAATCACTTCGACAAAACCGAAAGTGCTGTTGCCAAATTTATTTTAGCAGATTTTGATAATCAATTAAAACACTTTATTAAAGTATTCCCAAGAGATTACAAGAAAGTGTTATTGTCTAAACAACAAACAGCAACAGTAAAATAATTAATTATTCAATATTGAATTCATCATTATGGGTAAGCCAACCGGATTTAAAGAATATACAAGAGAACTTCCTTCTAAATTACCAGTAGAAGAAAGAAAGAAAAATTATAAGGAATTTGTCAATTTAATGCCAGAGCAAAAACTAAATGAGCAATCTGCACGCTGTATGAATTGCGGTGTACCCTTCTGCCATAGTGGTTGTCCTTTAGGTAATATTATTCCAGAGTTCAATGATGCTGTATATAAAAAAGAATGGAAAGAGGCTTACGAGATTTTAATTTCGACCAATAATTTTCCAGAATTTACAGGTCGAATTTGCCCTGCACCTTGCGAGAGTGCTTGTGTATTGGGTATAAACCAGCCAGCAGTCACCATTGAAGAAATTGAAAAGCATATTATTGAAATTGCTTTTGAAAAAGGATTTGTCAAACCACGTAAACCTAATACAAGAACTGGTAAGAAAATTGCAGTAATTGGATCAGGTCCTTCAGGTTTAGCAGCAGCAGCTCAATTAAATTATGCTGGACACGAAGTGACAGTTTATGAAAGAGATCCAAAACCAGGAGGTTTATTAAGATTTGGTATTCCTGATTTCAAATTAGAAAAGACCGTTGTAGAAAGAAGAATTCAAATATTAGAACAAGAAGGCATCCTCTTTAAATGCAATGCTAATGTTGGCGTCAATATTAGAGTGAATGATATTTTGCGTGAATATGACGCCATTGTTCTTGCAGGCGGATCTACCGTGCCAAGAGACCTTCCTGTCCCAGGTAGAGAATTAAATGGTGTTCATTTTGCCATGGAATTTTTAAAGCAACAAAATAAAAGAGTAAGTAGTTTGCCAGTTGAAGAAAAAGAGATTCTTACTTCAGGCAAGAACGTAGTAGTTATTGGTGGTGGCGATACAGGAAGTGACTGTGTAGGAACATCAAATAGACAAGGTGCAAAATCTGTCACTCAATTTGAATTATTACCAAAACCTCCAGATGCAAGAGCATCTTATATGCCATGGCCTACCTACCCTATGTTATTAAAAACAACGACTTCTCATGAGGAAGGTGTGGAAAGAGTTTGGGAAGTAGCTACCAAAGCATTTATCGGAGATGAAAAGGGCAACTTAAAAGCTTTACAAATTGTAGATTTAGAATGGAGTAGCGCTGCAGATGGTAGACCAGCTTCTTTCAAAGAAAAAGAAGGCAGTATGAGAGAGATCCCTTGCGAAGCAGCTTTTTTAGCAATGGGCTTTTTACACCCTCAACAAAATGGATTACTAGAAGAGCTAGGGGTTGAATTAGATGAAAGAGGGAATGTAAAAGCTACAGAAGCAGCTTATCAAACATCCATTCCGAAGATTTTTACAGCTGGAGATATGAGAAGAGGTCAATCATTAGTAGTATGGGCTATTAGCGAAGGAAGAGAATGTGCTAGAAAAGTAGACATTTATTTAACTGGCAGCTCCTTATTAGAGTCAAAAGATGCTAGTTTATTAATTCAAATGGCTTAAATCTATAATTTTAGAGTTAAATTTCAATAAGTTATTCACATGCCGATTCAACCGAATCGGCATTTTTTATCCCTAAATAATTATAAATCAAATAAATAGACAATAATTCACTTCAATTTCAGTCATATTACATTATTTTATATGTTTTATTATTTTGATCATAAACCTATTTTTTAATGTATTTTTGAAATGTAATTATAACATATTTATTTTTTTAATATTAAACCAGCAAGTATGAAGAATCAAGTTGTACAAAAAGTAACCCCTTTCTTACTCCTATTATTAGTAGCCGTGTTAGCATTATTTGTCCCTCAACTTCCTAATTTTCAGGGTGACGCTAGTACCTATAGCCCTGCTGATATTGCATGGATTTTAGTTGCTACTGCATTGGTATTTATTATGACACCTGGATTAGCTTTCTTTTATGGAGGAATGGTACATAGAAAGAATATCATTTCAACTATGATTAAAAGTATTGTGTCTGCTGGTATTGTTACTGTGATTTGGGTAACTTATGGCTATAGCTTGAGTTTTGGAGAATCTATAAATGGTTTAATAGGTAATCCAATGACACATTTGTTCTTCAAAGGAGTTGCCGACGGTGCTCCAGCATTACAAGGTGGAGCTGCATTAACTATTCCTTTATTATTATTTGCAATGTTCCAATTGATGTTCGCCATTATCACTCCAGGATTAGTTGTAGGCGCAGTTGCAGAACGTATCAAATTCACTTCTTATATTTTATTCATTGTTTTATTTATCACCTTCATATATGCACCTTTGGCGCATTGGTCTTGGCATCCAAGTGGCTTCTTGTTTAAAATGGGTGCTTTAGATTTTGCTGGTGGCACAGTGGTACATATTAGTGCTGGTTGTGCTGCATTAGCAGGAGCTATAGTATTAAAACAAAGAAGAGCCAAATTAGAGCAACAAGAAATTCCTCCTGCAAATATTCCTTATGTATTAATCGGAACTGGTTTATTATGGTTTGGATGGTTTGGCTTTAATGCAGGTTCTGCATTAGGAGCAAACGCATTAGCAGTAAACGCATTTGCAACAACTAATACTGCTGCTGCAGCAGCTGGTTTAGCTTGGATGTTTTTTGATGTAATGAAAGGAAAGAAACCTTCCGTATTAGGATTCTGTATTGGCGCTGTGGTTGGCTTGGTTGCCATTACTCCTGCTGCTGGTTTTGTAGGAATTCCTCAAAGTATATTTATTGGCATTGTTGGTGCAGTAATTTCTAATGTATTGAGTCACTCATTTAAATTATCTAGAGTAGATGATACATTAGATGTTTTCCCTTGTCATGGTATTGGTGGTATTGTAGGTATGTTATTAACAGGCGTTTTTGCCTCTAAAGCAGTTAACCCTGCAGGCGCAGATGGTTTATTCTATGGCAATCCTACTTTCTTTTTTACTCAATTAAAGGCAATGTTAATAGTAGTTGCATATAGCTTTACTGTTTCATTTATCATATTTAAATTAATTTCTTTCTTATTACCATTACGCGTATCTGAAGAAGAAGAAGAATTAGGTCTAGATGCTACTCAACATGACGAGAAATATGGTAGAAACCCATTAAAAGCATAATTAAAGAGCAGTTCATTTAGTTATATTTTTTTAGCTAGTAAACAAGCCTCCCTAATACCATATTAGGGAGGTTTTTTTGTATATTAGTGCCTGATGAAAAAGCAGCAAAATCCTATTTATTATGTAAAAAGCATGATACAGTTTCTTTATTGTATATATGCTTTAATGGTATTTGCTATTCTGACAATTTTATCAGTAATTGTAATGCTTTTTTTACTACCCTTTAGTAAAAGTAAATTAAGCAAGAGAGTGTATAAAATATGCAGATACTGGGCAAAAGCTTTCCTTATATTAATTGGCATAAGACATATAGAGATATTTGAAGACAAACATGATTTCAAAAAACCACATATTTTTGTTTCGAATCACAATTCATACATGGATATACCTCCTATTGTGCAATTGAAACATCAACCCATTAAGCCACTTGGGAAATTCGAATCTTCTAAGATTCCTATTTTTGGATGGATTTATCGAGCTGCAGTCATAATGGTAGACAGAAGTAGTCCAGATAAAAGAGCCAAAAGTCTTCGAAATCTAAAAGCAGCGCTTCATAAGAAAACTTCCATATTAATATTTCCAGAGGGAACTTTTAGCATGACCGAAGATCAACCAATGAAAAATTTTTATAACGGTGCATTTAAATTAGCTATTGAAATGCAAGTCCCTATACAACCCATCCTAATGATAGATGCAGTGGATAGAATGCATTATTCAGGACTATTCACATTAACTCCAGGAAAAAACAGAGTCGTTTATCTTCCCACTGTACAAATTGACGAATACACTATGGACAATATGGAAGCATTAAAAGATAAAGTTTACAAAATGATGGATGAAGGACTAAGAAGATACAGAAACTACCCTGCTAAAGATTAACCATGTTTGCTGAAATAATTATACCATTAGCACTTCCTAAAAACTATACTTGGTCAATCCCAGAAGATTTGCAAGAACAAGTAATGGTGGGAATGCGTGTGGAAGTGATTTTAGGTGCCAACAAAAGATATGCTGGTATAATTAAAAAGATAATTAATCAAAAAGATATTGGATTCAAAGCCAAAGCTATTCTAGGTATATTAGACGATGCTCCAATTGTTTATCCTGAGCAGATTGCATTATGGGAATGGATGGCCAAGTATTATATGTGTACAGAGGGCGAAGTAATGCAAGCAGCTATTCCAAGCCACCTAAAAATATCTAGTGAAACTATTTTTATTTTGAACGAAGACTATACTAGAGACGCTCAAGCTTTATCTGATGCAGAATATATTATTAGCGAAGCACTTGAAATAAAAAAAATATTAAACCTAGTAGAAATACAAAAACTATTAGACAGAAAGTCGGTTTACCCTGTTGTCAATAAGTTAATTCAGAAAGGAATTTGTTTTGTTCAAGAAAACATGACTGACAAATACACAGTCAAAGAAGAAATAATCATTCTTTTAGCGCCCGCATATAAAAATGAGGATCGTCTAGAAAAGTTAATGAATGAATGGACAAGAGCACCTAAACAATTACAACTATTATTAGCTTATTTGCATTTATTAAGAACAGAAGGCACAGTCATTCAAAAAGAACTATTACAAAAAGCAGATGCATCACATGCGCAATTAAAAGCTTTAGTTGAAAAAGGGATTTTAATTCCTGAAAAGAGAAAAGTAGACCGTATTCATCATGAAGCGATAGAATTTTCATCAGAAATTTCATTAAGTGAATTACAAAAGAAATGCTTAGAGAGCTTAAAATCCCAAATGCAAACACATTCAGTAAATCTACTACATGGAATTACTGGAAGTGGGAAAACACAATTATATGTATCCCTCATTAATGATATTGTAGCAGAAGGCAAACAAGCCTTATATATGTTACCAGAGATTGCCTTAACCGCTCAAATGATTAGAAGACTTAAAATGTACTTTGGCAATAGTATTGCTATTTATCATTCTAAGTTTAACCCAAATGAAAGAGTTGAAATATGGAATAAAGTAAAATCCGGAGAGATTAAAATAGTTTTAGGGGCCAGATCTGCCTTATTCTTACCATACAAAGAACTTTCTTTAATTGTAATTGATGAAGAACATGATGGCTCATATAAACAACAAGATCCTGCACCAAGATACCAAGCCAGAGACACAGCCATTTATTATGCGAATCAAATAGGTGCAAAAGTAATACTGGGCTCTGCCACACCTAGTGTTGAGAGCTATTATAATACACAGCAAAAAAAATACGGCTATGTGTATTTAAGTGAGCGATTCAGCCAAGGTAGCTTACCTAAAATTGAAATTATTGATACTAATAAACAAATAGATAATACAGCAGTTCTTACACCAGCTCTATTAAAAGCAATTCAAGAAACTGTTGCCAATAATAAGCAGGCTATACTTTTTCAGAACAGAAGAGGCTATGCCCCCTATATGCTTTGTCAAACATGTGGCTGGATACCTCATTGTAAACATTGTGATGTTACATTAACATATCATAAAGGCAAGAATTTGCTTTCTTGTCATTATTGCGGAGCCAATTACCCCATTGTAACTACATGTCAAGCCTGTGGTAAACAAGATTTTAAGCAAAAGAATTTCGGAACTGAACAAATAGAAGAAAAATTAAGCAAAGCCCTTCCTAATATTAGAATTGCAAGAATGGACTTAGATAATATTAAAGGTAAAAACGAACATGATCAACTGATTCAACATTTTGAACAAAGGCAAATAGATGTATTGGTGGGTACGCAAATGGTGGTAAAAGGATTAGATTTTGAACATGTAGATCTAGTAGGCATTGTAGATGCAGATAGTTTATTGAACTTTAATCAATACAGGGTCAATGAAAGAGCTTTCCAAATGATGGAGCAGGTAAGCGGTAGAGCAGGTAGAAAAAAC
>JBJOIU010000011.1:0-42839 GCA_046046935.1 Bacteroidota bacterium
TGACTGGACTATTAATTGATAATGCAGTGGGTGTGGTAGAAAAATTTGTACCAGCAGCAACTAAAGAAGATTATAAGAATTGGTTGACTGCTGCGCAAGCCAATTGTTTTGCAACAGGTTTAACAACCATTACAGATTGTGGCTTACATCCAACAGCAGTTGCAATGGTTGATACTTTACAGCAAAGCAATGATTTAAAAATGCGCTTGTATGTAATGTTAAGTGATCATCCAGATTCTTATAATTCATCTTATTTTAAGAATGGCGGATATACAACTGATAGATTAAAAGTAAAAGGTATTAAAGTATATGGTGATGGTGCATTGGGATCAAGAGGTGCATCTTTATTACAACATTATTCGGATCAACCAGGATGGGGAGGTTTCTTATTAAGTAGTCAAGCGCATTTTGATAGTGTTGCTGCCAATTTAATTAATACAGATTTCCAAATGTGTACACATGCTATCGGAGATAGTGCGAATAGAACAATTTTAAAAGTGTATGCAAAATATTTAAAAGGCAAAAACGATAAGCGTTGGAGAATTGAGCATGCACAAATTATACATCCTGACGATTTTCAATACTTCGGGAAATATAGTATTATACCAAGTGTGCAACCAACGCATGGCACAAGTGATATGTATTGGGCTGGAGATAGATTGGGTGCGGAGCGTTTAAAAGGTGCTTATGCATTCAAACAATTGTTAGATCAAAACAGTTGGATGCCTTTGGGTACAGATTTTCCGGTAGAAGAAATTAATCCTTTCAAAACATTCTTAGCAGCCGTTGTGCGTAAAGATGCAAAAGGATATCCTGCAGAAGGTTTTCAATTGGAGAATGCATTAACAAGAGAAGAGACTATCAAAGGCATGACCATCTGGGCTGCGAAAGCGAATAGAATGGAGAAAGAAGTTGGTTCATTAGAGAAAGGTAAAAAAGCGGACTTCATTATCTTAGACAAAGACTTAATGAAAGTTGCTCCTGATAGTATACTTAATGTGAAAGTGTTGAAGACCTTCGTGAATGGCGAAAGAGTTCATTAGTCTTAAACTAATTTTTCTGTAAAAAATAAAATAGGAGAAAAAATACCTATTCCTCACTCTCGGCTCGCAGGCTCGAACGTTCGATCGGAATAGTATTTCTTTCTCCTATTCTTTATAAGGATAAATAATACTTTAGCGTAATCTAAATTACATACCTACCATATCAGCGGGGATCACCCAGGCGTCGAATTCTTCTGGAGTTAGGTAGCCTAACTTCACTGCCATTTCTTTTAAGGTAGTACCTTCTTTATGTGCTTTTTGTGCAATCTCTGCAGCTTTGTAATAACCAATCTTAGTATTTAATGCAGTCACTAACATCAAGCTATTGTCTACATGCTTTTTGATATTGGCTTCGATAGGTTCGATACCTACAGCACATTTATCATTAAAGCTTACACAACCATCTCCAATTAATCTTGCACTGTGTAAGAAATTATAAATCATTACAGGTTTAAATACGTTCAATTCAAAATGCCCCATTGATCCACCGATATTAATAGCTACATCATTACCCATTACCTGTGCAGAGATCATTGTTAATGCTTCGCATTGTGTAGGGTTTACTTTACCTGGCATGATAGAAGATCCTGGTTCGTTGTCTGGAATAAAAATTTCTCCAATACCAGATCTTGGTCCAGAAGATAACATGCGAATATCGTTAGCGATTTTCATTAAGCTTACCGCAACTGTTTTTAAAGCACCATGAGATTCAACAATCGCATCATGTGCTGCTAATGCTTCAAATTTATTGGCAGCAGTTATAAATGGCAAGCCAGTTAAATTGGCAATATGTTTTGCAACATTTTCTGAATAGCCTTTTGGTGTATTAATACCTGTACCCACAGCAGTTCCGCCTAATGCTAGTTCTGTTAAATGTGCTAATGTATGATTGATCGCTTTTAATCCATGCTCTAATTGACTTACATAACCACTAATTTCTTGACCCAATGTTAAAGGGGTTGCATCCATAAAATGGGTACGACCAATTTTAACTACCTGCATGAAATCTTTGCTCTTTGCAGCTAAAGTGTTTTTTAAAGTAGTAATACCTGGAATGGTAATCTCATTTAAAATTTGGTAAGCTGCAATATGCATTGCAGTAGGGAAAGTATCGTTGGATGATTGTGATTTATTTACATCGTCATTTGGGTGTAAGAATTTCTCCTTATCGGTTAAGCTTCCACCTTTAATCACATGGCCGCGATAAGCAATCACTTCGTTCATGTTCATATTGCTTTGGGTACCACTACCTGTTTGCCATACTACTAATGGGAATTGATCATGTAATTTGCCTTCTAAAATTTCGTCACAAACCTGACCAATTAAATCTGCTTTTTCTTTTGCTAAAACGCCTGCATCAAAATTGGCTAATGCAGCTGCTTTTTTTAAGTATGCAAATGCCTTGATAATTTCTTTAGGCATCTTATTAATGTCTTGCGCAATTTTGAAGTTCTCGATACTTCTTTGTGTTTGAGCACCCCAATAAACATTAGCAGGTACTTTTACTTCACCCATTGTGTCTTTCTCAATTCTGTATTCCATGATTGCAGTATTTTAATACCGCAAAGGTAAGACAGCACAAATAAAATATGGCCAAAAAGCTAGATTAATGTCCCTTAAAATGGGGCTTTCTTTTTTTGATAAAAGCTTGAATGCCTTCTTTGCAATCTTCAGTTATAAAACAAGCACCAAATAAATCGGCTTCCACAGCATAGCCATCTTGCTTTTCGTCCCAAGCAGCGTTCACTGCCTTAATTGAATTAGCAATGGCAATAGGTGCTTTGGTATGCGCTGCAGCTAGTAAACTCATGGCTTTGGTGATTAAATCAGTTTGAGGTACAACATAGTTGACTAAGCCATAACTTAAAGCTTGATCCGCATTAATGGTATTGCCGGTAATAATTAATTCCATGGCTCTAGGTTTACCCAGTTTCTGTGTTAATCTTTGAGAGCCACCATAGCCCACCATAATACCTAGGTTCACTTCTGGTTGTCCAAAAATGGCATTGTCTGAAGCAATAATAAAATGACAGCTCATGGCTAGTTCACATCCACCTCCTAGGGCAAAACCATTCACACAAGCAATGACTGGTTTTGGGGAGTTTTCAATTTTAGCAAAAATGGATTGCCCCTTTTTAGCCAATCCAGTAGCTTGTTCTTTTGTCAAGCTTTCAAACTCTTTGATATCTGCTCCCGCAACAAAGCTTTTCAAACCAGCACCGGTAATGATCACTGATTTTATTTCTGGAAATTTATAGACTCTTTCAAAAACATCGTCCAAGTCTTGCATTACTTGGCTATTTAAAGCATTTAATTTTTCTGGACGATTAATGGTAATGATCAATGTGTGATCTTCCATTTTTGTAAATAAAGTTTGGAAAGACATACCATTTAATTTTATCGTTAAAAATTATTTTCTATTCGCAGCAACCCATTCTTGTATATAAGTAGCAATATCTGAAGTGTTGGTTCCTGGTGCAAATAAAGTACCTATGCCCAATGCTTTTAATTTTACTGAGTCTTCTTCTGGTATAATGCCGCCACCAGTTAGTAGGGTATTGGTTAAACCTTTTTCTTGCATTAGTTGATACACTTTTGGAAAGACCGTCATGTGTGCGCCAGATAAAATGCTAATACCAATGGCGTCCACATCTTCTTGTAAAGCTGCTTGCACCACCATTTCGGGACTTTGTCTTAATCCAGTATAAATTACTTCCATACCCGCATCTCTTAATGCAGTGGCAATAATTTTAGCGCCTCTGTCGTGGCCATCCAATCCTACTTTTGCTACTAATACTCTTATGGGTTTCATCTATCCTAAATTACATTAATTTGATGAAAGTTGAGATAAGGTGTGGCTGATTCTTGTCATCGCATCTTTTAATTCAATATTTTCTACAATTTCAAAAACGCCTGGTCCAAATTTACCACCCACTAACATGATTCTAAAAGGCAACATTAATTCTCCTGGTTTTAAACCATGAACAGTAGCTAATTCTTTAAAATCTGTTTCTAGGGTTTCGGCCGGCATGGTTTTTAAGCCTTGCGCAATTTTATCTGTATATATTTTTACTAGTTCCTCAAAAAAGCTTTGCTTCTTTGTGTCCCATTTTGGTTGTATGGAAGCAATGTCGATAGTAGCCGGTGCTTGAAAGAAAAACGAAGATTGAGTTATAAAATCGGGTAGTAAAATACAACGCTCTTTTACCAATCCAATAATTTTTACTAAGTAGGCTGGATCATGCACTTCAATACCTGCTTTGTCAAAATAGGGTTGTACTAATTGTGCTAATTTATTGTTGTCTGTTTTTTTAATCCACTCAGCATTAAACCATTTAGCTTTTTCATAATCGAATTTAGCACCACCTTTATGTACTCTTTCTAAAGAGAAGTTGGCAATCAGTTCTTCAATACTAAATATTTCTTTATCGGTTCCGTCATTCCATCCTAGCATCGCTAATAAATTCACAAAAGCTTCTGGTAGAAAACCTTTCTCTTTAAATCCTATAGTGGTTTCTTTGGTGTTTGGATCTGTCCAATCCATCGCAAATACTGGAAAGCCTAATCTTTCACCATCACGCTTACTTAATTTACCGTGTCCATCTGGTTTTAAGATTAATGGTAAGTGTGCCCATTTAGGCATTTTATCTAAACCAAATAAGTATTCCCATAATAATATATGTACTGGAGCACTAGGTAACCATTCCTCTCCTCTAAATGCATGGGTGATTTTCATTAAATGATCGTCTACCACTACTGCTAAATGATATGTAGGCATGCCATCTGCTTTCAATAAAACCTTATCGTCCACCGTGCTAGCATCAAAACTTACTTCACCTCTAATTATATCTTCAAACTTCACTTCTGCTTGATCAGGTATTTTTATTCTAACAACATAGGGTGTATTGTTTTTTAATAATGCATCTACTTCTTCTGCAGACAATGCAATAGAATTTTTCATTTCCATTCTGTGGGCTTTGCTATATTGGAAATTAGCAATCTCCGCTCTTTTGGCTTCTAAGTCTGCTGCAGTATCAAATGCATAATAAGCTTGGCCGTTTTTGATTAATTGGTCTGCGTATTCTTTGTAAATAGCTTTTCTTTCACTTTGTCTATAGGGAGCAAATGGGCCTCCGTGCAAAGGACTCTCGTTTGGAATTATTCCGCACCAAGCTAAAGTATCTTGTATATATTGTTCTGCACCCTCCACAAATCTAGTCTGGTCGGTATCTTCAATTCTTAAGACAAACTCACCACCTTGGTGTTTAGCAAATAAATAATTAAATAAAACAGTCCTAACACCACCTAAGTGTAAACCTCCTGTTGGAGAGGGGGCAAATCTTACTCTAACCTTTGATTCCATTCGTTCTTCAATTTTTACAAAGATAATATTCAAATGGGCAAAAGAACTATTTATCTTTGGGTATGTATTTGATCAAGACCCCTTTTTTATTAAGCGCTTTATATCCTTCCTGTACATGGAAGATGCCTGCTAATGAAAAACTGATTTATCTAAGTTTTGATGATGGCCCACATCCAATTGCCACGCCATTTGTTTTAGAGCAATTGGATAAATACAATGCCAAAGCAAGCTTTTTTTGTATCGGTAAAAACGTTGCAGAGTATCCAGAAATTTATCAGCAATTAATAGAGAAAGGACATACTGTGGGAAATCATACCATGCATCATTTAAATGGTTGGGAAACTATAGATGAATTGTATTTGCAAAATATGCAAGAAGCGGCTAATGTGATCAGTTCTAATTTTTTTAGACCTCCTTATGGAAGAATAAAAAGAAGTCAGATAAAAAAAATCCGTGCCGACAAATCTTTGCCACAAGAAATTATTATGTGGGATGTGTTAAGTGGAGATTTTGATACTACCATTTCGGGTCAGCAATGTTTGGACAATGTATTAAAACATACAAAGGCTGGATCGATAGTCGTTTTTCACGATAGCGCAAAAGCTTGGGACAGATTACAAGTTGCCTTACCTGCTACATTAGCATATTTCACCCAAAAAGGGTTTCAGTTTAGGGCTTTATAGAAAAAAGTAGGCCAAGGTAGAAACCTCGGCCGTATAATCCGTACCCTATAAAAAACAAAAATTCAATCGTAAATAAATACGATAATCCTTTTATCTACCCCTAAAACGTTGAAATGCATCATTTTAGTATGCGAGCTGAGAAAAATGTCCTTTTTTTGCAGATATTCTATTCTTATGCGATTTATAGATACCCATTCACATATATATGATACCGGTTTTCAGGAAGATATGGACACTATTATGTCTTCCGCTAAGTCTGCAGGCATAGAGAAAATTTATATGCCAAATATTGACAGTACTTGTATTGATGCAATGCTAGAAATGGAATTGAAGTACCCTGGCATCTGTATTCCGATGATGGGATTGCATCCTTGTTATGTGAAAGAAAATTACCAAGAAGAATTAGCTCTTGTGGAAGGATGGTTAGCTAAAAGAAAATTTGCAGCAATTGGTGAAATTGGTTTGGATTATTATTGGGATAAAACTTTTGCGAAAGAACAGCAATTGGCTTTTGAAAAACAAATGCAATGGGGTTTGGATTATGATTTACCCATTAATATTCATACAAGAAATGCGATGGGTGAGACGATTGAAATGGTGAAGCCTTTTGCTAAAAAAGGATTGAAAGGAATATTTCATTGTTTTAGTGGAAGCAGGGAGTCTGCAGAGCAAATTATTGATATGGGTTTTTTATTAGGATTAGGTGGAGTGTTGACTTATAAAAATGCAGGTATTGCAGAAGCAGTTGCGGATATTCCAATGGAGTTCTTGGTATTGGAAACAGATGCGCCTTATTTATCTCCTGTGCCTTATAGAGGCAAAAGAAATGAACCTAGTTTTATGATTGAAGTGGCGAAGAAATTAGCGGAGATAAAAAATTTGCCACTGCATGAAGTGGGAGAGATGACGAGCGGGAATGCGTTACAAGTTTTTAAGTTGTGATTTTTGCAAATATTAAATAGGATGGACAGCTTCGTTGCACTGCGCTGTCATCCTAAAAACATAATGCTTGTTATACAATCATTATGTAGGATGGACAGCTTCGTTCCACTTCGCTGTCATCCTAAAAGGGATTGGGCTAAAAGAAATAAAACTTAAACAAGCAACAGCTTTGCTGTTGCTTGTTTTTTGTTCCACACTTCGACATTAAAGCGAGCTTTATGTCTTGTGATGTCACAAAAAAAACACGCGAAAGCGTGTTTAAGTTTTATTTCTTTTGCAGAGAGGAAGGGATTCGAACCCCCGATACGTTGCCGTATACACGCTTTCCAAGCGTGCTCCTTAAACCACTCGGACACCTCTCTATTTTTCTTTCATGTGTTCGTCCATTCTTTCGTTGTATTCCAATGGCTCGTTTTTCCAGTTCTTATTATATGAAACAAACATTGCTATCCATATAGATCTCGATAAACGCATGAAGACTGGTTGTAATAATATGACCAATGCAATAGATCCAAACATCCAATAAAATATTCTATTGTCGTCTAATTCGAATGTCATCCCAATCAATACTTTCCAAGCAACAAAACTGCTTACAAAAAAGGCAACCATCAAAGCATAACTTACATAACCTGTTCCAATATAAAAGCCTACTTCAATTTCTGTAGGTTGTCCACATACTGGACATTTTTCGTTCATATGAGTTGTTTCTGAAAAATTATAAGGATTGCTTTTAGCAAACAATTTACCCTCCCTGCATCTAGGGCAACGGTTTTTAAGAATACTGGTTAAGAAGTTGAAATTCATGGCCGCAAAGATATCGATTTATTAGGTAAAATTAGTCTGCAATCATTTGCTCCATCTGAATACCCCTAGAACCCTTGATAAGTATATGTTTTTGAGAAAAGTTTTGAGCCTTTAACCATTGACCTGCTTCTTTTGCGTTCTCAAAATACAAATACTTGTGTTGACATGTCTTAAAATCACCACCTACTAAAACTACTTGCTCCCAATTAAAAGTTTGGATATAATTTATGAGGGCTTGATGTTCTAATAAACTCTCTTCGCCTAATTCTTTCATACCACCTAAACACATAATTTTTTGGGTAGAAGTAATTTTAGCAAAATTCTCTACTGCTAATTTCATGCTACTAGGGTTGGCATTATAGGCGTCTAAGATTATTTGATTATTATGCCAATGCATTAATTGTGAACGGCTATTGGTAGGAGTGTATCCTTCAATAGCTGCTTTTATTTTAGCGATGGGTACTTTAAAGTATTGTCCAATGGTAATAGCTGCCAATATATTTGGCAGGTTATAAGTACCTACTAATTGTGTGTCTATTCTTTCTTCAAAACCTTTTGTGCCTTGCACACTTATCATCCCATTATTGTCTATCGCAATCGCTTGTGTTTGACCGGTAATTGCGCCGTAGGTAATTATTTCTTTGATACCCTTAGACATTTCGTTTAAGTAATCGTAATCGGACATTACAAATGCAGTGCCATTATTATTTCTTAAGCTATCATATAATTCACCTTTACCTTTTCTAACACCTGCTTCTCCACCAAATCCTTCTAAATGTGCTTTGCCACAATTATTAATCATACCATGTGTAGGTAGGGTATAAGTGCAATAACTTTCGATTTCTTTTTGATGATTAGCACCCATTTCTATCACGGCCATTTCTGCATCTTTACCAATACTTAGTATAGTTAATGGCACCCCAATATGGTTATTTAAATTGCCCTTCGTGGTATAAGTTTTATATTGACTGGCTAATACAGTAGAGACTAATTCTTTTGTTGTAGTTTTTCCGTTACTACCTGTAATGGCAATAAAAGGAATTGCAAATTGTTGACGATGATGTTTTGCTAATGCTTGTAGCGTAGTTAAGACATCTTCTACTTGTAATATTCTATTATCAAGATTACTACTTTCTGGAATGACCTCATCCACAATCGCATAACTTGCGCCAGCTTCTAATGCAGCCATAGCAAAAGTGTTACCATTAAAGTTGGGGCCTTTTAAAGCAAAATATAAATCACCTAATTGTAGTTTGCGTGTGTCTGTTTGAACACTTGGATGCTTTTCGAAAATCTCGTATAAAAAAGCAATAGAGGGTAATTGCATATAACTATTTTGCTTCTAATAAACATGTAGCGTATGCTACCAATCCTTCTTCTCTTCCAACAAAGCCCATTTTTTCTGTGGTGGTTGCTTTAATAGAAATATCATCGATACCAATTTGCAATATTTCTGCAATACATGCTTGCATTGCTGCTACATGGGGTTTGATTTTTGGTGCTTCCAAACACAATGAACTATCTATATTAATAATTTGATAGCCCTTGCTGGTAATTAAATCGTAAGTTCTTTTTAATAAGATCTTACTATCAATATTTTTAAAAGCATTATCTGTATCTGGAAAATGTGTACCAATATCTCCTAAGCTTAAAGCACCTAATAAAGCGTCGCAAATAGCATGCAATAAAACATCTGCATCACTATGGCCTAGAGCACCCTTTGTATGTGGGATTTTAACACCACCAATCCAAAGGTCTCTGCCTTCTACTAATTGATGAAAATCAATGCCTGATCCGATTCTTAGCTTCATTAGTTTCTATTAAATTTATCCTTAACCCAATTCCAAACACCACCTTCGGTTGTTGGCTTTGTATTATTATCCATTCCAAATGCAGAAATAGCACATCTAAATCCTATTGTATTAGAAGATTTATCTTGATCTAAAAATCTTCTTGTTCCTGGATTTAACCAGTACAATCCATCTTTCCAACTTCCTCCTTTATATACTCTAGATTTATTGGAGATCAAAGTATTTACACCTGTTTGATAAATTGCCACTGTAGAGTCGTCACCATCTGCTACTGCATTCGCTCTGTATGGATTAAAATCATCCATATCAATTGTACTCATTGGTCTATATAAATCCAATACCCACTCATTTACATTACCTCTAATATTATAAATATTCAAAGGGCTTTGGTTGAAGCTATTTACTTTGCTTGGTAAAGCTGCGCCATCATTTGCTCTACCTGACATGCCCATATAATCACCAGTGCCGTTTTTAAAATTAGCTCTGTACATTCCTACTACTCCTTTGTCTTTGCCTTTTCCATTTCCAGTGAATCTAATATTTTCATTACCTGTAGATGCCCAAGGGTAAGGAGCGTTTAATGGATCAACAATGCCTCTATCTTTTGAGTTTGGCCCTGATTTAGAAGCCTTGTCTGTAGGTGAAGATTTTTGTAAACTTAATTTAGCAGCATATTCCCATTCTGCTTCTGTTGGTAATCTAAAATCAGGAATTAAAACATAGTCTCCTAAATTTCTATTCAATCTTCTGCTTGTATTATTTCTTCTAGCAGAATCTGCTTTATCGTAATCAATTTGTGATTTTCCTAAATAGGGATTCTTTGCATCAATTAAACCATTTGCTTTTAATGCTGCTTCGTTCACTCTATCTGTTCTCCATCTGCAATAAGCATTGGCTTGTTCCCATGTAATACCAACTACTGGGTAATCATTGAAGGCGGTGAATCTAAAATAACCTTCTACCATTGGTTCGTTATATGCTAAATCTGATTTCCAAACTAAAGTATCTGGTAGTGCTGCTTTATATATTGAATCTTTTCCTAAAGGTTTATATGCTTCTCTTAACCAATTTGTATAGTCTCTGTATTTTTTATTACTTACTTCGTATTGATCAATTCTAAAAGCACTCACTGTTACTCTTCTGATAGTATTGTTCCAATCGCCCAAAACAGATTCTTCGTCCAAGCCCATTGCGAATGTCCCACCTCTAACCAAAACAGTACCCTCGTATGGGTCCTTCTGAGGCTCTGCAAATCTCAATTGATTGAAAGTAGAAGAGGACTCCATGGAAACAATTGCTGGCCCCAATAGTAAGAATGCAAAAAACAGTAAAATACTATTTATAAAATTCATATAAATTATTTATTCAGATAGGTTTAAAATACTCTGCGAAGATAGCAATTCTTATGTTAGTAAAACCCTAATTTTAGGGCATGAGATGGCTCCCTGTCTACTTTTTATTTTTGACACTTTCGAATGCTAGTCCAACTGCATCCCAATCTGCTGATTTGAGTAAAGGGAAATGGGTAAAAATGACTACAACTAAACAAGCCATTTATCAGGTAACGGGCACCCAATTAAAACAAATGGGAATTGCTTTTCCTATAAGTTCAAGTAAAATTCAGTTGTTTGGATATGACTTAACCCAGTTAAAAGAAAAAGTAACGTCCGATTTTATGACTGGAAGTCAAGAAATCTCCATTATGGTGAAAGATGGAGGGGATGGAAGTTTTGATGAAAAAGATCATTTTTTATTTTATGCTTCTGGGAATCTTCGTTGGGAAAAAGAATCAACAACGGGACATTGGAAATTTCAGAAACTGCATCATTCAGATACTGCTTATTATTTTTTCACCATTGGAGAAAATGGGAAAAGGATTGCTAATTCAAATTACAGCAATCCTAATACGCAGAAAATTAATACTTACCAAGCACATCAAATTTGGGAACAAGATTCTGTTAATATTTTAAATAGCGGGAAATTATGGCTGAGTGCTCCAATGGGGCAGGGGCTTGGAAAAACTAGCACGATTAGTTATTCTCTTAATACTAAAAAAATAGTATCTAATGCACCGGTACTTTTTGATGTACAATTTGTTTCAACCAATTATAATCAATCGGCACAGTTTGATATTAAATGGAATGATATAAAAATTAAATCAGCCAATATTAGCCCCGTATCAGGTTTAGTATATGATGCTGCTGCTAAAAGCATTTTAGATAGTTTTTCTTATTGGCCAATTCTAAATAATACAAGTAACTCTGCTATATCTGTTCAGTATAATGCTCCTCAGGGCAGTACAGGGTATGTTGACTTTATATCAATGCATATACCCATGCAATTAGGTTTTGGAGATAATAATTATTTTGTTTTTGATGGACAAAATGAGGCCCAAGATGTCCAATATCAAATTAGCGATGCAGATGCCTCAGGTTTTGTATGGGATATAAGCAATCCGCTGCAGCCATTTAATCTGAATACCAATTATTTGAATAATACGATGGAGTTTGCCGGCAAAGGCTCCAGCCAGCAAAAATTTATTGCTTTAAAACAAAACGCTTTTGAAACTATTGCTCAATTGGATACTTTAACTAATCAAAATATTTTCAATAATACTGCTATTGATTATATCATTTTAGCTCCTGCAGCTTTTCAAGAACCTGCAATAAAGTTGAAAAATTTTCATGAAAAATACAATGGGTTTAAAGTAACTATTGTAGACCCAGTTAAAATATATAATGAATTTTCTGGCGGTTTAATGAACCCAATTGCCATTAGAAATTATTTGAAAAAAATGCAAATGAATGCAAAAGCATTAGGTCATTCTTTTGCTCAATATTTATGTATAATTGGTGGCTCAGATTTTAATCTTAAAAAATTAAATAAATTCAATCAGGTGCCTGTTTTTGAAAGTGCTAATTCTTTAGACATTTTAAATACTTATGCGTCGGATGATTTTTATGCAGTTTTAAAAGATGGAGCAGACATGAATATACCCTCTACTGTAGATTCGCTTGAGATTGCTATTGGAAGGATTCCAGCTAAGACCTTAGCTGAAGCAGATACACTAATTAACAAGATTATTCAATATAGATTATCCAGTAAAAAAGGTGTTTGGCAAAATCAAATTACATGGATAGCTGATGATGGTGACTATAATTTGCACTTGCAAGACGCCGAGTCTATCATTAATGGATTGCAATTAGCCAATACGCTCTGGAATCATAAAAAAATATATTTAGACCTTTTTACTGCTAATAATAATGCAGGCGGAATTAGTTATCCTTTGGTAGAAAATGAAATTCAACAAACCCTTAATAATGGTAGTTTGGTAGTTAACTATACTGGACATGGTAATTATTTAAGATTAACCGAAGAAGCGGTTATCAATGATCAAAGCATGCAATCTTGGAATAATGAAGGCAGATTGCCTTTGTTGATTACTGCATCCTGTGATTTTGCACCTTATGATCAACCTCAATTTAATCCTATTGGTTTTTCCTCCTTAATGAAAAATGGAAAAGGAATTATAGGATTAGTTGCTGCCAATAGATTAGTATTTGCTTATAGTAATAAACAAATCAACGAGCAGTTTATTCAAGCCCTATTAGTGTCTGATAAAAATGGTACATATAATAGCATTGGCAAGGCTTTGCAAATAGCCAAAAAGAATAATTGGGCATTGCAAGGTGATAAATTGAATGCATTTAAATTTAATTTATTGGGTGACCCAGCTTTATTATTAGCTTCAGTAAAAAACAAGATTCAATTAAATGTAAAAGATAGTTTAACTGCTGGTACTTTAACAACAATTGATGGAACCATTCTAAAGAATCAAGCCAAGCATTCAAGCTTTAATGGGCTTGTAGATTGTATTGTATTTGATGTTGTAAAAGATAAAATCACTTTAGCAAATCAATCTACAAGTATTAAAACAATTGTACCTACAAGAGAAGCTATTATTTATAGAGGTAAAGCCACTGTTACCAATGGTCAATTTACTTTGAATTTTGTGCTGCCTAAAGAAACTAGTAGTAGTGGAGGTAATTTAAAAATCCAGGCGTTTGCATACAATAATATGGAAGATGCATTGGGAGTGAGTGATAGTGTATTTGTGAAAGCATCTAATCTAAATGGCATTTCCGATTTGAATGGACCTCAGATACGTGCATATATTAATGACACTAATTTTACCAATAATAGTTGGGTTACTAATAATGCTACCTTAATTGTGTATTTAAAAGACAGTGCAGGTATCCAAAGTTCTGGCAATGCATTAGGACATGATTTACAATTCATCTTAGATAATGATGTTCAATATCCTTACTTATTAAATAACTATTATACTGCAGATATTGACACGTATCAATCAGGTACGATTCTTTTTGGTTTGCCCAATTTAACCATCGGTAAACATCAATTGATTATTAAGGCCTGGGATCTATTAGGAAATTTATCAAAAGATACTTTGTGGTTAATTGTTCCAGAAAAAAATGGCTTAAAAGCAAAAGATTTGTTGAATAAGCCCAATCCGATGAATCAATTTACCCAGTTTAGTTTTGACCTAAATGTACAAGACATATCCATTGAGACCGAATTTTCTCTACGTAATTTGAATGGGCAACAGCTAGTAAATAAAATTTTACCGCATAAAAACCTTTCTAATAAATGGGTGATGGATTGGGATGGAAGAGATCAGTCTGGCGCAATGATTCCCCCTGGTTTTTACATTTATACCATAACCATTAGATCATCTTCTCAGGTATTTGTTTTGTCAAATAAGTTGATCAAATTATAAAAATATCCACTATCAATGGGTATCTTCGTGGGGTAAATCAAGTTCCTGCTATGTCTAAGAAATTAATTGTTGCTATTTGTATTATTGCTTGTTGTTTAAATACCCTATCTAAAGTAGCGGCTCAAACAAAACCTATCTCTATACAAAGTACAGCAGTGCCATTTATGTTAATTTCTCCTGATGCAAGATCGGGTGGTATGGGTAATTTATCCTTGGGTATGTCTGCAGAATCAAACGACCTTTTTGGCAATAATGCTAAACTTCCTTTATTAAAAGAGAAACAAGGGTTCTTAATTAACTATACACCTTGGTTAAAAGATTTAGGTTTAACGGATGTGTATTTGGCAAGTGCAGGATATTATAAAAAGATTGATGAGAATAGTAGTATCAACAGTTCTTTGCGTTTTTTTAGTTTGGGTAATATTCAGTTTTCTGATGTAAATGGAACACCTACTACCGAGCAAAGACCTAATGAATTTAGTTATGATTTTGGATATAGTTTTTTGTTATCAAATCAATTTAGCGCGGGCATTACGTTAAGATATATTCATTCAAAATTAGTTACTGGTTCTTTTATTGGTAATGCAATTGATTATAGAGCAGGCAATACGGTATCAGGTGATCTAAGTATGTTTTATAAACAAAATGAAGATTTATCTGGCTGGCATGTAGGTATGTTATTGTCTAATTTGGGAGGAAAAATTAGTTATTCAAATGCTAGCAAGAATAAATATTTTATTCCTGCCAATCTTGGAATAGGCATTGGTTATCTAACAAAATTTGATATTGAAAATTCAATCGAATTTGGAGCAGATATTAATAGATTGATTGTTCCTGCTAGTCCATCTGCTGCTGATCCAGATTATGCTGCTTTGAAAGAACAGTATTTCTCTCAATCCGTAATTTCAAGCTATTTTAATTCTTTTACCAATAAATATGGTATGCCTATTGGAGAGTCTTTAAAAATCTCTTTAGGGGCGGAATACAATTACACTAATAGATTTTATTTGAGAGCTGGGTATTTTATGGATAATAATAAGAACCTAGGCAATATGCAATATTTTACCTTGGGAACTAGTTTTCAATACCAGCAATCTAAATTTAACATTTCTTATTTAGTGCCATCAGGTGGCGGTATTACAAAGAACCCTTTATCTAATACCCTTAGATTTGGCTCTATCTTCTACTTCTAAGCTTTTTTTCTAAATTATAAGTACTTTTGTTGAACATGCCTACTACAGTAAACATTGTCAACAAGAGTTCTCATCCTTTACCTGCATATGCAACAGCAGGATCTTCTGGTGTAGATATTAGAGCAAATCTTGATCAAGCTATAGAAATTAAACCACTAGAGAGGGTTTTGGTGCCTACTGGACTATATTTTCAAATGCCCGAGCATTTAGAAGCTCAGGTTAGGCCAAGAAGTGGTTTGGCCATCAAACAAGGATTAACCTGTTTAAATACCCCTGGCACAATAGATGCAGATTATAGAGGAGAAGTGAAAGTCATTTTAATTAATCTTTCTAACGAAGTTCAAACTATTCAAAACGGAGACAGAATTGCTCAAGTGGTTTTTCAACAAGTGGAGAAAGTGCAATTTGTACAAGTAGAAGAATTAAATCAAACAGAAAGAGGGGCTGGTGGCTTTGGCCATACAGGTAAAAATTAAATTCATGAAGCAACTAGTTTATATAGTTTTCACTTTGTTTATTTTACAGGCTTGTACCAATGTTAAAAAAGTACAAATCATTCAAGATGCATTATCTACAGTTGACAGCAGCAGTTTAAAAAAAGTACCTGAGATTGATTCTTTATCTATTGTAAAAGAAATTGTTGATCACTTTAACATGGAAAAGATTGCATTTACAACAATGAATGCCAAAATTAAAGTGGATTATGAATCTGAAAAAAATGCAGATACCTATATTGCTAATATGAGTATTCAAAAAGATAGTACCATCTATATTACTATCAGGGGGGCAATGGGGGTGATAGGATTGAAAGCACTGATTAAAAGAGACTCCGTCACTTTATTTTATCCATTAACCAAGAAAATTGATAAAAGGCCATTGCAGTCTTTGGTAGATATTGTGAAAATTCCTTTTTCTTTTGCTACTATTCAAGATTTGGTAGTGGGCAATCCAATTTATATGGATAATGCCAAATTGATTTCGTTCAAAAAAACAGAAGATAAATTACAAGCAAGTTTATTGGGTAGTTTATTCAAAAACTTGGTGGTCTTAGATGTGGAACACACTAAAATTTTACAGTTAAAACTGGATGATATAGATATTGCGCAACATCGAACTTGCAATATTAGTTATAGTAATCATGTAATGGTAGATAAAGTATCTTTCCCATTAAACAGGGAAATCACTATTGAGAGCAAGTCTAAATTAATTATTCATATGGAAGTGAAAGAGTATAGTTTTAATGAACCATTAAAATATACCTTTGCCATTCCTAGACCAGGAAAACGTAGATAATATATGAGCTTACATAGAATTAAAATATTGGTTGTCTTATTAATTGTTTGTTTTGTATTTAGCAACAACTTAAGTGCACAATCAAATGCTTCAAGAGAGGATTTGCAAAAACAAGAACAATCTTTAAGAAAAGAGTTGGATGAGTTGAATCAATTATTAGAACAAACCAAAAGAAACAAAAAAAGTTCATTAGGTCAATTAGCCGTTATTAGAAGTAAAATTGCTAAAAGAGAGGCCCTTGTGAATGGCATACGTAACCAGGTGAAGATATTAGACGCTGCTATTTATAATAATCAATTAGACGTTCAAAAACTTAATAAAGATCTAGATACTTTAAAGTCTAAATATGCAAAGAGCATCATTTTTTCTTATAAAGGAAGAAGCGGGTACGAATATTTGAATTTTTTATTTTCTGCTAAGAGTTTCAACGATGCAGTGAAGCGTATCACTTATTTAAAAAGCTATAGACAAAATAGAGAAGCACAGGCCAATGCAATCAATATGTCTCAGAAAGATTTAAATGTAAAAATTGACATACTAAGTGATAATAAAAAAGATAGATTAAAAACTTTATCTGTTCAAAACGAGCAATTACAAGTATTGGAACAAGATAAGAAAGAGCAAGACAAAGTGGTGAAGCAGTTAAAAAGTAAAGAAGCGGAGATTACTGCACAAGTAAAACAAAAAGAAGCGCAACGTAGAAAAATGCAACAAGCATTGACTGCATTAATTAAAAGAGAGATACAAGAAGCTGAAAGAAGAGAGAAGGAAAGACTAGCTAAAGCAAAAGCAGCAAACGCAGAAGCGGCTAATAAAGCAAAGGGAAATGAAAAGCCTAAAGCGAACGAGTCAGCAACAGCTAAAGCCAATGTCAAAATTGGAAAAGTAGATGGCGGCTTAGCAAGTACTACAGATAATAGACCTTATTCGGCATTGGAAACTACAGAAGAAGGTAGAGAAACATCCATTTCTTTTGAAAACAATAGAGGTAATCTACCTTGGCCAGTGGATAGAGGTAATGTATATGTGCATTTTGGCGTGGAAAATATTCCTGGCACTAAATTGAATAGAAAAAGTGATGGTATTGAAATTGCTTTACCAAAAGGGAGCGCTGTAAAAAGTGTTGCCGATGGTGTAGTGATCTATGTTGGGGATATTAATGGAGATTTATCCATTTTCGTGAAACATGGTAAATATTTTACTACCTACTCTCATTTAAGTACTGCCAATGTAAGAGTGATGCAAGAAGTAAGAGCTGGAACAGTATTGGGTAGATCTGGTGTTAATTTAGATGGGGAAGGCGCGCTGCTTTTCTCTATTAATAATGAAAAAGTGGTTTTCTTTGATCCAGAATCTTGGCTAAAAAATAGAAGATAGTTTTGTTATATTTACTATCTAATTATTGCTGCCATGTCAAAATACATTCTGTCCTTTGATCAAGGAACTACAAGTAGTCGTGCTATCTTATTTGATCATCAGGGTCAAATTCAATCTGTAGCACAAAAAGAATTCACGCAAATTTTTCCTAAACCAGGTTGGGTAGAACATGATGCTATGGAAATTTGGAGTACTCAAATTGGAGTTGCTTCCGAAGCCATTAGTAAGATCAATGCTCAATCAACTGATATAGCAGCTATTGGTATAACCAATCAAAGAGAGACCACTGTTGTGTGGAATAAGAAAACAGGCATGCCCATATATAATGCAATTGTTTGGCAGGATAGAAGAACTGCCGATTATTGCGATAGTTTAAAAGGAGCAGGAAAAGCAGTAATGATTCAAGAAAAAACAGGCTTAGTAATTGACGCTTATTTTTCTGGAACAAAAATCAAATGGATACTTGACAATACGCCTGGAGCAAGAGATTTGGCAGCTAAGGGGGATTTATGTTTTGGTACTATTGACACATGGTTGGTTTGGAAATTAACCAATGGCAGGGTGCATGTAACTGATGCAACCAATGCTTCAAGAACCATGTTATTTAATATCCATAGTTTACAGTGGGATCAGGAATTATTAGACTTATTAGATATTCCTTCTTCTATACTTCCACAAGTAAAAAGTAGTAGTGAAGTGTATGGAACCACAGATCAATTATTTAATCATCAGGATATACCTATCGCTGGCATTGCTGGTGATCAACAAGCTGCTTTGTTTGGACAAATGTGTACAAGCCCTGGTATGGTAAAGAATACATATGGCACCGGATGTTTTATGTTAATGCATACAGGAGAAAAAGCAGTTAGTTCTAAAAACAATTTGTTAACTACTATCGCATTGCAAATCAACGGACACACTTATTATGCATTAGAGGGAAGCGTGTTTATTGGTGGCGCAGTAGTTCAATGGTTAAGAGATGGATTGCAATTAATTAGGAATTCTTCAGAAATTGAAGCTTTAGCAAGTCAAGTAGATACTACAGATGGGGTATACTTAGTGCCAGCTTTTGCTGGATTAGGCGCACCCTATTGGAATCAACATGCAAGAGGTACTATTGTTGGAATTACTAGAGGTACAAGTAGTGCTCATATTGCTCGTGCTGCATTAGAGAGTATTGCATTTCAGAGCTATGATTTAATGAAGGCGATGGAATCTGATGCAGGTATACCCATTGCTGAGTTAAGAGTAGATGGCGGTGCAACCAATAATAATTTACTGATGCAATTTCAATCAGATATTATTAATACCAAAGTTGTGAGACCCACTATGATCGAAACCACTGCATTAGGGGCTGCATACCTGGCTGGATTAGCTGTTGGTTTTTGGGAAAGTCAAGAAGAGATTGCTACCAAATGGGCGATTGATAAAATATTTGAACCAAAAGCAAATAACAGAGAAGCATTGATCATGGGTTGGGAGCGTGCCATAAAAGCAACCAATAATTGGTAATGCTTTATAAAATTTGTAATTTAAAACCTGATTACTAAAACCATATTATTATGACCCCTTTTGTTGCAGAACTTTTAGGCACTGCCTTGATCATTATTATTGGAAATGGCGTTGTTGCCAATGTTGTATTACCAAAAACAAAAGGTAATAATGGAGGTCTAATATCTATTGTACTTGGATGGATGATTGCAGTTTTTGTAGGCGTATATGTAACCGCTGATATTAGTGGTGCTCATTTAAATCCAGCGGTCACTTTTGCCCTAGCCGCTGCAGGTAAATTTAGTTGGAATCTTGTACCTTCTTATTTATTGGCTCAAATGCTTGGAGCTATGTTAGGTGCTTTTATAGTATGGATGATTTATAAAGATCATATCAATGAATCGGAGAATGCTTCAGATAAATTAGCCATTTTTGCCACTGGCCCGTCTATCAGAAGATTGCCTCAAAACTTTATCACAGAGACTATTGCTACCCTTGTTTTTATATTAGGAATCCTATTTATTCAACCTGCTGAGACCAATTTAGGCGCGCTTTCAGCACTTCCTGTAGCCCTTTTGGTGGGTGGAATTGGCTTTGGACTGGGTGGACCTACCGGTTGGGCCATTAATCCAGCCCGTGATTTAGGCCCTAGAATCATGCATTTTCTATTGCCAATCAAGGGAAAAGGCAGTAGTGATTGGGCTTATGCCCCGGTTCCGGTTTTTGGTCCTATTGTGGGGGGAATTTTAGCTGGAATCATCTACACACAATTTTTGCAATAAACCGGCAAAACCCTACCTTTGCAGCCAAATTGGAAGATATCCCTTTCCCCAGCTAAAACGGGGATTGAAAAACAAACAATGTTATGGCAACAACAGGTAAAATCAAACAAATTATTGGTGCGGTAGTAGACGTACAGTTTTCTAACGGAGCGTCCTTACCAGAAATCTACAACGCCCTTGAAATTCAAAAACCAGGTGGCGAAAAATTAGTATTAGAAGTACAACAACATCTTGGAGAAGATAGTGTTCGTTCTATTGCGATGGATGGTACTGAAGGATTGGTTAGAGGTATGGAAGTAATTGATTTGGGTAAACCAATTTCAATGCCAGTGGGTGAAGGTATCAATGGTCGTTTATTTAATGTAACTGGTGATGCTATCGATGGTTTACCTCAGTTAGATAAATCAAATGGTCGTCCTATTCACGCTAACCCTCCAAAGTTTGAAGACTTAAGTACTGCAACAGAAGTGTTGTTTACAGGTATCAAAGTAATCGACTTGATCGAGCCCTATGCTAAGGGAGGTAAGATTGGTTTGTTTGGTGGTGCGGGTGTAGGTAAAACAGTATTGATTCAAGAGTTGATTAATAATATCGCTAAAGGACACGGTGGTTTATCAGTGTTCGCTGGTGTGGGTGAAAGAACACGTGAAGGAAACGACTTATTACGTGAGATGATTGAAGCAGGTATCATGAAATATGGTGAAGCTTTCAAACATAGCATGGAAGAAGGTGGATGGGATTTAAGTAAAGTAAACTTAGAAGAATTAAAAGAATCTAAAGCTACTTTCGTTTTTGGACAAATGAACGAACCTCCAGGAGCACGTGCTCGTGTTGCCTTGAGTGGTTTAACTATTGCTGAATATTTCCGTGATGGAGATGGTACAGGAAAAGGAAAGGATATCTTATTCTTCGTAGATAATATCTTCCGTTTTACCCAAGCAGGTTCTGAGGTATCGGCTTTATTAGGTCGTATGCCATCTGCGGTGGGTTACCAACCAACATTGGCTACAGAGATGGGATTGATGCAAGAGCGTATCACTTCTACTAAGAATGGTTCTATTACTTCCGTACAAGCGGTATATGTACCTGCGGATGACTTAACAGATCCAGCTCCTGCAACAACATTTGCTCACTTGGATGCAACTACTGTATTGTCTCGAAAGATTGCCGATTTGGGTATTTATCCTGCGGTGGATCCATTAGATTCTACATCAAGAATTTTAACTCCTGCAATTGTAGGTGATGCACACTACGATACTGCGCAAAAAGTTAAAATGATTTTACAACGATATAAAGAATTACAAGATATCATTGCCATCTTAGGTATGGACGAATTAAGTGACGAAGATAAATTAGTAGTATCTCGCGCTCGTCGTGTACAACGTTTCTTATCTCAACCATTCCATGTAGCTGAACAGTTCACTGGTTTGAAAGGAGTATTTGTATCTATCGAAGATACTATCAGAGGTTTTAATGCAATCATGAATGGAGAAGTAGACGAGTATCCAGAAGCTGCATTTAACTTGGTAGGTACTTTAGAAGATGCTATTGAGAAAGGTAAGAAGATGATGGCTTAATTATTAAAGAAGAATTCATGTTATTAGAAATATTATCACCGGAGAAGAAGTTATTTAGTGGAGATGTGCAAGGTGTTCAATTACCTGGCATTGAAGGTTTATTTGAAGTATTAGATAAACATGCTCCATTAGTAAGTGCATTAGGCGTTGGTCAAGTAAAGGTTTTGCATAAGTCAAGTCCTTCTGAGACCTATTCTATCAAAGGTGGTTTTGTAGAAGTATTAAACAACAAAACAACTGTTTTAGTAGAAGGCGTATTATAATAACAAAAATTTATCATTTATAGGAATCCTTCCCGATACAACGGGAAGGATTTTTTTTGTAATTTGTATCCCATGAGAAAAACCTTCCCAGTAATATTTACCTTAATTGCCCTTTCTATTTTGGGTATTCTGTTTATTCAAATTACTTGGTTACAAGGTTTATTCATTTTACAGAAAAATCAATTGAGTGATAAGATCAATCAATCAGCTTTAATTGTATCAAACGATATCAGTAAGAAAATGACTAGTGGATTGTCATTGCGTTTGCCAAAAAGAGGATTGTCTTTAAACGAAGATTACCATTTACATAATTTCGATGAATCTAATGTTGCAGATGTATTTAGTTATAGCGATCTACAAACTAAAATAACTAATGCATTGGAGAAAAATGGCTTAAAAGGTTTGAGCTACGAATTTGCTGTATCAGACAAGAAGGGTAAGATTGAAATGATGAGTAAAAAGTTTGAAGATGTTTATACAGATGATATAAATACTTTACAAACCAGGGTAACTGTGATGCCTCAGGATGTAATAGAACCTGTTGGCCCATTTGAAACAATTATCATCATCGTTCCAAATGTTAGATTTTACTTATTACAAAATTTAAGATGGGTGATAGTGGGGGCTGTATTGTTCATTTTAATTGTATTCACTGCATTCTTTATTACTTTAAGATCTTTATTAGTTCAAAGAAAGCTTAATGAGATCAAGCGTGATTTTATTAATAACATGACCCATGAATTAAAAACGCCTTTAGCAACTATATCATTAGCAGTAGACGCTTTAAAGACGAATAAGGTCCAAGCAGATCCTGCATCTGTTTCTTATTTTAGTAATATTATTAAAGAAGAAAATGTGCGCATGAATAAGCATGTAGAAGTGATTCTGCAAGCAGCTCATTTAGAAAAGAAAGAATACGAATTAAATACACAGCCGGTTGATGTACATGATTTAATCTTCGGCGTATTGGATAGTTTTAAATTACAATTAGAAGCAAAACCATCTAATGTAGAAACCATTTTGGATGCAGATCCTTCTGTGATACAAGCAGATGAAGAATATTTATTACATGTATTTTCTAATTTAATTGACAACTCGATCAAGTACTCGAAAGACGCAATTGATATTACAATTAAAACCACATCTATTGGTAATAAAATTCAAATAGACTTCAAAGACAAGGGTATAGGAATGGATAGTGATACCGCTAAGCATATCTTTGAAAAATTCTATAGAGCACATTCAGGCAATATCCATAATGTAAAAGGCTTCGGCTTAGGAATGAGCTATGTGAAATGGGTAATGGATATACACAAGGGTTCTATTAAAGTAGACTCTTCTTTAGGTAAAGGGACTACAATTACTTTGATATTACCTGTAGGAGAATAATCTATTGATTGTTTATCCATAAGAGCGATCCGTCACCATAGCTTAAAAACCTAAATTCATTTTCTAAAGCGTATTGATAAATGGTCTTCCATTCGTTTCCCGTGATTGCTGCAATAATAAGTAATAGAGTAGATTTTGGCTGATGAAAATTGGTCACTAGCGCATTGCAAATTTTAAATGTATATCCTGGCGTAACCATTAGCTGAGTCTTAGCAAACAAATGCGTCATATTGTTTTCACTCATTAAGTTCACAAGTGTTTCTAGTGCTATTGATGGACTAATATTTGCTGCGTCTAGTTCGTAAGCTTCCCATTGCGATAAACTTAAAGTATTTTGAATTGATAGACTGCCTTTCTTCTTTAAGTGATACTGTTGAACTCCTAACCAATACAAAGACTCTAATGTTCTTAGAGAAGTAGTGCCCACTGCTACAATGGTTTCTTTTGTTGTTGTATTTAATATGTCTATTAAGTGTTGTATTGTAACAATATCCACATCAATAAACTCTGCATGCATTATATGCTCGTCAATAGTTGCAGTCTTTACTGGCATAAATGTCCCAGCACCTACATGTAATGTTAAAAAATCAGCAGTAATATTTTTAGTTTCCAATTGTTCAAATACATCTTTACTAAAATGTAGGCCTGCAGTTGGTGCAGCGACTGATCCTTCTTCTTTTGCATAAGTAGTTTGATACCTGTCTTTATCTTCACTGGTTGCATCTCTTTCTATATAGGGAGGCAAGGGTATATTTCCTATATGCGTAAGTAATTCTGAAAAACTGATTGATTCGTCTTTCCAAGAAAATCTAATTAAGTATTGTCCATTTTCTTGTTGTAATTTTTCTGCATTAAAATGAATCAATTCATTACCAATTAAAACTTCTTTTGTTAATAAACCTTCTTTCCATTTCTTAGCACCTCCAATTAAACAATACCAGTCAACATAGGTAGTTGCTTCCATTGCTTTTATCATTGGTGTAAATCTTGCAGAAGGTTCTAAACAAAATATTTCAATGGAAGAGGGGCCATTACTAGTTTGTTTTTCAAAAAACATTCTAGCTGCAATGACTTTACTATTGTTAAAAAATAAATGCGCATTGGCAGGCAGGTAATTGGCTATATGTTTATACTGAGAAGTCTCTACAATGGTTTTATCCCATACCAATAGCTTACTGTCTGCTCTATTATTGGCAGGGGTAAATGCTATCTTTTCTTCCGGAAGCGCATAATCAAAGGCTGCTATTTCTATGCTAGGCTTTATAAACATGCTGCAAATGTAGGCAAAGCCCTCATTTTTGAACTAATTCACGCTTTATAAACCTAAGAAACGGGGTTATCCACAGCTTTTAACATGCTATAATGCCTAAAACAGGGCATTTTTTTCTAAAACTAGCCATAGTATTGATTTTCAGGCCGGTTTATTTCTTGTGGAAAACTAGAATAGCCTATTTGCGCTTTAAAAGTGGTAAAAAGTGTTATTTTGTGTGAACAAGTGGTAAAAATCACGCTAATTATTAACAATGACAGGATTTCACGGAGAATATCAATCAACTATAGACGCTAAAGGGCGTTTCCTGGTTCCCGGCAGTTTGAAAAAACAGCTGGCAGAAGGGGAGACACGCTTTATTGTTAGTAGAGGATTCGAGAAGTGCTTGACACTATATCCGTTAAATAGCTGGCAGAAGATATTAGACAAGATTAGCCAGTTGAACGACTTTGATCCCAAAGTGCGTCAGTTTAGACGTCAGTTTTTGGGTGGAGCAACAGAGGTAGAAATGGATGGCGCAGGCCGTTTATTATTACCTCCCACTTTAAGAGAGTTTGCTTTACCTGGAAAAGAGATTGTTTTAGCAGCCGCATTAGACCGTTTCGAAATTTGGGATGCAAGTACCTATAAAAAGCTCTTTGAGGATTTCTCTGCAGATGAATTTAGTAATCTGGCGCAAGAAGTAATGTCAGGTATTAATAACAAAGACTAAGGAAATAAGATGACCAACCCTACATCCACTATTCCTTCTTCTGATTATCATATACCCGTTTTATTTCATGAAACAATGCAACATTTAAACATACAACCAGATGGTGTGTATGTTGATGCAACATTTGGTGGAGGTGGACATAGTAGGGGTATTTTATCTAAGCTAGGACCTAATGGTCGTCTAATAGCTTTTGATCAAGATGCTGATGCTAAGAATAACTTGCCTAATGACGAACGCATTGTTTTTATTCCAGAAAATTTCAAGTACCTGCAAAGGTTTTTAAGATTGCATAAGATTAACCAAGTAGATGGTGTCTTAGCAGACTTGGGTGTGAGTAGTCATCAATTTGACGAAGGCACTAGAGGCTTCTCTACAAGATTTGATGGTCCTTTTGATATGAGAATGGATCAACGTCAAACTAGAACAGCAGCACAAGTTATTGAAAGCTTTAGCGAAACTGAATTGCATAAAATGTTCGAGCAGTATGGAGAAGTAACCAATTCAAAAACATTGGCGAAACATATTGTAGACAACAGAAAGCATGTGAAGTTAAATACAGTACAAGATTTTAAAACACTAATTGCACCTGTAGTTAAAGGAAACCCAAACAAATACTGGGCACAAGTATTTCAAGCCATTCGAATTGTAGTGAATGAAGAAATGGAAGTGTTAGCAGATTTTCTTGCACAATTATCCGAGGTGATTAAACCAGGAGGACGTGCAGTAATCATCACTTTCCATTCCATTGAAGATAGGATGGTAAAAAATGCGTTTAAAGTTGCTCCAGAAGAAGAAAACCCTTCCAATCCTTTTCTCTCCAACCCTAGAGAAAAAATTTGGAACATCATTACAAAGAAACCTGTAATGGCTTCTGACAAAGAGATGAAAGAAAACAATAGAAGCAGAAGCGCAAAATTGCGTGCTGCCGAAAGAGTATAAATAGTATGTCCGTACCCGTAAAAACAAGCCCTAAGAATGCGCTAAAAAGCATTCTTAACTATCAGTGGATTGTCATGAACACAGGATTTTTCTTGTTCTTGGCTTTCATAGCGATACTCTATATCGCCAATGGTCATCTTACGGATAAGACTATTAGAAAAATTAATGCAACTCAAAAAGAATTAAAGGAACTGCAGTTTGAATACAAAACTTTAAAAGCAGAATTAATGCAAAAAAGTGGCGCTGTTCAAATGGAAAATGCAGTGGCACCTTATGGATTAGTGGTTGGGAAAGAAATGCCAATAAGAATTCAAATTGAAAAAAGAAATATAAACCCTATCAGCAATAAATAATGGATGTAAAACGCGACATATTGTGGAGGGTTTATTTAAGCTACATCTTAGTAGTAATAGTATGCCTAGCTATACTAGGCAAAGCGTTTTATATCCAACAAGTTCAAGGATCATACTGGAGAGGATTAAGTGATAGCTTACACCAAAGAATTGCAGAAATTCCAGCAGCAAGAGGTACCATTTATAGTGAAGATGGTCAAATGTTAAGTACCAATGTGCCTCAATTTGATATTTATATAGATTTTAGAGTAGAACCATTACATGAAAAAAACGGTAAATTATTTAGAGAGAATATAGATTCTTTATCTCTTGCCTTGGCAGATTTATTTAAAGATCAATCAGCTTCACAATACAAAGATCAATTGACTAAAGCTTTTGAAACGCGTGAGCCTAACTATGAACTAAAGAAAAAGATTGATTATAGACAATACTTGGCGTTGGCTAAGTTTCCTATGTTCAAGGCGGGAAGATATAAGAGTGGTATGATTGCGCAGGAGCGTAATATTAGATTGAACCCTTATCAAAACATGGGTTATAGAACTATTGGTTTAGCTAGAGAACAAAATAGCGTTGGACTAGAATTATCTTACGACACTGTATTAAGAGGACGCAATGGTAGACAATTGGTTCGTGCAATTGCTGGGGGCGTAACAGTGCCAGTACAAGAAGGTGAATTTGAAATTGCTCCAGAAACGGGTAAAGATATTGTAAGTAATATAGATGTGTTTATTCAAGAAGTGACTACCAATGCCTTGAACAAGATGATGGTACAAAACCAAGCACAATGGGGTGTTGCAATGGTGATGGAAGTGAAGACGGGAAAAATTAAAGCGATTGCCAATTTGGGTAAAATAGCTGACGGTGTATATAGAGAAGATTTAAACTATGCGATTACGCCAACCGAGCCAGGATCTACCTTTAAATTAGTGACTTTATTAAGTGCTTTGGAAGATGGAAAAGTAAATTTAAATTCTACGGTAGATTTAGAAGGCGGTGCTTGGAAGGTAGCTGGTCAAACAGTTTGGGATTCTGAAAAACATGGTAAGCATCAGGCAACCATTTTAGAATCATTTGAAGAAAGTTCTAATGTGGGTATGGCTAAAATTGCCATGGCCCATTATAGCAATAATATTAATACTTATTATAAGCACTTAACTAAGTTAAGACTAGACTCTGTTTCTGGGATTGATTTAATTGGTGAAAGAAGACCGCAAATTACTAAACCAGGTGACAAATTATACGGTCCAACAACTTTGCCATGGATGGCATTTGGTTATAATATTGCCATTTCTCCAATTCAAACTTTGGTATTATATAATGCTATTGCAAATAATGGGGTTATGATGAAACCTTATTTAGTCAATGCTATTCAAGAAGAAGGAAGAGTTATTAAAACTTTCTCTCCAACTGTTTATAATCCACAATTAGTTAAACCAAGTACAGTTAAAGCTTTACAAATTGCTTTAGAAGGGGTTTGTATTAATGGTACAGGTAAAGGGTTGTTTAAAAATAGTTTGTATAAAGTAGCGGGTAAAACTGGTACGGCTTTGGTGGCAAATGGTAACAAAGGTTATGCAGATAAAATTTATCAATCTTCTTTTGCAGGTTACTTTCCAGCGGATAATCCTCAATATACTATTGTAGTAATTATTAAAAACAAGCCACATGCTTATCCTTTTTATGGCGCATCAGTGGCTGGTCCTGTATTTAAAGAAATTTCTGACAGATTGTATTCAACCTACATTCACAATAAAACTAATACTGCACCTGTAATTGCATTAAAGGATAGTCAAGCATTTCAATACTCCATTTCAAGATCTTCCTTACAAGCTATTGCTAAAAAAATAAATCTTTCTTATCAAGATTCTACAGCTAGTTCAATTAATTGGGTGAATTTAAATGGTGTAGGTAAGACAGCTAAAGCGGCTGCAAAATTAGTTTCTGATTCAACTATGCCAGATATCAGTGGTTTGAAATTACAAGATGCTTTATGGTTATGTGAGAAAAAAGGACTGCAAGTTAAATGTATTGGTAAGGGAAGAGTTGTTAGACAAAGTATTGCTCAAGGTGCTTATATCATAAAAGGTCAACCCATTTTAATTGAATTAAATTAATGAAGGCATTACAAAACATATTATTTGGAGTAGCTCTCAGAGAAGTAGTAGGATCAACTAATGTAAATATTAGTGGCATTCAAATAGATTCAAGAAAAGTTGCTGCGGGGACGGTCTTTGTTGCCATCAAAGGTGCACAAGCTGATGGGCATAATTTTATTACTACAGCTATTGAAAAAGGTGCCACGGTTATTGTTTGTGAAAGCTTGCCTATTTTATTATTAGATGGGATTACTTATATAGTTGTGGCTAATTCTAACGAAGCTGTTGCTATAATGGCACATCAATTTTATGAGTCACCTTCTACCAAATTAAAAATGGTAGGTGTAACAGGTACTAATGGTAAGACTACCGTTGCTACTTTGTTATTTAAATTATTTACTGAATTAGGATATACTTGCGGTTTAATTAGTACGGTGGAGAATCATATTGGTAATACTATTGTTCCATCTACACATACTACACCAGATGCAATTCAATTAAATGCATTATTGCATCAAATGGTAGCTGCAGGTTGTACTCATGTATTTATGGAATGCAGTAGTCATGCCATTCATCAACATAGAATAACAGGTATTCAATTTGTGGGAGCTGCATTCACTAATATTACTTTAGATCATTTAGATTATCATAAAACATTTGAAGAGTATTTAGCCGTTAAAAAATCCTTCTTCGATCATTTGCCTAACAACGCATTCGCGTTATCTAATTTAGATGATAAAAATGGTGCGAATATGTTATTAGAAACTAAGGCAAAGAAATTGACTTATGCTTTACATGCGCCAGCTAATTATAAAGGAAAAATATTAGAGAATCAATTGACTGGATTGGTTTTATTAGTGAATGATATAGAAGTGCATTGTAGATTAATTGGCATTTTTAATGCTTATAATTTCTTGGCAGTATATGGAGTAGCTATTCAATTAGGAGAGCCAGTAGAAAAGGTTTTAACAGTATTGAGCGCATTAACTGGCGCTGAAGGAAGATTTGATTATACCATCAGCGATTCTAAAATTATTGGAATTATTGATTATGCACATACGCCAGATGCATTAGAGAATGTCCTAGAAACAATTGCCAAATTAAAAAAAGGTGGGGAACAAGTAATTACAGTAGTGGGTTGCGGTGGAGACAGGGATAAAAGCAAAAGACCAATTATGGCACAAGTGGCATGTGATTTAAGTACAAAAGTTTTTTTGACTAGCGATAATCCACGATCAGAAGATCCAAATGATATTTTGAATGATATGGAGCAAGGATTAAGTAGTGCAGCAAAAAGAAAGTATATCAAAATTGCTGATAGAAAAGAAGCTATAAAAGCGGCTGTGAGTATAGCTAATCCAGGTGATATTATTTTGGTTGCTGGTAAGGGGCATGAGAAGTATCAAGAAATTAAAGGTGTGAAAACACATTTTGATGATAAAGAAACATTGTTCAATCTATTTAAAGAACTAGAAAAATAACCCCATGCTATACCAATTATTTTCTTGGCTACATAAAACTTTCAATATACCTGGATTAGGTGCTTTTCAATTCTTAACATCAAGAATTGCAATGGCTATCTTATTGTCATTGTTTATTGCAACTGTATTTGGCAAGAAAATGATTTTGTTTTTACAAAAAAAACAAATTGGCGAAACAGTTAGAGAATTAGGATTAGCAGGTGAGCAACAAAAAAAGGGTACTCCAACAATGGGTGGTATTATTATCTTATTAAGTATTTTAATTCCCACTTTATTATTTGCCAATTTAGATAAAGTGTATATCCGTTTGATGATATTATGCACTGTTTGGTTAGGATTGATTGGTTTTTTAGATGATTATTTTAAAATACGTGCTCGTAAAGAGGCGCAAAGCAAAGGGGAAGCGTATAAGAAACAAAATAGTGATGGATTAGCGGGAATTTCTAAAATCATCGGACAAGTAGGGTTAGGCATTATCATTGGAGTAACACTTTATTTTAGTAATGCAGTTACCGTTGAACGTGAAATTGTTTCTACTAATATTTCTGCTAGTTTACAGAAAGGAGAACATATTGCAAAAGGTGCAGACGTAGTAGTGAGAAATATTAATGGAAAAGAGCGTCGTTTTGTAAAAGTAAAAACACCCATCACTACAATTCCATTTGTTAAAAATCACGAGTTTAACTATAGTAAATTAGTAAGTTGGATTGGTCCAGGAGCGGAACAATACACATGGGTGGTATATATCTTGGTAGTTACATTTATTGTTACTGCAGTATCTAATGGGGCCAATATTACGGATGGCTTAGATGGATTAGCGGCAGGTGTTAGTGCAATAATTGGAGCAGCACTTGGTGTTTTTGTGTATGTGAGTGGTAACTATGTATTTGCAGATTATTTAAATGTAATGTATATCCCGAATCTGGGTGAATTATCCATATTTGTTGGTGCATTTGTCGGAGGTTGTATTGGCTTCTTATGGTATAATGCCTATCCTGCACAAGTATTTATGGGAGATACAGGTAGCTTAGCATTGGGCGGCATTATCGCTTCTTTAGCCATTATTGTAAGAAAAGAATTATTGATACCAATTTTCTGTGGTGTATTCTTAATTGAAAATTTAAGTGTAATTATTCAAGTGTCTTATTTCAAGTACACTAAAAAGAAATATGGTGAAGGAAGAAGAGTGTTTTTAATGAGTCCATTACATCACCATTATCAAAAGAAAGGTTTTCATGAAAGTAAGATTGCAGTACGTTTCTGGATTATCACGATTTTATTAGTTGTTGCATCTATTTTAACCTTAAAGACAAGATAACATTGGCAAAAAAGTTAATCATATTAGGTGCAGGTGAAAGTGGAGTAGGTACTGCACTTTTAGCAAAGCAAAAAGGCTATGATGTATTTGTATCTGATGCAAGTGCTATTCAGCCAGTATTCCAAAAAGAATTAGAGGACAACCAAATTGAATTCGAATCTGGCGCTCATAGTGTTGAAAGAATTTTAGCAGCAGACGAGGTAATGAAGAGCCCGGGTATTCCTGATAAAAACGAATTGGTAAAAGCAATTCACGAAAAAGGAATTCCTATCATTAGTGAAATTGAATTTGGTTACAGATATAAGGGTAATGCAAAAATTGCTGCAATTACTGGAAGTAATGGTAAAACAACTACTACTTCTTTATTATTCCATATTTGTCAGGTAGCCGAACAAGACGCTGCTGTGGTAGGTAATATTGGATTTTCTTTTGCAAGACAAATTGCTCAAGATCCAAAGAGTTTATATGTAATTGAAGTAAGCTCTTTTCAATTAGACGGCATCATCAATTTTAAACCTGATATCGCTATTTTATTAAATATCACTGAAGATCATTTAGACAGATACAATTATGAATTTGAGCGTTATGTGAAAAGCAAATTCAGAATTATCGAAAACCAAACTGCGAACGATTATTTCATCTATTGTATAGACGACGAAGTGATCACCAAACATTTAGAACTACTAACTACTAATACTAACCCATTACCATTTTCTATGAAACAAGAAGTAAAAAAAGGAGGCTACATCAAAAACGACCAAATGATGTTGAAAATCCAAGAAGAACGCGTTACCATGAGTATTTATGATTTTGCTTTAAAAGGCAAGCATAATGCTTATAATACAATGGCTGCAAGCATTGCTGCAAGTACATTGGGTATCCGCAAAGAAAAAATCCGCGAAGCGGTAAGTAATTTTCATAATCTGGAACATAGAATGGAATTTGTTGCTACTGTTCGTGGTGTCGATTTTATCAACGATAGTAAAGCAACTAATGTTAACAGCACTTGGTATGCTTTAGAAAGCATGCAAAAATCTACTGTATTGGTATTGGGTGGTGTAGATAAGGGCAATGATTATGAATTAATTGCAGATTTAGTAAAAGAAAAAGTGAAAGCAATTATTTGTATGGGTACTGATAATTCAAAAATCACCGAATTCTTTAAAGATAAAGTGGCAACAATTGTAGAAGCTGATTCTGCAAAAAAAGCAGTGAATGCGGCATTCAAATTAGCGGAGAAAGGAGATGTAGTATTGTTAAGCCCAGCTTGTGCAAGCTTTGATTTGTTTAAAAATTACGAAGATAGAGGTCGTCAATTCAAAGAGTCTGTAAAAGAATTATAATGTTAAAAGAAACCACCGATAAATTGTTTTCACAAATGCCTTCTTTCGGAGGTGTGAAAGAACATTTAGATCAAAGAACGAGAGGAGATAAATATATCTGGGCCTTGGTCTTGGTATTATCTCTAATTTCTATCATGGTGGTATATAGCGCAACAGGATCTTTGGCATATAAAATGTCAAAAGGCAATACGAGTATCTATTTATTTAAACAAGTGGTATTTACTTTATTAGGGTTATTAGTAGTATTTGGTTTACATAGGGTGAATTATACAGTGTTTTCTAGAGTGGCTACCATTTTATTTTTATTTTCTGTACCATTATTAATTTACACTTTATTTTTTGGAGCAAAAATTAATGAAGGTAGTAGATGGATTAAATTGCCTATCATAAATTTAACGATTCAAAGTAGTGATGTAGCTAAGTTGGCACTCTTTATGTATATATCAAGAGTCTTGAGCAAGAAGCAAGAAGTGATAAAAGATTTTTGGAAAGGTTTCTGGCCAGTATTTTGGCCTGTATTATTGATTTGCGGTTTAATTATGCCAGCTAATTTATCTAATGCTTTATTGACTGGAGCTACTTCTTTATTATTAATGTTTATCGGAAGAGTAAGTTTCAAACATATAGGATTGGTAATACTTGTTGCAATGATACCAGTGGTGATTATTATTAGTGTTGCGATGGCCACGCATAAAAGTAATGTTAGTGCTGCTGAAGGTAAGCCAGTAGTAGCCGAAAAATTAAAAGGGTTTGGAAGATTTGGCACATGGGTAAGTAGGGTACAAGATTTTATGTATGCCGAAGAAAACGAAGTACCATACCAAGTGCAACAAGCAAAGATTGCAATTGCAAATGGCAGTGTTTTATATGGATTAGGGCCAGGTAATAGTAGACAAAGAAATTTCTTGCCACAGGCATATAATGACTTTATTTATTCTGTGATT
This sequence comes from Bacteroidota bacterium, assembly GCA_046046935.1. Classification (GTDB taxonomy): domain Bacteria; phylum Bacteroidota; class Bacteroidia; order Chitinophagales; family Chitinophagaceae; genus Sediminibacterium. Next base: position 34,266 of record JBJOIU010000011.1, read on the forward strand.
ATTGAAGAATATGGTTTAATTGGAGGGGCGTTTATCATTTTCATCTATTTGGTTTTCTTATTTAGATGTATTAGAATTTTTAGAAGATGTCCCTATGCATTTGGTGCTTTTATGGCACTCGGTTTAAGCTTTACTTTAGTTATTCAAGCTGTAGCGAATATGGCAGTGAATGTAAATATTGTACCTGTAACTGGTGTGACTTTGCCTTTGGTTAGTATGGGTGGAAGCTCTTTTATTTTTACTTGTTGTGCAGTAGGATTGATATTAAGTGTAGCTAGAAATGTGGAGCAAATGGAAGGTAAAGCACCAGAAGAAACAGAAATAGAATTACCAGAAGATAATACTGAATCAGCAAATGAAGTTCAACCAGCATAATAAACAATTGCGCATCATTATTGCAGGCGGGGGCACAGGAGGGCATATATTCCCTGCTATTGCTGTTGCTCAAGCTATACAAGCTATTGCACCAGATGCAGCTATTTTATTTGTAGGGGCAACTGGTAAAATGGAAATGGATAAAGTGCCTCAAGCTGGTTATGATATCAAGGGATTGACTATTGCGGGCTTGAATAGATCTAATATGTTGAAAAATCTTTCACTTCCCTTTAAGTTAGTTAAAAGCTTTTTTCAAGTAAGAAGCATTTTTAATTCATTTAAACCAAACGCAGTTTTTGGAGTGGGGGGTTATTCAAGTTTCCCGGTATTAAAATTTGCACAGTCAAAAAATATACCCACATTTATTCATGAGTCAAATGCATTTGCAGGTAAGTCAAATATTTGGTTAGGCAAACATGCTACAACTATATTTACAGGAACAAATGGAATGGAGCAGTTTTTCCCAAAAGAAAAAATAGTAGTTACAGGTAATCCTGTACGAAAAAATATTAGCGTAAATAATTATACAAAAGAATCTGCTTTATTACAATTTGGATTATTACCACAAAGGAAAACTGTTTTAATTGTTGGGGGAAGTTTAGGGGCTAACTCTATTAATGATGCCATTTTGAAAAATCTATCAGTATTTGCTGAACAAGAGATACAATTGATTTGGCAAACAGGTAAGTCTCAGGCTTCTAAATATGCTACTGCGGCAAAATCATATTCAAATGTTTATGTGAATAGTTTCTTGGATGATATGAGCGCTGCTTATACTGCTGCGGATTTAGTAATAAGCAGAGCTGGAGCAATGTCTGTTGCGGAAATTGCTTTAACAGCTAAGCCTTGTGTATTTGTTCCTTATCCTTTTGCAGCAGAGGATCATCAAACATTTAATGCAAAAAATTTAGTGGATGCATCAGCAGCCTTTATGGTAAAAGATTCATTGGTTTTAGAAAATCTTAGTCCATTAATTATTGATGTAATTCATCAGCCAACAATTTTAGAAAGTATGCATGATAAGATTAAAGCATTTGCAGTTTCAAATGCAGATCAAATTATTGCAGAAAAAATAATCAGTCAAATACTATGAATCCATTAATCAATATTAAAAGCATTTATTTTATAGGTATCGGCGGTATCGGCATGAGCGCATTAGCAAGATATTTTAATACACAAGGTGTAAAAGTATCTGGATATGATAAGACGCCAACTCCATTAACTGATGATTTAATTAAAGAAGGTATACATATTCATTTTGAAGATGATATTGCACTAATTGATAAAGAGGCAACTGTAATAGTTTACACTCCAGCTATACCTTCAGATCATAAAGAGTTTAATTTCTATAAAGACAATGGTTATAATGTAGTTAAAAGAAGTGATGTTTTGCAATGGGTTACAGAAAACGCTTTTACTATTGGTATAGCGGGCACACATGGTAAGACTACAACAACCTCTATGACTGCACATATATTAAGGCATACCGATTATGGGTGCAATGCATTCTTAGGAGGTATTGCTTCTAATTACGGAACCAATTTTTGGAGTCACGAAAAGAATGTAGTGGTAGTAGAAGCAGATGAGTATGATAGAAGCTTTTTAAAATTAGCACCCAATGTTGCAGTAGTAACAGCGGTGGATCCAGATCATTTAGATATTTATGGCACTGCTGAAGAAGTATTAAAAGCTTTTGGACAATATACAGACAAGATTAAGTCGGCTGGTATATTGATTCAGAAGTTTGGTACTGTATTCCCTGTAAATTCTAGCAATAAAGAAGTATTTACTTATGCTTATAATGAACCTAGAGCTTCTTTTCATACAAGTAATTTAAAAGTAGTGGAAGGGTCTTATCATTTTGATTTAGTACATCCAAAAGGTGTAGTTAAAGAGGTGGTATTAAATATGGGCGGTTTGCATAATGTAGAAAATGCAACGGCAGCAATCGCCATTGCTTTGCAATTAGGTATAGAAGAAGAGAAAATTAAAAATGCAGTGGCTTCATTCCAAGGAGTAAAACGCAGATTTGAATTTAAGATGAAGACTGCAAACAAAGTTTTAATTGACGATTATGCACATCATCCAGAAGAATTGAATGCTCTAATTAGTGGTGTTAGAAGTTTATATCCAACCGAAAAAATGGTATTGGTATTTCAACCACATTTATATTCAAGAACCCAAGATCAAGCTGCTGGATTTATTGAAGTATTATCTAAAGCAGACGAAGTAATCTTATTACCAATTTATCCAGCGAGAGAATTACCGATACCTGGTGTGAGTAGCGATATTTTATTGGATAAAATGACTGTGGCTAAGAAAAGAGTAATGAGTAAAGAACAATTATTTGATTGGGCTGCTACAACGAATGACAAATTAGTTGTAATGGCTGGTGCTGGTGATATTGACGCTTGTATAACCAAAGTAAAAGAGATCTTCTCAAAATAAGCCATGTATAACTGGAAAAAAATTGCATTGAATATATTATGGAGCCTATTAGGGTTTGCATTAATCGTATTGTTTGTATTTGCATGGCAGGCAAAAGCAATTAAAAAGTGTAAAGACATTGTTGTAGAATTAGTAGGGGAGAATACCACTGCACTTTTTATGGATGAACAAGAAATTCTACAAATTCTTAATGAACAGCATGTAAAAGTAGGTAGCCCAGTTAATTCACTAAATCTTGCTCAAATTGAACAATCATTAGAAAAAACTGCATGGATTAAAAATGCAGAATTGTATTTTGATAATCAATTAGTATTACAAGTTCGTATTGAACAAAGAGTCCCAATAGCAAGGGTCTTTACTGTGACTGGTCAATCTTTTTATGTAGATAAATCTGCAAATCAACTTCCCCTAAGACAGTTATCTGTATTGCGTTTACCTGTATTTACTGGTTTTACTTCTGATCAAACAGTATTGTCTAGACCGGATAGTGTCTTATTGCATAGTATTGTAGAATTTGCTTCAGTGATAAAAGAAGATAGTTTTTTCACTGCACAGATTGCGCAAATTAATATTGCACCTAATGGAGATTTTGAATTGACACCCACTTTGGGAGATCATACAGTATTGTTAGGGTCTATAGATCAATTGGAAAATAAATTAGATCGCTTATATACTTTTTATAAAAAGATATGGGTGCCTTCTGGAATTAATGCTTATCAGGTTTTAGACCTTAGATTTAATAATCAAGTGATTGCTTTGAAAAAAGGGATGCAGCCAATTCAATTTAATGGACCATTATTGATATTGGGTTCTACAGTGATTACAAATGACACGACCGCTGCTGCAGCTATATTACCTGCTACAGCTCAAGAGATCAAAGATACATTGCCAAAAGTGCCTGTATCAAAAGATACCACTAAGATTAAGAAGCCGAAAACAGTGGTTATTGTTAAAAAAGCAGCACTAAAAAAAGCAGTGATCCCTGCAAAGAAAAATGTGAAAGCGCCGACTAAAAAAATCAAGGCTAAATCAAACAATAAATCCAATAATAAATCGTTAAATAATGTGAAGAAGTCTGCAAAGGCAGTAATGCCCAAGAAAGCCTAATTCACTACAACTAACTAACAACTAAAAAACTATAGAAAATGAGTCAAAACGAATCTCCCATCATTGTGGGTCTTGACATCGGTACAACAAAGATCGCAGCTATCGCAGGTAGAAAAAATGAATTCGGAAAATTAGAGATCCTTGGTTTTGGCCGTGCAAATAGCAACGGTGTTCAACATGGACAGGTTTTGAATATTGACCAAACAATCAAAGCTATTCAACAGGCTTTGGAGAACTGCCATAAGAGTAACCCGGATTTAGATATCAATGAAGTTTATGTTGGTATTGCTGGACACCATATTAAGAGTTTGCAAACTCGTGGTGATCAAGTAAGACAAGAGCCAGATAATGAAATTCAAGCTTGGGAAATTGAGCAATTAATCAATAACCAAAGAAAAACTTTTATTCCAGCTGGTGATCAAATTATAGATGTTATTCCGCAAGAATTCCATGTAGATAATAACCAAAACATCAAAGACCCAATTGGGGTGAATGGTGTAAAAGTGGGTGCGAATTTCTTAATCCTGACTGGTGATAGAAATGCGATTCGCAACATTAACCGCTCTGTTGAAAGAAGTGGTTTAACTACAAAAGACTTGGTTTTACAACCTTTGGCATCTGCAAGTGCGGTAATGAGTGATATCGATTTAGAAGCTGGTGTGGCCATTTTGGATATTGGTGGTGGAACAAGTGACTTAGCGGTATTCTATGATGGCATTTTAAAACATACTGCTGTAATTCCTTTTGGTGGTGAAAATATTACTAATGATATCAGATTGGGCTTAGGTGTATTAAAAAGCCAAGCAGAAGCGATGAAAGTGCAATTTGGTAGTGCTTTAGCGGACGAGGCAAAAGCCAATGCTTATGTAACTATTCCAGGTTTAAAAGGAATGCCGGCAAAAGAAATCAGTGTAAAGAATTTGGCACAGATTATCCAAGCTAGAATGAGTGAAATCTTAGATTTTGTAACCTACCATTTAAAACAAGTTGGTTTGGATAGCAGAATGTTGAATGGTGGTGTTATCCTTACTGGTGGTGGATCTCAATTAAAACATTTAATTCAATTAACTGAATATATCACAGGTTTAAATGCAAGAATTGGCTTGCCAAATGAGCATTTAGCGCCAAATCATATTGATGAATTAAAGAAGCCAATGTACTCTACTTGTATTGGTTTAATCTTAAAAGGCTACAACGATTACGAGCAAAATTATAAAGTGTTTACAGAGACCTTTAAAAAAGTGGAAGTGCCTAGAGCTTTAACTGTTAATGCAAATGTTGGAAACCAAATGCATTCTGAGCAAAAACAGGTGCCACAGCCAGCTCCAACAACTTTAACTGCCGAGCAAATTGAGAAAAGAAAGAGTAAATTCTGGGATCGTTTCAAGAATAACTTAATCGAAATCTTTAACGAAGAAGAAGACAAACCTTTGGCATAAAAATTACCCACATGTCGTTTATAACTTATAGAAGTTAATCGATTGACATATAGTAATTTAGACGCACTAACAACTAACTAACCAACTAACCCATTTAAAAACAAAAGAATGATTCAATTTGACTTACCCAAGCAAAAATCATCCATCATCAAAGTTCTTGGTGTTGGCGGCGGAGGAAGCAATGCCGTAAATTTCATGTTCCAACAAGATATTGAAGGGGTCGACTTTATAATTTGTAATACAGATGCCAAAGCTATTGAGCAAAGTTTGGTTCCTAATAAAATTCAATTAGGCCCACATTTGACACAGGGTTTGGGTGCAGGTGCAGACCCTTCAGTGGGAAAATTAGCAACAGAAGAATCTTTAGAAGAGATTAAAAAAATATTAGAAGTAAATACCCGCATGGCATTTATTACAGTGGGGATGGGTGGTGGAACAGGAACAGGTGGTGCACCAATCATTGCAAAAATTTGCAAAGATTTAGGCATTTTAACTGTAGGTATTGTTACTACTCCTTTTGGTTTTGAAGGACCACGTCGTCAAAAACAAGCAGAAGAAGGGATCAATCAATTGAAGCCTTATGTTGACACTTTATTAGTGATCTCTAATGATAAATTACGCGTTCAGTACGGTAATTTAAAAATGAAAGAAGCATTCACTAAAGCAGATAATGTATTAGCCACTGCAGCTAAATGTATTACCGATGTAATCAATAGCCGTGGTCATATCATCGTTGACTTTGCGGATGTTTGTACTGTAATGAAAAATGGCGGCGTAGCTATTTTAGGTAAGGCAGAAGTAGAAGGTGAAAACAGAGCAGAGAGAGCCATTGAAGAAGCATTAAGTTCTCCATTGTTGAATGATAATGATATTAAAGGTGCTAAATGGATTTTATTAAATATCAATAGTGCTGAAGGAGATTACGAGTGTAGTATGGATGAGTTAGAGACCATCAATAATATTTTACGTGCACGCACTGGTGAGCATAGTGATGTAATTATGGGTATGGGTTATGATCCAACATTAGGTCAAAAATTAGGAATCACTTTAATCGCAACTGGTTTTGAACATAAGGATCCTTTCAAAAAAGAAGAGCCAAAAAAAGCAGAACAGCCTGTTGAAGAAAAAATTGTAATGACTTTAGAGACTGAAGCGCCTAAAGCTCCAGAATCTATTGCGCCAGAAGCACCAACAGCTTTAGTTGAGGAGCCAGTTGTGGTAGCATTGGAAGAGCCAATTGCTGAAGAAATAGTAGCAATGGAAGTAGAGGACTTTGGTGCAATTGCTGATGTTATCGTAGAAGCTGCTAATGTTGAGTTAGATGAATTACAGCCAACAATGTATGAGTATAATGAAGAAGTGGAAGAAGAAGTTATGGATTCTCCTGTAAGTAGTGTTTTTGTATCAGTTCCTGATATGGACGAGCTTACAACAGAAATTGAATTAGTTGCTACATTGGATGAGGCTGTTGAAGAAGAACAAGAAGAAGTTTATGAATTAGATATGGAAACTACTACTGTTGATTTCACAACTGAGTTTGTTTTACAAAAGCCTTCTAATATTTACGAGGAAACAGTTGAGTCTACTGAAATTGAAGCATCAGTGGAAGCAGCGCCAGCTCCAAGCTTTACATTTGAATTTGATTCAGTTGAAGCTACTCCTGAATTGGAAGTTGAAGAAACAGAAGTGGAAGCTCCAGTAGAATCTACTCCAGAACCAGTAGTATTCGAAACATCTTTCAGAATGGTAGAGCAGATGGAAGAAGAGCCTACAATGCAATTGGTAATGAAAGAAGTGGAGCCAATGCAAAATACAAGACCTGCTCATCAAGATTTTGATATGCCAGTAGATAATGCAGAAGAGCAAAGAAGAAAAGTGGCTGAAAGAATTCAGAAATTAAGAAACCTATCTTTTAATATTAACAATGGTGCAGATCCAAATACAGAATTTGATGCAGTGCCTGCTTATGTTAGAAGAAATCTAGATTTATTTGGCAATACCATGGCTTCAGTAGAAAACTATTATAGTAAGTACACTGTAGAGCAAGATGAAAATAACCAAACAAATATTTCTACCATCAATTCATTCTTAGATGGTAAGAAGCCGGATTAAGATAGTTTTTTATGGTACAGTTGATTTTAGTTGTAACACTCCCTCCAAAAGGGAGTGTTTTTTTTAGCCAGTTTCACTACCTTTAACCTATGCAAACAGTCTTAATTACAGGTGGAACTGGTATGGTTGGTCAATCATTGACTGATTCATTAATAGAACAAGGCTATGAAGTCATTGTTCTTACAAGATCACCTAGAAAGTCGAGTCGTTTGCATTTAAGTTATGCTCAGTGGGATATCAATAAGAATTATATAGACCCTAAAGCAATTGCTCAAGCAAATGTCATTGTTCATTTAGCGGGTGAATCTGTTGCTACTAAAAGATGGACAAAAAAGAGAAAGCAAGAAATTCTAGACAGTAGGGTGCAATCTGGATTACTTATTACAAATGCACTTAAAACAATGAAGCATCAGGTGCATACTTTTATTGGTGCATCAGCTATAGGATGGTATGGTCCAGATAATGCACAAAGTTTAAAAGAGGGTTTTAATGAAGAAGATAAGGTAGACAATTCATTCTTAGGAGATACTTGTAAACAATGGGAAGACAGTGTGAAAGAAATTGCAACGTCCGGTGTCAGAATGGTTACATTAAGAATTGGCATTGTCTTAAATAAGAGAGGAGGTGCATTAGTTGAATTTATAAAGCCTGCTAGATTAGGTGTTGCTGCTATACTTGGGGAAGGTAATCAGATAGTTAGTTGGATACATCAACAAGACCTTACTGGATTAATTTTATATGCAATTAACAATATAGAAATGAACGGTGTTTACAATGCAGTATCACCAGAGCCAGTAACAAATAAAGAGCTTACATTAGAAATTGCTAATAGATTTCATTCTTGGCATTTGAACATTCATGTCCCTGTTTGGGCTCTAAAAATACTCCTTGGAGAGATGAGTATAGAAGTGCTTAAGAGTGCTAAAGTATCTTCTAAGAAGCTTGAAAAAGCTAATTTTCCATTCCAATTTCCCAATATTTCGTCTGCTTTAGACAATTTATTGAAATAGTCTTTGTTCCTTTTTTAACATTTTAATGTATCAATAGGTACAATATAATTTATATGTATTATAAAATATATCTATAATTATAT
>JBJOIU010000012.1:0-40119 GCA_046046935.1 Bacteroidota bacterium
ACTTAGTACCTAATTATCTTGCTATTGGTGCGCCAATTAGCAAGGAAAAGAAAATTGGATTTGCTTTTGGATTACAACCACTCACAAGTATTAACTATTCTGTAAATGAATTAGTGAATATCAATGAAAAAGATACTCTATTAAATAATTATAAAGGCGATGGCGGATTGAATCAAGTATTTATTGGAGCAGCAAAAGCATGGAAATACATGAGTATTGGATTTAATACTGGATATAATTTTGGAAGAAAAGATATTGAAGCATTAAAAACAATCTTGTACAATCCAGACTCTACCTATTATTACCAATCTAAGTCAAGCACTAAAACTAGTTATGGCGGTGCTTTCTTAAAATTAGGCGTACAAGGTGAGTTACCTATTTATACAATAGATCATCCAACAACCAAAGAGAAAACAGAATACGCAATAAGCTATGGCCTTACTTATACTTTAGATCAAAGTTTAAAAGCTAGACAAGATATCACTAGAGCAATAGGAACTTATACAGCCAATACCGAAACACCATTAGATACAGCATTAAGTTCAAGTAATAATGTTGGAAGAGTAACCCTGCCTAGTTCTTTATCAGTAGGATTTGCTTTACATAAAAAACAAGTTGTTGCAAGAGGCAGTTATGACCAATGGGTGTTTGGATTAGAAATGAATCAAGCATCTTGGAAAGACAATTATACATTTTACGGAAAGCGTGATCCACTATCTAACTCTTACATGATAAGAGGTGGAGTACAATACAATCCGGATCCTTATGCTTTTGATAGTTATTGGTCCACTGTAATTTATAGAGCAGGATTTTTCTCAGGTAAAGACTATGTAAACATTGATAATAATGGATTAAAAATCACAGGCTTTACTTTAGGAATGGGCTTACCAATCAGAAAGTATCGTTCTTATGATTATCAATTCACCATACTTAACCTTGCATTACAAGTAGGCCAAAGAGGTAGTAGTGTAAATAATTTCAAAGAAAGTTATTTGCAATTTACTCTTGGATATAGCTTAAGTGATGTTTGGTTTAATAAACGCAAGTATGATTAATCTTAGCATTAATAATTTATTTAAAATAGCAGTTGCTGGCATCAGTAGCTGCTTTTTTATGGTTTCTTGTGAGAACAATGTAAACGATGTAAAAGACCTTGGAAAGAAATCGGGAGGAGTGGATATTGGCAAAGATGTAGCTATATATATGAGTAGCGGAGGAAAAATGTCTGCTAAAATAATGGGCCCTATCATGAATAGGTATTTACAGGATAGCAGTAAAATGGTAGAATTTCCAAAAAATATATTTGTTGATTTTTTTAAAGACAGTGCAAAAGTAGATAGTAAGCTACGCGCTAATTATGCCAATTATAAAGAGACTGAAAACAAAATATTTCTACAAGGAAATGTAGTAGTTTACAATTTGCAAGGTGACACTTTATGGTGTCAAGAAATGTTCTGGGATCAAGAAACAGGAAAGTTTCATACAGATAAAGATGTGATTGTAAAACAACATAACCCACAGGTAAAAACCTTTGGGAAAGGCTTTGAGGCGAATCAAGATTTGACAGATATTCGTATCTTTCAAGTGCAGCCGAATAGCTATGCAATCATCAACGATTCTAGCACGATACACCCTTAAAAAAATAGTATATGGAATATAGAAAAATGGGAAAAACTGGACTTCAGTTAAGCACATTAAGCTTTGGAAGTTGGGTGACATTTCACAAACAAATTAATGATGGCATTGCAGATACCTTAATGGGAATGGCATATGATGCAGGTGTCAATTTTTTTGATAACGCAGAAGTATATGCAGCAGGGGAAAGTGAGAAAATGATGGGAAGAGTTTTGTCCAAAAAGAAATGGGATAGAACAAGTTATGTACTTTCTTCCAAAGCCTATTTTGGTTGGAGAGGAAAAGAAAATAAACCCAATCAAACGGGATTAAGTAGAAAGCATTTAACAGAGGCTTGTCATGAAGCATTACAAAGAATGCATACTGATTATTTAGACTTATACTTTTGTCATAGACCAGACAAAACAACGCCTATTGAAGAAGTGGTGCATACCATGAATACTTTAATTCAACAAGGAAAAATTTTATACTGGGGTACAAGCGAGTGGAGCGGTGTAGAAATTATGGAAGCTCATAGAGTGGCAGAAAAATACAGATTGATTGGTCCAAGCATGGAGCAGCCTCAATACAATATGTTTGAGCGTCAGAAAGTAGAAGTAGAATATAATGAGATTTATAAAAATGTAGGATTAGGAACAACTATCTGGAGCCCTTTAGCTGCCGGCCTTTTAACAGGAAAATACAATGATGATATTCCAGAAGGATCAAGATTTCAATTAGAAGGTTTTGAGTGGTTAAGAGACAGATGGTTAATGCAAGACAAAATCAGAAAAGTACAACAATTGAGTGCTTTAGCTAAAGCATTAAAAGTAAGTACCGCTTCATTAAGTATTGCATGGTGTATTAAGAATCCAAATGTAAGCACGGCAATACTTGGTGCAACAAGCGAAGCACAATTAAAAGATAATTTAACAGCCATTGATACTGCTGCATTATTAACTCCAGAAATCATGGAGCAAATAGAAGGCATTATCGAAACCAAGCCAGCTTTCCCTGAGTGGTAAAATACATTAAACAAGCTTTATGATTTTTGCAATTATTGCTTCTCTTTTATTAATAGGTTTTTTCTCTGGCTATGAGATTGGCTTTGTTAGTGCCAATAGATTAAGCCTTGAATTAAAGAAAAAGCAAGGCAGTCGTGCGGGCAATATCATTGCAAAATTCTTAGAAGCGCCTACCCAATTTATTGGAACTTGTTTAATAGGTTTAAATATTTCTTTAGTAGTATTTGGTATCTTATTTGAAGAGGCATTACACGAATATATATGGTCGGCTTTTAACTTAGGCCCTTATGCCATATTACTCGGCAATACCGTCGTTTCAACTTTGGTGATACTATTGATTGGAGAACTAGTACCTAAGGCGATATTCAAAGCCAGGGCGGCTTCTATGATTACTAGTTTTGCTCCTTTGGCTAATTTCTTCCATTTATTATTCAAGCCATTAACAATCATATTAGTCAATTTAGCACAATGGGTTTTAAGAAATCTATTCAATGTAAAAGTGATTAATAAAAAAGAGGCGTTTACTAAAGTGGATTTGGCCCATTTTGTACAACAAACTAAAGACGAGCAAAATCAACAAGATTTAAATACCGATTTATTTGAAAACGCTTTGAGCTTGCCAGATATTAAGATTAGAGAATGTTTGGTGCCAAGAACAGAGATAGTTGGCGTTGATATTGACACTTCCATAGAAGAATTACAAAAAATATTTGAAGAGACTAAGCTAAGCAAATTGATTGTTTATGAAGAGAGCTTAGATACAATAGTTGGCTATGTACACCAATTAGATCTATTTAAGAAACCTTCTAAATTAGCTACAGTATTACATTCTATACCATTGGTTCCAGAAAGCATGAACGCCGCAGATCTTATTAGCTTGTTCTCTAAAAAAAGAAAAAGTATAGCATGGGTAGTGGACGAATTTGGAGGTACGGCCGGAATTGTTACAATGGAAGATGTTCTAGAAGAAATCTTTGGAGAGATTGATGATGAATATGACGAACAAGAATTTTTAGAGAAGAAATTATCAGAAACAGAATTCATATTTAGCGGGCGATTAGAACTGGACTATTTATATGAGAAATATGGAATAGATTTTTCTGCAGACAGCGCAGAAACCCTTAGTGGATACCTAATCCATAATTACGAGTCCATTCCAAAGATCAGAACTACCATACATTTAGCACATTTCGACGCAGAAATATTGTCTGTAAGTGATACCAGAATTGAGAAGGTGAAAATTAAGATCCGCTAGTATAATTTTTGGTATTTTGGGGCCTAGATTTCCTCTATAAACAGTAACTTTAGAGCTCATTCACTTTTTACATGGCAATATTCGATAGATTCAAATCAGACGAAAACTCAGAGATGTCTTTTATAGACCATCTTGAAGTATTAAGAGGCACTATTGTTCGTTCATTATTTTCCATTTTAATTGCATTTGTTGTATTGTTTATATACAGAGATTGGATAATGGACCATGTTATCATGGGACCACTCTATCCAGATTTCATTACTTACAGAGCATTCTGTGATTTAAGTCATTATTTACATTTAGGTGATTCATTGTGCATGCCTCCTGTAAAAGTAACTTTACAAAGCACCACATTTGGAGGGCAGTTTTTAAGTGCTATAAGTATGGCTTTTATTGGAGCAATCATCGTAGCCTTCCCTTTTATATTTTGGCAGGTTTGGTCTTTTATAAAACCAGCATTAAAAGAAAACGAATTAAAGAATACAAGATTCATGATCTTCTTTGTGTCTTTCTTTTTCTTTCTTGGAGCAGCTTTTGGATTTTTTGTACTAGGACCATTCACTTTTAACTTCTTAGCTGGTTTCCAATTAGGTACCAGAGGTGCTGTAACAACTATACCAACATTTGCAGATTATATAGACAATCTAACCAATTTAATATTGGGTTGCGGTATTGCCTTTGAAATGCCGGTGATCATGTTCTTATTAACCAAGATAGGTATTGTAACACCAAAGTTCTTGAGAAGTGTAAGAAAATATGCAGTGATTGTTATTTTAGTGATCTCTGCATTTATCACACCAAGTCCAGATTGGTATAGCCAAACAATTGTATTCATTCCATTATATTCATTATTTGAATTTAGCATCATCGTTTCTGCATGGGCATATAAGGCTGTAAAGAAAGCAGATGAAGAATGGGATTAAACATTCAATTTAAATTATAACAATATGGCATTTGTATTTGATGCAAGTAAACCCATTGCAATGGGTGCAGACCACGCAGGTGTGGATTATAAAGATCAAGTAAAAGCTTGGTTAGAAGCACAAGGATTTACGGTAAAAGATTTTGGAACGCATGGAAAAGACTCTGTGGATTATCCAGACTTTGCACATCCAACTTCATCAAGTGTAGAAACAGGAGAAGCTGCATTTGGTATTTTATTTTGTGGAAGCGCCAATGGTGTTGCGATGACAGCCAATAAGCATGCAGGTATTAGAGCAGGCTTGTGTTGGGAAAAAGAGATTGCAGAACTAACTCGTTTACACAACGATGCGAATATGATATGTATACCTGCCAGATATGTTACTATAGAGAAAGCTAAAGAAATGATTGCTGTATTTATGGAAACCGCATACGAAGGAGGCAGACATCAGAATAGAGTAAACAAAATTGCTTGTTAAATTAAAAATCAACTATGAAAAAACTGATTTGGATTTTTATTGCTTTTATTAGCACAACTACTTTTGCTCAGAAAGCAGAAGACTTAAAGAAATTTGGAAAATACATTACCCAAGAAGGATTAAAAGAAAAATTATCTGTCATTGCTAGCGCAGAAATGGAAGGTCGTGAAACAGCCACTCCAGGACAGAAAAAAGCAGCAGCTTATATCGAGTCGCAGTTTAAAAAATGGGGTTTATTGCCTGGTAATGGCGCAAGCTACCAACAATTGTATCCTGTTTATCAAGATGCATTAACAGCAAAAAACTTAACAGTGAATGGTCGTGCATTTGAGTGGGATAAAGATTATTCTTTCTCATTACAAAGTATCAGCACTGGTAATTTTAATTATACTAATGTAGTGTATGCGGGCTATGGTATTGTTGATGCAGCAAATGGTATCAATGATTATGAGAACTTAGATGTGCAAGGCAAATTAGTGATTGTATCTGAGGGAACAGCTACAGGAACCCCTAGTATGGGTCAAGGTGGCAACAGAGCATTTAATGCAAACCCAGCATCACCAATGGCTAAAATGAGAAATGCAATGGCTAAAGGCGCAGCTGGATTATGTATAATAAGTGCAGATTTTCCTAAGAAAACAGCTACCCCAACAAAAGGCAATATGTATACAAAAGCAAATACTGCAAAAGGTTTTGCAATGATTACTATTTCTAAAGATGTTGCAAATGCTATGCTTGGAACCAATACTTATACAAAAGGCAGTTTTGCAACACAAGTAAATTTAGTAGCTACAAAAGCAACAGAAAATTTAGAAAGCTCTAATGTAGTTGGCTATATTCCTGGTACAGATAAAAAAGATGAGTATTTAGTATTATCAGCACACTATGACCATTTAGGTAAAAAAGGAGATGTAATTTGGTATGGTGCAGATGACGATGGATCAGGTACTGTAAGCGTTATGCAAATGGCCGAAACCTTTGCACAAGCTTCTAAAAAAGGAAAAGGCCCAAGAAGATCAGTAGTATTTATAATTGTAAGTGGTGAGGAAAAAGGATTATGGGGATCTGATTATTATTCAGAGCATCCATTATTTCCATTGGATAAGACTACTGCCAATTTAAATACAGACATGGTAGGAAGAGTTGATACAGAAAGACAAACTGCAGATTCTTTAAACTATGTATATGTAATTGGTCATGATAAATTAAGTACCGATTTACCAATCATCAACGAAGCTGCCAATAAAGCATCAAGCAATTTGACATTAGATTATAAATACGACGATCCTGCAGATAAGAATATGATCTACTACAGAAGTGATCATTACAATTTTGCAAAGAAAGGCATCCCAGTATTATTCTATTATGATGGAATGTTATTAGCAGATTATCACAAACCTACAGATACCATCGAAAAAATCAACTTTGATTTAATGCAAAGAAGAGTGATGATGATCTACTATACAGCAGCAGAGATTGCTAACAGAGATGAGATGTTAAAAAGAGACCTTAAATTAAACATGCCGTCAAGATAGTTCTTATAATTAAGCTTTAGAAATAATACGTATTCCTCGTCTCGCGGCTCACTGACGCTCGAACGCTCGCTCAGAATAGTATTTCTTTCTAAAGCTCTCAATCCAAAGAAATAAAAAAGCCCTTAATTTAATTTAAGGGCTTTTTTATTTGCGCGAGTGGGTATTACTGTCCTAAGATATAAGCGAAAATCAATGGTACTACAATAGTAGCATCACTCTCAACGATAAATTTAGGTGTATGAATATCTAATTTACCCCAGGTAATTTTTTCATTAGGAACTGCTCCAGAATAAGAACCATAAGAAGTAGTACTATCACTTACTTGACAGAAATAGCTCCAGAAAGGCACATCATGCCATTCTAAATCTTGGTACATCATTGGTACTACGCAGATTGGGAAATCACCTGCAATACCACCACCCACTTGGAAGAAACCAACACCTTTACCACCACTATTTGCTCTATACCACTCAGTCAACATAATCATATATTCAATACCGTTCTTCACAGTAGAAGCTTTCAATTCATTCTTAATAACATAACTAGCAAAAATATTACCAGTAGTGCTATCCTCCCATCCTGGAACAACGATAGGAATATTCTTTTTAGCAGCAGCTACAATCCAGCTATCTTTTGGATCAATTTCATAGTACTGCTCTAACTCGCCACTTAAAACAACTTGGTATAAAAATTCATGTGGAAAATAGCGCTCGCCTTTCGCTTCAGCTTCTTTCCAAAATTTAACAATATGCTTTTGTAATCTTCTAAATGCTTCCTCTTCTGGAATACAAGTATCTGTTACACGATTGTAATGGTTCTCTAATAAATCCCACTCATCTTGTGGTGTTAGGTCACGATAATTTGGCACACGCTTATAATGGCTATGTGCTACTAAGTTCATAACATCTTCTTCCAAGTTAGCACCAGTACAGCTAATGATAGCAATTTTGTCCTGACGGATCATTTCTGCTAAACTAATACCTAATTCAGCGGTACTCATCGCACCTGCCAAACTCACTAACATTTTACCACCCTCTAATAAATGGGTTTCATAACCTTTAGCGGCATCCACTAAAGCGGCAGCATTAAAATGTCTATAATGGTGCTCAATAAATTGCGAAACTGGTCCCTTGCTCATTTTTTCAGATTTGATGCAAAAGTAATTTTTTTTAGCCATAAATAGTAACTTGTGTAACAATACAGAACCTCAACCAAACCAATAGATTATGAATAAGTCAATCCCTAACCTATTAATAGCCCTAGTGCTTTTAGCTATCCCTTTTGGCTATGCAGCTTATGTTTATTCCAGTTTACCAGAAACAATCCCGACACATTTTAATTTCAAAGGAGAGGCAGATGGATTTGGTGGTAAGGATAGTATATTTCTAGGGCCAGCCATATTAGGCGCAACAGGCTTATTTACTTTTTTCCTTTTGTCTAATATAAAAAACTTTGATCCAAAAAGAGTAAAAGAAGAAGATGATGGAATGTTTAAAAAATTCGCATTGATAATGGTGGCATTTTTAAGTGGACTAGGATTAATTATCACCATTTCCGCTTCAAGCCCTTCCATCAATGTTACCAAATTAATTCTTCCAGCGATAGGTTTATTTTTTGCCATATTAGGATTAATAATGCCAAAGATTCATCAAAACTATTTTGCTGGATTTAAATTGCCTTGGACATTAGAAAACGTAGACAATTGGAACGAAACACACAAGCTTGCTGGAAAGTATTGGCTCTATGGTGGCATTTTTCAAGGAATTACTGCATTAGTATTACCTAGTAAATGGGGATTTATCTGTTTTATGTCTGCAGTAATTGTAATGGTAGTAATGCCAACAATATTTTCTTATAAAATGTATAAGAGAGGAAATACCATTCAATAAATTTTTAGCTGATCAAAATGAGTCATTCAAAAAACTTAGGAACAAAATATATTCATGCAGGTGCGCATCCAGATCCTAGTACAGGAGCCATCATGACACCAATATACCAAACCTCTACTTTCGTACAATCCGCACCAGGCGTACACAAGGGGTATGAATATGCAAGGTCTCAAAACCCAACCAGGTTTGCATTAGAAGAAGCATTTGCTGTCATTGAGAACGCAAAATTTGGTTTAGCATTTAGTAGTGGTGTAGCAGCAACCGATGCAGTGATGCGATTATTGGTACCAGGTGACGAAGTGATTGCAGCACATGATATGTATGGAGGCACTTATAGATTATTCTCCAAGGTATATGAGAAAATGGGTATTGTATTTAATTATGTAGATACTTCCAATGCAGAAAATGTTGCAAAAGCAATTAGTACAAAGACAAAATTAATCTGGATAGAGACACCTACTAATCCATTAATGAATATCACAGATATAGAAGCAGTAGCTGCTATTGGTAAACAACATCATTGTATAGTATGCGTGGACAATACTTTTGCATCTCCCTACTTACAAAATCCATTAGATCAGGGTGCTAGTATCGTAATGCATTCTGCAACTAAGTATTTAGGCGGTCATAGTGACGTAATACAAGGTGCATTAATGATGAACGATGAAAGCCTTAGAGAGCAATTATATTTTATACAAAAGAGTACAGGGGCAGTGCCAGGGCCACAGGATTGTTTCTTGGTATTAAGAGGAATAAAGACATTGCATGTAAGAATGCAAAGACATTGTGAAAATGGCATTAAAGTGGCCCATTATTTAAGACAGCATTCCAAAGTAGACAAAGTGTATTGGTGCGGATTTGAAGATCATCCCAATCATGCTATCGCAAAAAAGCAAATGCGTGGATATGGCGGCATGATTAGCTTTACATTGAAGGATGATAGTATTGAAGCAGCTACCAAAGTATTATCTAATACAAAAATATTCTCTTTAGCCGAAAGCCTTGGTGGTGTAGAATCTTTGATCAATCATCCTGCAAGTATGACACATGCAAGTATACCAAGAGAAAGAAGAATTGCCAATGGACTCGCTGATGGATTAATCAGATTAAGCGTAGGCATTGAAGATGCCGAAGATATTATAGAAGATTTGGCACAAGCCATCGGATAATGAGCGAAGACATAAAAAAAATATTAGATCAAAAAGTAAAGCAGTACAATCAAAAAAGCTTTATCGAAAAAGATCCTATTTGTATACCCCATTTATTTCAGAAGCAGCAAGACATAGAGATTGCTGCTTTTTTTGCCGCCATTTTTGCCTGGGGCAATAGGACTACCATCATCAATAAGTCTAAAGAGTTAATGCAAAAAATGGACAATGCGCCACATGCATTTTGTCTAACACATCAACCCAGAGATTTAAAAAAACTATTTGGATTCAAGCATCGAACTTTTAATGCTACAGATTTATTGTATTGTATTACTTTTTTGAAATTGCATTACCAAAATAATGAAAGTTTAGAAACCGCATTTTTCTCGAATTATCAAACTGGCAAAAAAATTAATACTGTTGAAGAAGGGCTTACAAACTTCCAGTCTTATTTTATGAGTTTGGAAGATGCGCCACAAAGAACACGCAAACATATTTCAAGTCCTACAGCAGGATCCACTTGTAAGCGACTAAATATGTTTTTAAGATGGATGATCAGAAAAGATACTACAGGTGTAGATTTTGGCATTTGGAAAAGCATAGCAGCAAGTGAATTAATCATACCAATAGATGTACATGTAGCCAGGATAGCAAGAACCTTAGGCATATTAACAAGACCTACAACAGATTGGCAGGCCGCATTGGAATTAACCAATTATTGCAGAACTTTAGATAAGAAAGATCCTGTGAAATACGATTTTGCCTTATTCAGTATGGGTGTCATTGAAAAAATAATTTAAAATGGAATTAACCATTCAAGCACTTGAAAAATTAGCGCCAGAAGATTTGGCTAATGCAATCAATGAGTTGATCAAAAACGATTTCTCCAAATTAGTGCAATTACTCTATCGCATTGATGTATCTGAAGCAAAACTTAAATACATATTACAAACCCATCCCAATGAAGATGCAGGTAAATTAATAGCAGCTGTCGTGATAGAAAGATTAGCAATCACTAAAAAAGCAAGAGCGCAATTTTCACAGCAAAAAGACACAGACAGTTCAGAACAAACAGATACAGAAGAGCGTCTATAAATGATATAGAACTATAAATCTCCTAAGAGAGGTCTCATCACAATATCTTCCACCACGGCTTGTGGACTTAATTGTGTAGCTGCATAAATCATTTCTGCAATATCGTTGGCCTCCATAATTCTTTTAGGGTCTACGCCAGAACCAGCCCAACTATTAGTATAAACAGCACCTGGACAAACAGCTGTTACTTTTATACCCTTGTCTTTTAATTCTAATCGTAGATTTTTAGAAAAACCTAATAATGCAAATTTGCTAATACTATAAGAACCCCCATTTTCATAAGCGTTTAAAGAAGCAATAGAACAAATATTAAAAATATGTCCCCTAGCTTTTTTCAACATGGCAGGTAATAAATCTTTAGTTGTATAATAGGCAGATAATAGATTCGCATTTAATTGGGCCTCCAAAGTACCAGAAGCTTCTTCAGATATTTTACCAGGCAAAAAATAGCCGGCATTATTCACTAAGATATCGGGTTGTGTATGTAATAAACACCATTCAGTAAAGCAATGAACTTGACCTTCGATAGACAAATCTGCATGCACTCCTTCAATAGTACAATTTGGATACATCGTTTTTAACTCATCCACAGCCTTAGCTAAATCTGCTGGAGTTTTACTCGTTAAAAAAAGATGATGTCCATTGGCAGCAAATTTTTTTGCAATGGCATAACCAATTCCTTTTGACGCTCCGGTAATAACTATATTCATATAAATACAATACTAATATTGAATAAAGATAGGCGCAATATTGTAAATTCGCTACATATATAACAGAGAAATGACTTATAAAGACCTATTTTTTGATTTGGATCATACCATTTGGGACTTTGAACAAAATTCAAAAGAAACCTTATTAGACCTACACAATAAATACGGTTTAGCTGATAAAGGTATTGACGACTTCGACGCATTTTATTCAATTTATAGTGCGCATAATCATCGCCTATGGGACCGTTATACCAAAGGATTTATCAAACAAGAAGAATTAAGATGGAAGCGTATATACTTAAGTTTATTAGATTTTAAAATTGGGAACGAAAAATTATCCAAAGAAATGTCTCATGATTATTTAGATATCTTACCTGATAAAACCAATCTCTTCCCTTATACCCATGAAATATTGGAATACCTCCAGAACAAGGGATATAAAATGCATTTAATCACAAATGGTTTTCAATCGGTACAGTTCAAGAAAATCAATAATTCCGATTTGGCTAAATACTTTATCGAAGTGATTACTTCAGAAGCAAGTAATAGCTTAAAACCGCATAAAGAAATATTTGAATACGCCTTAAATGCTTCCAATGCGAAAGTGGAAACTAGTTTAATGATTGGAGACAACGAAGCTGCTGATATCCAAGGTGGAATTAATATAGGGATGGACACTGTGTTTGTGAATCATTTAGATGTGACACCTACCATAGCAGCCACCTATACCATTACCCATTTAAAAGAATTGGAAAGCTTTTTGTAATTACCATTTAGCTAAAACAGAGACACCGCCTTTTACTACATCACCAATTTTACATTGAATATCAGTGCCTACTGGTAAAAGTAAATCTACTCTACTGCCAAATTTAATAAAGCCGTACTCGTCACATTGTTTGTAAGAAGTACCAACACCTGCGTAGTTGCAAATTCTTCTAGCTAAGGCTCCAGCAATTTGCTTACACAAAATACTTCCCTTTTCATTTTCTACAACAACAGACCATCTTTCGTTATCTGTAGAGGATTTAGGATGCCAAGCTACCAAGTATTTACCAGGGTGGTATTGATTATAGATAATATTTCCAGCGATAGGCATTCTATTCACATGTACATTAGCCGGACTCATGAAAACACTAATTTGAATTCTTCTTTCTTTGTAATATTCGTCGGGTTCTACTTCTTCAATCACTACAACTTTGCCATCAGCTGGAGAAACAATAGCACTGTTATCAATAGTATGATTTCTTTTAGGCATTCTAAAGAAAGAAACGATAAATAAAAAGAACCCCAATAAAATAATAAATACTGCCCAAGCAGCTAATGTGCTCACTGGATATAAGTAAGAAAAATTAGCAATATTTAATAAACCAACTACTAAAGCGACTAAGGAAATAGTAGCAGTACCTTCTCTATGAATTGTCATATACTTCGATTAAAGCGCAAACTTACGAAAAATTAAAACAGCATTTGTAGAACTAGCCAAACAAATGGTACAGCAAATAGAATAGAATCAAATCTATCTAAAAAACCACCATGGCCCGGCATCATTGAACCACTATCTTTCACCCCTGCTAATCGCTTTAATTTGCTTTCAAATAAATCTCCAAAAGTACCAGCAATAGCTGCAACAGCGCTAATTAAGAAAATATATTTCTCTTGAATAGGAATCCAAATACCTAATACTTTGGAAACAAATAAAACAGAAATGACAATACCGGCAATAGTGCCCTCCCATGTTTTATTGGGAGACACAGGAGATAATGGAGTTTTACCAATAAAACTTCCAACTAAATAAGCCATCGTATCATTGATCCAAATAGTTGCAATTAGCAATAAAGGAATTGAAAAAGCCCAATTTAAGAAGAAAGTATTTACCATGAAATTTCTTAATTGAAACATCAGGCTTAAGCACATTGGTATATAAATTAAGCCAAAGAATGAAATAGCCACATTCTGCAAATTAGATTTTTTGAAATATAATTCACCTGCTACCATAATCACTAATAATACTGGCAAAATTTTACTACCAATAAATTTAATACTCATTCCATTAATACCTAAAACATTAGGTGCCAAAACCATCATCATCACGGTGCCCACCAAAAGCAAACCCCAGCGATGGGTTGGTGCCAAAGAATTATATTCAGGATAAATTTTACCCATTAATTTAATATACTCATTCAAGCAGCCTAATTGAATCACCGTAAACAAGATGAAAAAAGACCATTGATTAATCACTAAACCAGCAATCATAATAATTGCAAATACAATTGCCGAAATGGTTCTTGTTTTAAAGACAGATAAATTAAGCGCCATATTCTTTTAATTTTTTAAGTAATAGATACACTACAATAATAGCAATAAAAACCCAATAATAAGTGAGATTGCCGTTAACCACTGCCTCTACTTTCTGTGGATCCGCTCTTACAAAATACAAGGTAGTAACACCAATGGCATTATTAATAAAGTGCATTAACATCGGCATCCAAATTGTCTTGGTAAAATAATAGATACATCCCAATACAATGCCCAAAGACATTCTAGACAAAAATCCATAATAAGAAAAATGAATAGCACTAAAAATAATCGCAGTTACTACAATGGCCCAATAAGGTTTACCAAACCAGTCCATTAATATTTTTTGTAAGCTAGCTCTGAAAAAAAGTTCTTCCACTATCGATGGAATGAATGCCACCGTAACCAAGGCAAAAAATAAATCTACTAGAGACTTCATTTGAGTCATTGCCAATAAAGCTTTTTTATATTGATCCTCCATGCCTTTCGCCCAAGACTCTAATTGAGTAGGCAACGGAATTTTCTCTGTTAAATCACCTAAGGCCCCACTTAAAAACAATCCTGCTAGTGCCAATAAAATTACCAATCCAACCTGCTCCATTTTTCCAATTGGATTAAAACCCATATTTCTTACCCAGTAACCATTGGCAAAAAAAGCAATGGCAATACTAGGAGCACCAAAAGCAATAATAGAAGCTAATGCATTCGCCAGCTGAGCCATCATGGCGTGTTCTGGAGAAAGCAGAATGGTTTGCATTTCAGCTAAACCAGCATGCATAATTAATCCTACAATAGAAAAACTAATAAATGCACCTGCTATCATACAAATACCGGTAATAGCCATAAACAAGGCCAATCTCATTGGCCCAGACATAGCAAAAATTGAATTAGAACCAGATTCCATGTGAATTAATTTATTGGTACCTTTGCAACCGTATCGGTTAGATGCAAGATAATGAATTCATATGGTTTCTATAGGCAATATACAATTACCGGATTTCCCTTTATTACTCGCTCCAATGGAGGATGTAAGTGATCCCCCATTTAGAGCAGTTTGTAAAGACAATGGGGCCGACCTAATGTATACCGAATTTATTAGTAGCGAAGGACTTATTAGAGATGCTATTAAAAGCAAACAAAAATTAGATATCTACGATTACGAGCGACCTATAGGTATTCAAATATTTGGAGGAGACGAAGAAGCCCTTGCATTGTGTACTAAAATAGTAGACACAGTGAACCCAGATTTAATTGATATTAATTTTGGATGCCCTGTAAAAAAAGTAGCCATGAAAGGCGCTGGAGCAGGGGTATTAAAAGACTTGGACTTGATGGTAAAATTGACAGAGTCTGTGGTGAAAAGTACCAACTTGCCCGTAACAGTTAAAACAAGATTAGGTTGGGATGAAAGCACTAAGAATATTCATGAAGTTGCATTGAGATTACAAGATGTAGGCATCAAAGCATTGGCCATACATGGCAGAACAAGAATGCAGATGTACAAAGGAGAAGCAGATTGGACAATGATTGGAGAGATCAAAAACGATCCTAGAATTCATATACCCATATTTGGTAACGGAGACATCAACTCGCCTGAAAAAGCAGTAGAGTATAAAAATAAATATGGCGTTGATGGTATTATGATAGGTAGAGCAGCGATTGGATATCCATGGATATTTAGAGAGATCAAACATTATATAGCAACTGGAGAAAACATGGCTGGACCAACCATTGAAGAAAGAGTAGAAGTAGCTAGAAAACACTTAATCGGTTCATTAGCATGGAAGGGACCTATTGCAGGTATCAATGAAATGAGAAGACATTATGCCAATTATTTAAGAGGCTTACCTAATATCAAAGATTATCGTGCTAAGTTAGTGCGCATGACAGAGCAAGCAGAAATAGAAGCAGTCTTAGATGAAATAAAAACCACCTATAAAGACATGGTGATTGAATCAGGTAAAATTGTTTTAGAAAATTACCACGAACACTGCCCGATTAATTAATAGCGTCAATCACAGCCTGATCCAATGGATCAACAGTCATTGGAAAATAATGCGTGAGCACACCTTCCTCATTAATTAAGTACTTACAAAAATTCCAAGCGGGCGCTTGACTACACCAACCATTCAAAGAATTATCAGAAAGCCATTGATGTACTTTATTTTGTTCCTTATTTTTTACCACTACAGATTTAGACATTAACGGAAAACTTACGCCATAGTTTTTCTGACAAAAACTCGCAATATTTTTATCTTCTGTTTTTTCTTGTTCTTTAAAATCATTAGCAGGAAAACCAATGACAATTAATTTGCCCTCAAATTGTTTGGATAATTTTTCCAATGCTTCATATTGACCAGTAAAACCACAATCACTAGCAGTATTTACAATCATTACCTTTTTGCCTTTTAAAGAAGCCATATCAAAATCGACTCCATTAATATCTTTAATATGCAAAGTATAAAAAGATGCAGTAGGTTTTATTAGATCTTTGTTCGTCAGGGTTTGTTTTTTACCCGCAGATTTACTCGACCACATAATTACAGGATACATTGTTTTCAAAATAGATTGTCTATAAGACATGTCTTTCTTTTTCATCAACAAAGCAGCCGTTACTAATATACCAATGGCAATTCCAATTTTTATCATGATCGATTTTTTTAACATTTTTATCCAATTAATTTTTTCAACAACCAGCCCTTGCCTTTATAAGGAGGGTATTTTAAATCTGGATCAATCCAAGTAGGTGTCTTCATCACCGATTTTTTATGAGAAAAAGTATCAAAACTTAATTTGCCATGATAGCCGCCCAAACCGCTAAAACCTCTGCCACCAAAGGGAAGTGCGTGATTGGTCAAATGCCAGCTAGTGTTGTTTACACATGCTCCGCCAGAAGGTACATTGGTCAACCAATATTGTTCAGTTGCTGCATTATTCGTGAAAACATAGAATGCTAATGGATTGGGATTGCGTCTAATAATTTCCAATGCTTCTTCATTACTATCATAAGTAAGAATAGGAAGTATCGGTCCAAAAATTTCATCCGTCATTACTTTGCTATCCACTGAAACATCAGTCAATAAAGTAGGCTCAATAAATAAACTAGCAGCATTAGATTTTCCACCATAAACAATTTTGCCATCGCTAAAATATCCTACCAATCTATGCCATTGTTTCTCGTTTATAATTTTACCATAGCCATGGGTCTCTTCTGCATTCACGCCATAGAATTGTTGAATTGCTTTGATTAATTCATCAATTAAAATTTGCTTAAAAGCAGTTGGGACCAAAACATAATCAGGTGCGACGCACATTTGACCAGCATTAGAAAATTTAGAATTAGCAATACGTCTTGCAGCCACACGCATATTCGCATCCACTGCAATAACTGCAGGGCTCTTTCCTCCTAATTCTAGAGTAACAGGCACTAATTTTTCAGCTGCTTGTTGGTAAATAATTCTACCTACTACTGTGCTACCAGTATAAAATATATGATCAAATCTAAAACTACTAAACATAGCAGGTAACACTTGAGCTCCCTCGCCTTCTACATATAAAATATAATTCTCAGGGAATAAATTTTTAATAATCTTAGCCATTACTGCCGCTGTAGCTGGGGCAAATTCAGAAGGTTTTAATACCACACAATTTCCTCCAGCAATTGCTCCAATCATAGGTGTAAACAATAATTGAAAAGGATAATTCCAAGGAGCAATAATACATACCACTCCTAAAGGCTCCGGTATAGTATAACAGGTAGATGGCTGATTCAATAAATTAGTTGGAACAGTGGTTGGCTGCATCCACTCTTTTAAATGATCGATCGTATAATTCAACTCATTAATAAAGAAGCCAATTTCTGTAGCCCAAGACTCTTCATCCGTTTTCTTTAAATCGGTATATAAGGCCGTGTATAATTCTTTTTCGTGCTCTAATACAATTTGCTTTAATCTTTTAAGTTGCAAAAGCCTAAAAGCGAAGCTTTGGGTAGCTCCAGACTGGAAATACTGCTTTAAACCGTCTAACTGAGTGTGCATAGCTTGATATTTATAGTATAGCAATTTACTCTATAATAACGAAAGCAAAGGCAGATTGGTTCACTCATAAAAATTATTGGTCAAATTGCCATTTTTTACATAATTTAACCTAGTCATTTTAACGATTATTCACATTTTAACGAATTGCTATGTCTAAGAGAAAATCAGATAACTCTAGAAGAGATTTTATTAGAAACGCCTCATTGGCAATGGGCGGATTTTATATTTTGCCAAGACACGTACTAGGTGGTAAAGGATTTACTGCACCTAGTGATAAATTACAAATTGCAGGTATTGGAGCAGGTGGTAAAGGAGAAGGTGATTTATTTTCATTCTACCAAAGCGGTAAAGCGGACATCGCTTTTTTATGTGACGTAGATGATCGTCAATCAGTAGCAAGTAGAAAGCGTTATCCAAAAGCAAAATATTACAAAGATTATAGAGAGATGTTAGATAAAGAGCACATGCATATTGATGCTGTATCTGTATCAACACCAGATCATATGCACGGTGTGCAAGCAATGGCAGCAATGCAATTGAAAAAGCATGTGTATGTTCAAAAGCCAATGGCACATGATATCTACGAAGCTAGAATGATGACACAAGTAGCTAAAGCAAATAATTTAGTGACACAAATGGGTAACCAAGGTTCATCAGGAGATGGTGTGCGTATGTTACAAGATTGGTATAGCGCTGGTTTAATTGGAGATGTACATACTATATATTGTTATACAGATAGACCAGTATGGCCACAAGGCGTTGTTAGACCAACTACATCATCTGCTATTCCTGCAGAATTAGATTTTAACTTATGGTTAGGTACTGCACCACAAAAAGATTATTTCGAAGGATTATTGCCATTTAACTGGAGAGGCTGGTGGGATTACGGTACCGGCGCTTTAGGAGATATGGCATGTCATATTATGGCACCAGCATTTGCAGTATTAGGATTAGGATATCCAGTAGCTGCTGAATGTAGTGTTGCAACAAGATATACTGCACCTTGGCAAAGAGTTTATTCACCAGATAGTCCGCCTGCGGCTTCACATATCATTTTAACTTTCAAAGGACAAAATGGTAAACCAGATGTGAAATTGCATTGGATGGATGGAGGTATTCAACCAGAAAGACCAGCAGAATTAGGACCTAATGAAGTTATGGGTGATGGCGGAAACGGTGTCATCTTTGAAGGAACTAAAGGAAAAATGATGGCAGGTACTTATGGTGTAAACCCACAATTATTACCAACTAACTTAACAGCCACTACAAAAGTACCTCAAACCATTGAGCGTGTTAAAGGTGGTGCAGAAGGACACTATGCAGCATGGGTGGAAGCATGTATCGCAGGTCCTGGAAGCAAAGAGCATAAATTATTAAGTTCTCATTTTGATATTGCAGGTCCATTAACAGAGTCTGTATTAATGGGAAATCTGGCGATCAGAAGTTTTGATTATAAAGGCACCGATAAGAAAGGATTAACTACCTACCCAGGAAGAAATATCCAATTATTATGGGATGGTCCAAATATGAAGATTACCAATTTCGATCCAGCAAATCAATTTGTAAAGAGAACTTACAGAGATGGTTGGAGCTTAGGCGTATAACACTTATCAACAAACATAAAAATAATCCCTCTCGATTTTCGGGAGGGATTATTTTTTACCTTCAGTTTCTCAATTGAAAAATATATACCATGAATCATTGGCAAGATCAATTCTTACTAGACCCTAGCATTACATTTTTAAATTTTGGCTCTTTTGGAGCAACACCCAAGCCAGTTTTTGAAAAATACCAAGCATGGCAAAGAGTACTAGAAGCAGAACCAGTGCAGTTTATCGCATTTGATGGATATAACTATTTAGCAAAGTCTAGAGAAGTATTAGCAAACTACTTACACTGTTCAGACAAAGATGATTTGGTATTTGTTACCAACCCAAGTTTTGCAGTCAATATGGTGGCTAAAAATTTTCCTTTAGAAAAAGGAGATGAAATATTAGCAACCAATATAGAATACGGAGCATGTGATAGAACCTGGGAATACTATTGTAACAAAGCAGGTGCGAAATATGTAAGACAGCCTATTAGTTTACCCATTACTACCAAAGAACAATTTATAGAAGACTTCTTTAAAGGCGTAACTACTAAGACAAAAGCAATTTTCATAAGTCATATTACTAGTGCGACAGCATTAATATTTCCAGTAAAAGAAATCTGTTCGATAGCAAAGCAAAAAGGATTAATCACATTTGTAGATGGCGCACATGGACCAGCACAAGTAGAGGTTAATTTAGATGAATTACAAGCAGACTTTTATACAGGTGCATGTCACAAATGGATGATGGCGCCAAAGGGTTGTAGTTTTTTGTATGCAAAAAAATCGGTGCAAGCTATTTGTGATCCATTAGTAGTAAGCTGGGGATATAAGGCATTCAAGCCCTCCCACTCTAGTTTCTTAGATTACCATCAAATGATTGGCACAAGAGACTTTTCTGCATTCTTATGCGTAGAAGATTGTATTGCCTTTATGGAAAAACATGATTGGAAAAATGTTGCTAAAGCATGCCATCAATTGGTATTAAAAAATGCACAGAGATTTTACGAACTACTAGGATCAAGCCCAATCAGTCCATTGACATCAGAATGGATAGGACAAATGGTTAGTATTCCAATTAAAACCACAGAGCCGGAACAATTGCAAAGAACCTTGTTTACAAAATACAAAATTGAAATTCCGATCATGAGACAGGATGCAGATGTATATATGCGTTATTCAATAAATGCATTTAATACAGAAGCGCAATTAGATACATTATACAATGCATTAGTAGAGATAAAAAAAGAAGGCACTTTATTAAAATAAAAATGAGTCCCCTTTGGGAGACTCATTTTTATAATTTCTATTAGCGTCTCCTAAAGGGACGCTGATTTTTTACCAACTTAAAGTTTTCATATAAACAGCATCTGCTTTTGCAGCATCTAATTCTGTAGTGCCTGTATATGCTTCCTGTTCTACAATAAAGTATTGAACACCTTGTTGTGTAGCTTGAGGTAGTAAAGACTTATAATCAATAGTGCCTTTGCCAATAATACAAGATTCGTGTTCACCTTTATCTAATTTTACTAAGTCTTTAACGTGTACCAATTTGAAACGATTAGGGAATTTTTTCATGTAAGCAATAGGATCTACTCCTGCGGCCACAGTCCAATACATATCCATTTCAAAATCTACTAAAGCAGCATTGGTGTTTTGAATCATTAGATCCTGAGGTACCACACCATTTAAAGCCTTAAAAGAATAATCGTGATTGTGATAAGCAAAACGAATACCGTTCTTTTTAGCAATCTCGCCACAAGTATTAAACTGATCTGCAAGACGCTTGTATTTATCTAAAGAATCCTGAGGACCAACCCAAGGACAAATTAAATATTTCATACCAATCTCTCCAGCTTCAGCAGCTTTGCGTTCAAAATTATTTACATGATCACAATGCGCAGACACTATTTTCATACCTAATCCATCCATTGTTTTTTTGAACTCGGTATTTTTCATTCCCCAGAAAATACCTTTATCCCCTTCAAAGCTTTCAATTTGCTTGTAGCCACTTGCAGACAAATGCTTTAATACAGCTAAAGGATCTTTTGCCAAGGCTTCTTTCACAGTCCACAATTGCATGCCAAAAGGCTTCCCAGTTGGAGCCATCGCCATTAATTGATTACGAAAAGGCACACTCAATGCTAAACCTGCTAAAGCCGAGTTGCGTAAAAAATCTCTTCTAGAATTAGACATAAAATATAATTTAAAAAATTAACTAGTAGCCCATGCTTTTTCACCTTTTGTATATGGCACAGAACCTTCAAATTTACCAGGTACTGCAACATAACGTAAAGCTTTAGTAGCACCAACTTCAGAAGTAAAGAAACCTGTTAAGGTTAATTCCTTCATCATCGTAAAATAATGCTTAGGCTCATCTTGCTTCTTCGCTTTTTCATAGTCCTTAGCTTCTTTATCCAAAGTCACTAATAAATCATGACGTTGTTTAGCATCAGCTTCCATGAAAGATTTGCTATTGGCTTTTTTAGATGCTTCATCTAATTTTTTGATGCCATCCATAAAGATGGTTTGGTCTTTTGCTTCGTAACAATCAGTTACCATTACTTTCATAAACTCAGCTACTTTAGCTTCTTTAGCTCCCGGCGTATTAGTTGCTGGCAAAATAGTTTCAGCAACTTCGTCTAAGAAAGAAATATCTGCAGCAGAAAAACTAATTCCAGTACTAGCTGTTTTACAACCAGACAAGAAAGCTTCTGCACCTAAAACAGTACCACCCATAATGATGGCAACTCTTGATAAGGCTTCTCTTCTATTCATCATAAAATATTTTTTAATTAATTATTATTGGGTTATTGTTCATTACAAGTTACCTTTTTTCAATTCACTTACTGCAAATTCAGCAGCACGTGCAGTAAATGCCATATAAGTTAAAGAAGGGTTCACACAAGAAGCACTTGTCATGAAAGCGCCATCAGTTACAAATACGTTAGGAGCATCCCATACTTGGTTGTTACCATTCAATACAGAAGTCTTTGCATCTCTACCCATACGTGCAGTACCCATTTCGTGAATACCTCTACCTGGAGTACCATCTCCGTCACGAACCTGAACACCTTTTACGCCCGCTTTTTCTAAAATTTCTTGCGCATCTGTCATGATATCTTTACGCATTTTTATTTCATTGTCTTTTAATTCACAATCAATATTCAATACGTTTAATCCCCATTTATCTTTAACATTTTTATCTAATGTTACTTTATTCGTTGGATCCGGTAACATTTCACCAAATCCACCCATGCCCACTGTCCAGATACCTGGCTCAGTCATCGCATCTTTAAACTCACCACCAATGCTGAATTCAGCAACATCATGTCTCCAACCCTGACGGTTTCCAGAACCTTGATAACCAAATCCGCGTAAATAATCACGCTTATCATTACCTACATTTCTGAAACGTGGGATATAGAAACCATTGGCTCTTCTACCAAAAGTGTATTTGTCTTCGTAACCTTCTACATAACCACCAGCACCAATACCTAAATGATGATCCATTAAGTTTTTACCTAAAGCATCAGAACTGCTACCTAATCCACCTTCCCAAACATCAGTAGCAGAATTCATCAAGATCCAAGTACTATTTAAAGTAGAAGCGTTTAAGAAAATAATTTTCGCTTTGTACTCAATTGTTTTATTGGTTTCAGCATCTAACACTTCAACGCCAGTAGCACGCTTTTTATCTTTATCATATAAAACCTTTGTAACAATACTGAATGGTCTTAATGTTAATTTACCTGTAGCCATTGCTGCTGGTAAAGTAGAAGACTGTGTACTGAAGTATCCACCAAATGGACAACCCAACCAACATTTATTTCTAAACTGACAACCTGGCCTTCCTTCATGAGGAACAGTAATATTCGCAGTACGACCAATAATTAAATGACGCTCGCCTTTGAATGCTTCTTTAATTCTAGCAGCCACATCTTTCTCCACACATGTTAAATCCATTGGAGGTAAGAACTGACCATCAGGTAAAACATCTAGTCCATCTCTGTTACCAGAAATACCTGCAAATTTTTCTACATAATCATACCAAGGAGCAATTTCTTTATAACGCACAGGCCAGTCAACACCAACACCTTCTTTTGCATTTGCATCAAAATCTAAATCAGACCAACGATAAGATTGTCTACCCCACATTAAAGAACGGCCACCTACATGGTATCCTCTAAACCAGTCAAAACGCTTGGTTTCAACATATGGAGAATCTTTATCTACTGCCCAATAATCTAGATTAGTTTCGTTCAAAGGATAATCACGCTTTAACACAGGATACTCTTCGATCATCTTCTGAGTTCTACCGCCTCTATGTGGATGATCCCATGCTTCTTTATTAGCATTCACATAATCTTTGATGTGCTCGATATTTCTACCGCGCTCTAACATCAATACTTTTAATCCTTTTTCTGTTAGCTCTTTAGCAGCCCATCCACCACTAATTCCAGAGCCTACTACGATTGCGTCATACTGTTGATCCGCCATTGCTTAAAATTTGAATTGTTATACTAAAAAATTAAATTTAAATATCACAGATTTCAATAGCCTTTCTAAGAGAAGCCATTGCATCTTTGTCTTTTGGAATAAATTCTTGCGCTACATGTCCCTTATATCCTGTTGCAGCAATTGCACGCATGATTGCAGGATAATATAATTCTTGACGTTCATCAATTTCATTTCTACCTGGCACACCCGCTGTATGATAGTGACCAAAATATTGGTGATTGTCTTGAATAGAGCGAATGATATCTCCTTCGTCAATTTGCATATGATAAATATCAAATAAGATTTTAAAATTGGGAGAACCTAAACGCTTGCATAATTCAATACCCCACGCAGATTTATCGCCCATATAATCTTTGTGATCAATTCTAGAATTGAATAACTCAATTTGAATAATCACGCCATGTTTTTCAGCCAAAGGCATAATTTGTTTTAAACCTTCCACACAGTTTTGTAAACCAGTTTCGTCATCCATTCCATTACGGTTGCCTGCAAAACAAATTAAATTAGTATATCCAGCAGCTGCCACCAAAGGGATTGCTTCTAAGTAATCTTTAATCAACCATGCATGATGCGCTTTATTGTTCCAACCCTTGGTTAAACTAGTTTCACCAGCAGTGTAACACATAGAACAATGAAGGCCATGTTTTTTGGCAATAGGCCATTCACTTGGTTTTAATAAATCAATGGCGCCAAAGCCAATTTTCTTCACTTCTAAGCACATTTGTTCTAAACTCAAATCGCCATAACACCAATAGCAAACAGAATGATTAATATTTCCTTTCAAAGAAAGTGTTCCACTAGTATTTTCTTTTGTAGCTGCTAATAAAGGAGCTGGCAAACTCACCCCAGCAGCAATGGCTGCAGAGCCAGATAACACCTGCTTAATTAACTTACGTCGATTAACTTGATTAGACATAGGAAACAACTTTGTTGAGTCTATAAATGTAAAAATTAATTTGCAATCTTTTATAATATTTTCTCTAAAAAAGGGCTGTTTTTAAGAAATAATCAGGAAATTGCTATAGTGTATATTATAAAGTGTTATAATGACACAATGAAAGACGATTCTTGTATTAAAAAATTAACCAATGAATAGAAAATTACGCATGGGTATGGTGGGTGGAGGTAAAGATGCCTTCATCGGTGCCATTCACAGATTAGCAGCCAACATGGATGGTTTAATCGAATTATGTTGTGGTGCTTTGAGTATTAATCCAGAAATAGCAGTGGCTTCAGGAGAGGCATTGTTTCTTCCAAAAGATAGGACCTACTTGACTTTCGAAGAAATGATCAAAGCCGAAGCAGCATTGCCTGCTGACAAGCGTATGGATTTTGTAACCATTGTAACACCCAATTTTGCGCATTTTGCTCCAGCAAAAATGGCCTTAGAACATGGCTTTAATGTGGTGATAGAAAAACCAATTACTTTCTCATTGGACGAAGCAAAAGAGTTAAAACAAATTTTAGATAAAACAGGTTTGATATTATGTTTAACGCATACCTATTCTGGCTATCCTTTGGTAAAACAAATCAAGGCAATGATTAAGGAAGGCCAATTGGGAAAAGTGAGAAAGGTATGGGTAGAATACCCTCAGGGCTGGTTAAGCAAATTATCTGAAAGAGAAGGTAATGCACAAGCAGCTTGGAGAACAGATCCAAAAAAATCTGGAAAGAGCTCGGTGATGGGGGATATCGGAACGCATGCAGCACATTTAGCAGAATATGTAACGGGATCAAAAATCACAGATGTATGTGCCGAATTAAATACCATGGTAGAAGGTAGAGTATTGGATGATGACGGAGCTGTGATGTTAAAGTTTGACAATGGTGCAAAAGGTGTCTTGATGGCATCACAAGTAGCTGCTGGAGAAGAAAACGGAATTAGAATAAGAGTGTATGGAGAAAAAGGTGGTGTAGAATGGTATCAACACGAGCCAAACACATTACAAGTAAAATGGTTAGATCAGCCTACACAAATTTATAGAGCAGGTGGAAACAATGGACATTATTTATCTCCAATGGCTACGCATAATTGTCGCACTCCGGCAGGACATCCTGAAGGATATTTAGAAGCATTTGCTAATATCTACCGCAATTTCGCATTAACATTAGGATGTAAAATGGATGGCACAACCCCTACTGCAGAAATGTTGGATTTCCCGGGAATAGAAGATGGATTAAGAGGAATGGCCTTTATTGATAATGTAGTGGCTTCTTCTCAATCAGATAAAAAATGGACACCATACGTGATATAATCGAAGGGTTCAACAAATAACAGGTTAAAACAACAAACAATGACAACAGTAAAAGGCCCAGCTATTTTTTTAGCACAATTCATGGGAGATACTGCACCTTTTAATACACTAGAAAGTATTTGTAAATGGGCAGCATCATTGGGTTTCAAAGGAGTGCAAATTCCAAGTTGGGATGCAAGATGTATCGATTTACAAAAAGCTGCAGAAAGCAAAACATATGCAGATGAAATAAAAGGTATTGTGCATGCTGCTGGTTTAGAAATCACAGAATTGTCTACACACTTACAAGGACAATTGGTAGCAGTGCATCCAGCATACGACGCGCAGTTTGATGGATTTGCTCCAGCAGAAGTTCGCGGTAATGCTAAAGCCAGAACAGAATGGGCAGTGCAACAATTAAAATATGCAGCAAAAGCTTCTCAAAATTTAGGATTGAATGCGCACGCTACATTTAGTGGATCATTACTATGGCATACCGTATATCCTTGGCCACAAAGACCTGCAGGATTAGTAGAAACAGGATTTACAGAATTAGCCAAAAGATGGATGCCTATCTTGAATGAGTTTGATCAACATGGAGTAGACCTATGTTATGAAATACATCCTGGCGAAGATTTACATGATGGTATTTCTTACGAAATGTTTTTAGACAAAGTCAATCAACACAAAAGAGCATGTTTATTATATGATCCATCGCATTTTGTTTTACAATGCATGGATTATTTAGGATACATAGATGCATTCCATGAGCGTATCAAAATGTTTCATGTAAAAGATGCCGAGTTTAATCCATCTGCAAAGCAAGGTGTTTATGGTGGCTATCAGAATTGGATTGATCGTGCTGGAAGATTTAGATCTTTAGGCGATGGTCAAGTAGATTTTAAAAGCATCTTTAGCAAACTAGCAGCCTACGATTATAAAGGATGGGCAGTAATGGAATGGGAATGTTGCTTAAAGCATCCAGAAGTGGGTGCAGCAGAAGGAGCAGTGTTTATTCAAAACAATATTATCAAAGTAACAGAAAAAGCATTTGATGATTTTGCGAGCACTGGATCTGATGAAGCATTTAACAAAAAAATATTAGGTATATAACAAATAAAAACACAACGATTATGAAAAAGGTTTTAGGTACAATGGCTGCAGTAATATTGTTAGCAGCATGTGGTGGATCAGGCGAGAAAAAAACAGAAGAAACAGCAGCAGCTCCTGCAGCAACAGCTTCGAACGATTTGTCTGCAAACCCTGATTATACAAAAGGTTTAGCCTTAGTAGCTGGAAGCGATTGTTTAACTTGCCACAAGACTTCAGAAAAAAATATTGGACCAGCATACAAAGATGTTGCTGCTAAATACGAAAACACTGAAGAGAATGTAAAAATGTTGGCAGAAAAAGTAATCAAAGGCGGAAGCGGCGTTTGGGGTGCAGTACCAATGACACCACATCCACAAATCAGCCAAGAAGATGCTGAAGCGATGATAAAATACATATTCTTATTAAAAAAATAGTAGCTTAGTTACACATTAAAATAAACACCATGCAAAAACGATTGCTTGCTCTAGTGTTATTATTTGCTTGTACGCAAATCAATGCACAAAAAAAGGAATGGACTTCATTGTTTGACGGAAAAACCACATCAGGCTGGCATACTTATGGCAAAGATGCTGTAGGAGAAGCTTGGAAAGTAATTGATGGTACCTTAATGTTAGATCCAACTAATAAACAAGGGTGGCAAATTAAAGGTGGTGGAGATATTGTATCCAATGAAAGCTATGGCGATTTCCATTTGCAATTAGAATGGAAAATTTCTAACAAAGGAAATAGCGGTATTATATTCTTTGTACAAGACGAGCCTAAGAAGTACAACTATATTTGGTATACAGGACCAGAAATGCAAGTCTTAGACAATGATGGTCATGCAGATGGAAAAATCATCAAACACAGAGCTGGAAATTTATATGATTTAGTAGCTGGTGTTGAAGGAGCAGTAAAACCAGTAGGCGAATGGAATTTAGTGGATATCATAAATGAAAAAGGCACATTGACTTTAAAATTAAATGGTGTTACTACTGTGACAACAACTATTGGAGATGATGCTTGGAGAAATTTGATTAAGAATAGCAAGTTCTCAAAAGGTGAATCACCAGATTTCGGAAAAGTATTTACTGGACATATTGGTTTACAAGATCATGGCGATCAAGTATGGTATAGAAATATACGTATCCAAAGATTATAAATTACATGACACAAGATCATGAATCATTCATGCGTCAGGCCCTCGTGCAAGCACAGAGGGCCTTTGACGTTGATGAAGTGCCTGTTGGAGCAGTAGTGGTAATGCATGGTAAAATAATCGCCAAAGCATATAACCAAGTGCAGTTATTGAAAGACGTTACAGCGCATGCAGAAATATTAGCTATAACAAGTGCATGCGAGCAATTACAAGAAAAATATTTAACAGAAGCCACATTGTATGTAACACTCGAACCATGTTTGATGTGTGCAGGTGCATTGTATTGGAATAAAATAGGCCATATAGTATTTGGCGCTTCTGATGAAAAAAATAGTTACCGCAGAGTAAGCGAAAAGAATCCCTTCCATCCTGCCACTACTATCACCGGTGGCGTGCTCGCATCCGATTGCGCAGCGCTCATGACAGATTTCTTTAAAGCAAAAAGATAAATTTTCATACTCATTTTTAAGCGGCGTTGATAGCAACCCCTCAGCCTCTCGCTGCACGAACAGATATCGGCCTCGGGGTTCTATCGCCGCCTCCTCTATTCATTTGCATTGCTTATATATTCTGATTTATTCTTTATTTTAAAAAAATAAGCAATTTGATGAGCAAAGAATCAATGCTATACCGAGCGAGCGTTCGAGCGAAAGCGAGCCGCGAGACGAGGGATAGTATTGATTCTTTGCAAAAACAGGCAATTACTATTTAAGAAAAAAAAGATATAAGCAGAGCAAATGCGCGCAAAGGGGTGTAATTTTGAAGCTCATTAAGAAACAATAAAATCAAGCAATATGTCATTTACATTACCTGCGTTACCATACGCACACGAAGCATTAGAACCACATTTTGATACATTGACCATGCAAATTCACCATGGCAAGCATCACCAAGCATATGTAGACAATTTAAATAAAGCTGTTGCTGGCACACCTAACGAAGGCAAGAGCATCGAAGAATTAGTAGCTGTAGCTGGAAGCATCAGCCCTGCAGTAAGAAACAATGGCGGTGGACATTGGAACCATACATTTTTCTGGAATAGCTTAGCACCAAATGCTGGTGGAGCACCAACTGGAGCTTTAGCAGATGCTATCAATGCTGCTTTTGGAAGCTTGGACGCATTCAAAGAAAAATTCGCTACTGCGGGTATGACAAGATTTGGATCTGGTTGGGCATGGTTGATTGTAAAAGAGGGCAAATTAGAAGTAAGCTCTACACCGAATCAAGACAACCCATTAATGGATGTTGCAGAAGTAAAAGGAACCCCATTATTAGGCGCAGATGTTTGGGAACATGCTTACTATTTAAAATATCAAAACAGAAGAGCTGATTATTTAGCAGCATTCTGGAATGTAGTTAATTGGACAGTAGTTGCTGAAAGATTTGCTGCAGCAAAATAAATAAAAGAAACATTAAGGAACGGGGTCGTAACCATGACCACCACCTGGATGACATCTACTTATACGTTTGGCCCCTAGAAAGACACCTTTTATGGGGCCAAACTTTTTTATAGCATCCATAGTATATTGAGAACAAGAAGGTGTATACCTACACTTGCTTCCACCTAAATAAGGAGAGAGTACATATTGATAAAATTTAATCAATACCACAAAAGGAAAAGCGACTATTTTTTTAATCAGTTCCATACTAGGATGGTCTAGTGGTATTAATTTTCTCTGCTAATCTAGCAAGCAATTGTTTAATTTTTTCTTGGATCGCTTTTTGATCAATCACCGTTGCATCTGTATACAAGAAAAATAAATTCACGCGAAGCTTTGCCATAGCGGCATTAGTAGCTTCAACAAAAGCAGGTCTTTCTAATCTATAGCCTTCTCTTAATAAGCGCTTCACTCTATTACGTGCAACTGCTTTTCTAAAAGTTCTACTAGGCGCTCCTACCCCAGCTTGTAATGTTCCTGATTCTGGCGATTCGACAGGCTCAAGCTGTTCGATGGTATAAATTAACTTAATGGGAAAGGCATTCATAGATTGTCCCTTAGCAAACAAGAACTGTGTTTGCTTTCTACTTTTAAGTTTATCTTTTTTTTGATAAGTAAAATTAGTGGACAATGAAAAAGTTTAAGGGCATTAAAAAAGTCCCCCCGAAATATCGAGAGGACTTTAAAATTATAAGTTTCTGCGTTAGGTATTAAATTATTTTAAACCTTTCTCGCTTGATACAGTCAATTTCTTACGTCCTTTCTTACGGCGACTAGCTAAAACTTTACGACCATTTGCTGATTCCATACGCTTACGGAAACCATGCACTGATTTACGACGACGCTTATGAGGTTGGAATGTACGTTTCATATTCTACTTTTTTTATCGGGTTATTAGGAATATTCCTATCGCCCTTGATGTTAATACTTTAGTTCTAAATCCGTTTCTAATAGCAGTCACCATACCACTACCCGTGAAAGGACGGCAAAAATAGGGTATTTTTTGAATTTTTAAGCTAAATCTGTGTGTTTTGCTGCAATTTTTTGACCAAAGAATAAACCAGCCTGTTGTTCAAATACCTGCTCATTATCTGTGGTAAAAAAGGCAATTTGGCCATTTTTACTACATTTTTGGGCTATTTCTGGGTGATTTTCTAAATAAATGGACAAACTTTGGGCCACAATCTCGCCCTGAGAAATAAACTTAATATCCTTGGGAGCATAGGCCTTAATCTTAGCCTCCAATAGAGGGTAATGCGTGCAAGCCAGCAAAACAGCATCGATATCCTTAGATTGAGCCAAAAGCTGATCCAAGTATTTCTTTACAAAAAAGTCGGCACCTTCCCCATCGTATTCCCCGTTTTCAATAATTGGCACCCACATAGGACAGGCTTGTTGAAATACTTTTACCTCTGGAAAGAACTTCGCCATCTCTATCAAATAACTTTCGCTCTGTACGGTACCAGAAGTACCCATAATGCCCACTTGTTTAGAAACAGAATAATTACCTAACACCTCACTACTTGGTCTAATCACACCTAATACTCTTTTATTTGGAGCTAGTGTAGGCAGGTCTAATTGTTGAATATTTCTAAGTGCTTTTGCAGAAGCTGTATTACAAGCCAAGATGACTAATTCACAACCCTGATCAAAAAACCATTTTACTGCTTCTAGTGTATACTCGTAAACTGTTTCAAAAGATCGAGTACCATATGGCGCGCGCGCATTGTCTCCCAAGTAAATATAATCGTACTGGGGCAATTGCTTTTTTAAAGCTTTCAAGATGGTTAAACCACCATATCCACTATCAAAAACGCCAATAGGTGCAGCCATAAAATTAATTAGATATGTAAAACTAAGAACCTCGTTGCATAACAACGAGGTTCTTACTAAAAATATTGTTGTGCTAGAATTATCCTTTCTTAGCTGGAGCTGCTGTTTTAGCAGAAGCACCGCCAGTAGCTGCTTTGAAAGCTTCTTCTACTTCTTTAGGTAAAGCCAATTTCAACTTCATTGCAACACGAATTGTTAAGTTGTCTGCAATAGAAGGTTGAGCATATGGAGATAAAGACTCAGCCTTTAACACCATCGTGTATTTATTTTCTGCAACTACTTCACTTAAAGCAGCAGCAATTTTTTGTCTGTATGGTAACAACAAAGCTTCTTGCTTTTGTTGCATCATCTCTTGTTGGTATTGTTGCCAGTTGATCAATTTGTATTTTAATTGATTTAACTCGTCAGTTGACAACTGTAAAGCTTTTGGTCTTTTAGATAATTCTAAAGAATCTTTTCTGTAGATACTATCTTTAACTTGGTAGCTTTTTAAAGTGTAGTTATACTCATCTTGTAAAGTATCTTTTGCATAAGATTGTAACACAGTATCTAATTTTTCTTGGATACCAGGGAATAAAGCAATTACGCTTTGGTCATCGAAATAACCAATTTTAACTTGAGCAGAAGCTGTGTTAGTGAATGAAGCAGCTACTAATAGGATGGCTGCAAATAAGAAACCTTTTTTCATTTGTTCTATTTTTTGTGTTGTGTTATACTTAGTTATTAATACCCAATTCTTTTAAAACATCGTCGCTTTTATCCAGTTTTGGGTCAGCAAATATAATGGTTATTCCTTCACTTTTATCCAAAATGAAGTCATATGAACGAGCGATAGCCATTTTTTGAACCACATTATATACCTTATCCTGAATAGGCTTAACCAATTTTTGACGCTCTTTAAACAAATCACCCTCATAACCAAAGCGCTTCTTTTGTAAATCTCTCAATTCTTTTTCCTTTATAAATAGTTCATCCTCACGCTTTTTCTTCAATTCTTCAGACAACATGAATTGCTCGGCTTCATAGTTTTTATACATTTTGTCTAAAAACTGTTGCTTCTCGTCAATCTCTGCCTGCCATTGATCTCCTAAAGTTTTTAATTTTTTATCGGCTTCCTTATATTCTGGAATTTTATCTAAAATATACTTGGTATTAATCACAGCATAACGACTTTGAGCTTGCACAGCAAAAACAGTGCAAATACTTAAAGCAAGTAGTAAGTATAATTTTTTGAATTGCATTTTGAAAAATTTAAAATGAATTATAAATAAAATGTCTATTCTGGTTCAAAGCCTAACATAAAAGTGAATCTACCCGCATCTTTTAAAGAGTTAGTTGAATTCAATCTATCAATACCTACACCATAATCAAATCCTAATAAACCAAACATAGGTAGATAGAAACGCATACCCACACCTACAGATCTTCTTAGATTAAATGGATTATAATCTTTCATGCTATACCAACCATTGGCTGCTTCGAAGAAAGTTAAAGCATAAATAGTACTGCTAGCAGCTAAACTTAAAGGATATCTTAATTCAACAACATACTTGTTAAACATCGTAAATTTTTGTCTAGAAGATTGTTGATCAGGATTAATTTTTGGATTAGAAGATTCATACACTGGATAACCTCTTTGTGCAATGATATCATATCCTAATAAAGCAAACTGATTACTTAAACCTGCATCACCCACTTGGAATCTTTCAAAAGGAGAAATACCAATCGTTTCATTGTATCTACCCAAGAAGCCAAACTTAGCAGCAAACTTCATTACAAATTGCTTGTTATGTTCTTCGCCAGCAGGCTTTCCTAATGGCACATACCATTCACCATTGAATCTCCATTTGTGGTATTCTAATAATTCATAAGGGTTGGCCTTTTTAGAAAAATTAGGATCAAAAGAAGAATATGGCGGAGTCAATTGCGCACTCAATAAGAAAGTAGAACCTGTTCTTGGGAACAAAGGCTGATCTACTGAAGTTCTTTGTAAAGCCAATCTAAGATTCAGATTATTTACATTACCATTATCAAAGTTGGGCAAGTTATAAGGATCAATTGCGTAGTTCTTTAAAGTATATCTAGTAAAGTTTAAACCAGTACTAAAAGAGAAATAGTCATCAGGCCAAGTCAACTGTCTTGCAAAAGTTAAAGTAGCACCTGTAGTAGAAATATATCTTTGATCTGCAGCATTAGGATTATACATACCCGTTAGCATATCATAAGATTGACCATACTTCGTATTGTACACACTAAAAGTCAAAGAGTTTCTTTTAATACCTCCAAACCAAGGTTCAGTAAAAGTAAAGTTATAAGATCTAAATGCTTTACCATTACTCTGAACACGCAAGCTTAATTTTTGACCATCACCCATTGGTAATGGATCCCAAGCTTTTTTAGTAAAGATATTTTTAGAAGAGAAGTTATTAAAAGTTACACCTAACGTACCCGTCAAGCCAATATAACCACCCCAACCTGCACTCAACTCTAACTGATCACTAGATTTTTCTTCTACACCATAGTTAATATCTACAGTACCATCTTCCGCATTCGGAATAGGTTCCATTTTAATTTTCTCTTGGTCAAAATAATTCAACTGTGCGATCTCACGCTGAGAACGAATTAATAAAGTACGGCTAAACTTATCACCTGGAATAGTTCTGATCTCTCTACGCACCACAAAGTCTTTAGTTTTTTCGTTACCAGCAATACGAATAGTTTTAATGGTAGCTTGAGGACCTTCCATCACTCTGATTTCAAAATCGATGGTATCATTATATACTGC
This sequence comes from Bacteroidota bacterium, assembly GCA_046046935.1. Classification (GTDB taxonomy): domain Bacteria; phylum Bacteroidota; class Bacteroidia; order Chitinophagales; family Chitinophagaceae; genus Sediminibacterium. The sequence goes on from JBJOIU010000012.1 coordinate 34,658, forward strand.
AGTCTCGATAGGATCTATTCGGAAAAACAAATACCCATCATCTTGGTATAAACCACTTACGTCACCACCTTCTGCAGTAGGGGTCTTGCCTAATTTATTAAATAGAATTTCTCTATTGTAAATATCCCCTTTCTTAATATTCAAAATACTTGTCAATAAAGAATCAGAATACTTAGTATTACCTCTCCAAGTTAAATTACCGAAATAATATTTCTTACCCTCTTTCATTTGCATGTCAATATTTAAATTGCCAGCAGCATTATGATATACCGTATCTTTTTCAATCACCGCATCTCTAAAACCAAGAGAGTTATAATAGTTTAATAGATTATCTTTTGCTTCGTCGTATTTTTTAGGATTATACTTAGAGCCAGATAACTTTATGCGTAAATAAGGATTTAAAATCTTTCTTGTTTTTGTAAAAGTTAAATAACCCTTCTCTTGCATGTATTGTTCAAAAGTATAAGGTGTAGTTTTAACAATCACAGGCTTATCGTTCATTGGATATAAAGTCATTCTAGACTTCTCATGAACTTCTTTTAAGCTTTTCTTAAGTTTAACTTCATCTATTTGATTACCCCCAAAATTGATATTATTAATACGCACTTTAGGACCGCGATCTACCACAAAGTCTAATAATAAATTATTTTTTCTAGCAGCATCTTTCTGTTCTTTGATCACCACAGTGGCATCTTGAAAACCTTTCTCTGCATAAAACTTTTTAATGCCTTCGATAGCAGTAATCTTCATATTCTCTGTGATAACCCTGTTAGGAGTTAAACCAGTTTTACCAGACAACTCGTCTTTTTCAGATTTCTTAACACCAATAAAATTAAATCTAGATAAACGAGGACGCTCTACAACATTAATCTCAACATCAATATCCTTGTCTTGTAAATCGGTAATAAAAATACTTACATCACTGAAGTAGTTTTGATCCATCAACTTACGGATGGCTTTAGAGAAATTATCTCCTCCTGGAATTTGAACCTCATCTCCAACATTTAAGGTAGATAAAGACATCAAAAGGCTTTCGTCAAAATACTCATTACCCACCACCTTAATAGAGCGGATTTTGTACTTTGAAACTATACGTTGACTAAATAGGTTTTGTAACTTAACATTGATCTGAGTAACAGAGTCTTTAACAGGAGTTTCCTGAGCAAAACAAGTTGACGACAATACAAGTACCGATATACATCCAATAATAAAACGGGTCAATTTCTGCATCTGCTGGTGGGGCTATAATTTATAATCTTAAAAGTGTCGCAAATTACTCGTAAAATCCCAAAGTCTTTGTTAAAAAGCAGAAAATAACATATTATTTATTTTATGCATTTGACTGAATCTGGGCGCTGGTTTTGCCAAATCTGCGCTCACGAGACTGGTAGTCTAGGATGGCTTCTACAAGATGCTCTTTTCTGAAATCTGGCCAACGGGTGTCGGTAAAGTACAATTCTGCGTAGGCTAACTGATATAATAAGAAATTACTAATACGGTGTTCTCCACTGGTGCGAATCATCAATTCTGGGTCAGGAATCCCTTTGGTAGTAAGGCTTTGCTCAAAAATAGCCTCATTCACATCCGAAGGGGCTAAACTACCCTTTTGAACCTGTTCTGCGATAAGTTTAGCTGCATGCACCAATTCCCATCTGCTGCTATAACTAAGGGCAATAATTAGCCTTAAACCGGTATTTTTAGCTGTATCAGCAGTGGCTTGAGCCAAAGCGGCACTGGCATGCGGGGGAAGGGCAGATAAATCCCCTATAAACTGTAATTGGATATTATTTTTATTCAAATCTGGCACTTCCTTGGCAATCGTCTCCACAAAAAGGGTCATTAGGCCATTCACTTCTTCGGTAGGCCTATCCCAGTTTTCGGTACTAAAAGCGTACATGGTAAGGTACTTTATACCAATTTCGGCAGCAGCTTCCACCACTTTTCTAACGCTGATGACCCCATGATAATGCCCAAATAAGCGGTCTTGCCCTTGCTCCTGTGCCCATCTACCATTACCATCCATGATGATGGCAATATGTTGGGGGAGTCGGTTCAAATCCAGATTTTCCATAATGTAAAAATAAGTAAACGAAGCTTATTTGCGTTTAATAGGAAATAAAAAAAGGAATTTAGCTTTTTGCTTAGGGGTATGGTCTTCGATGTCTGCTTTTTTCTTTTTAGATTGTTTAAATTTCTCAGGACCATAAATTTTTCTAAAATTATAAGAGAGGCCCATAGAAGCAGAAAGCAATTCGTCTTTACCAGATTTGCTACCTTGATAAGAAATAATTGCAGAAGTGCTTTGCTTTAGAGGAGTAGCGTCAGCAAAATGATCAACATAATCAGATGTAGTAAAACGGTATTTAAATTCACCGAACAAATTCACTTGCTTATATACATTCCATTTAAAACCAAGATTAATAGGAAGCGTTACAATTCTATTTGTTGCACTTTGGCTTTCACCTGGAGCATCATCAATATTACCCTTCAATAAATAACCTGCACCAAAACCTACATAAGGAGAAAATTTAAATTCTTTTCTATCTGTAATAAAACGATTAAAATACAATTCAGACAAAACACTTATTTCATGAAAGTCTCTTGCAAAATTAAATCCTCTTGCAAGATCATAGGCATTTTTAGAATTCAAATCATTAGCGCCAATATTCAATTTTTCATAATTCAATCTAAGACCAATATAGGCATTCAATTGTTTTTTATAAAAAGCACCGTAATTCATTTTGATAAACTGTACATCAGAAGCAATATCACCATTATAGGAACTATAGCCCATATAAACCCCTGCCTCGCCTTTGTCATTAATTAATTGTAAGTGTTGCGCGTTCACAACAGATCCAAACAATAAAACAACTAGTAATAAAATATAATGAACGCGCATTGTTTAATTTCTTTTATCCAAGCCCCACATAAGCTTGGTTCTTAAAGTGCTCAAATAGCTGTTCTCATTCAGTCTTATAAAACTCACTGTAAAAGATTCTTTTTTTACTGCTAATTGAATTTTCTTAGATACAATTTCTTTTCTAGCATCTAATGCACAAATAATTTCTTCAGTACGCCCCTCTATTTCAAAAGAAATAACAGAAGTATCGGGCACAACAATAGAACGCACATTTAAATTATGCGGTGCTACTGGAGTAATAACAAAACTTGCAGACTCTGGAAATAAAATAGGACCATTACAACTCATATTGTATCCAGTAGAGCCGGTAGGCGTTGCAACAATCAAACCATCTGCCCAATAAGAATTCAAAAATTCACCATTCAAATAAGTGTGAATTTTAATCATTGGAGAAGTATCTCTTTTATGAATAGCAAATTCGTTCAAAGCAAAAGGCGTTGCACCAAAAACAGGTATATCTGCATCTAAATGAATTAAAGTTCTTTTGTCGATCACATAAGATCTATTGACTAAAGCATCCACCATTAAACTTAATTCGTCTTTAGAAATAGAAGCTAAAAAACCTAATCTACCATAGTTCACTCCCAAGATAGGAATATTGGTATCACCTACTAAAGTTATGGCATCCAAGACTGTACCATCACCACCAACGCTAATTAAACAATCAATGGCATTATGTAAATCATGAGAATCTTTAAAAGGTATTAAAGCAGGTTTGCCTTCAATTGCTTTTAGGTCAAATTTTTGCATAAGGTCTTCGAAAACAAAAATATCAATATCGTAACGATATAGTTCGGTCAACAATGCATTCAGAGATTGCTGTTGATCCATATCCACCCCTCTACTATAAATGGCAACTTTCATTAGTCAAAATTAAAAATTAATTCCACCGTGTAAATATAAACCTTTGTCTCCAAGCTGGTTCACACTATAATCTATTTTAAAGGTAAAATCATAGATACTAATAATATCTAACCCAATTCCAGCAGTTCTAAGCAAAGTATTAGATAATCTATTCGCATTCAAGGGCTTTTCACTATACACATACCCTAATTGAGTAAACAATTTTAGCCAAAAATGGTATTGTACTTCTGGCAAGAATTTTTTGGTAACTGGATTATGCAAAGTAATCGTTCCCAATTTATGATGAAAAGCAAATTTGCCAATAGTAGCTGCATTCCCATCCACCACATAATATTCTAGTCCACTCATTTGTAAATTACCATAACCCAATAATCGTTGGTCTAAATAATTCTGATTGGCTAAGAATTTAATTTGTGAATTAGATTCCGTGTAAATAAAATTTCTTTTGTTGAAAGGGTGTACCAATATTTTTCTAAATTGAAAAGAACTAAATGGTGCATTCTTTGCTAATCTCTGGTACCAGGCAAAATCGGTGCTTGCTCCTTTTGTTGGATACGCGTTATAATCAAATTTTGTTTTTGAATACCCTATTGTTAAATCGGTATAACGCATCGATCTAGATAAAGTTGGCAATAAGTTAGAGGCTTTTGCAAATGCTTCTTCAGCAATATTTTCTTCCCCCAAACCAATTTGGAAATTATATCTTTCAAATAAATTAGGTCTGAAAGAAAAATTCGCATTGCCTCTAAAGCCATCTTTTAAAATCTTATCAGATTTATAAAATAATTGCTTGTCGCCCTTGGTAGAAAAATTAATTTCTTTCTGTGTATAATATTGCAAACCCGCACCCACGCCCCATTGTAATTTTTTGTCAATAAAAGGAATCTGGTATCTTAGAATTGCTTGTTGTGTATAGCCTGTAATTAAACCAATTACCAATCTGTCATTATTGCCAGAAAAATTACTCTGTCTAAAATTAACGCCATAGTTCACTCTATCTAAACTTCTGTTTTGCTCATTCCACCACTGACTAAAATTTCTATCAACCCATCTAAAATAAGGCAGCGGAAATAAATACCAACGCTCTTTTACATGGATCAATACATCGGCCGTGGTACTATCTACTTTAATAGCTTCTACCTTGGCTTCATTAAATAAACTAGTATTAAAAATTTGGTGTTGTGCCAGGGTGGTTAAGGTTTCTAAAGAATCTGCTGCCACTACAGAACCAATACGATAAGGCAGCTCTCTTTGAATAATATAAGACTTGGTTTTATTATTACCCTTAATGGTGATCGATCTAATAGTAATTTGTGCATTTGCCGAAAAAGCAAAAGCAATAATTAAAAAGAAAAATAAAACATAGGATTTAAACATCTAAATAATTCATTAGATGATGGTAATGATCTTCGATATCATCATTGATAGGTGTATTACCAAAATAATGAAGCAACTGATATTCATAACGCTGAAAAGTAGCTACAATTGCTTGTGCTTCTTCTTTATTAATCTTAATAGTAATAATATAGGCACCAGTGGCTTCGTCAAAAATAGAATTCAGTTGTACAATTTGTGCATTATTGGTTTCTACTAATCTGCTCATTTCTGCTAATGAATACTGATAAGGAGAAACTGAAAATACTAAAATGGCGCCAGGCTGGGCCACCCCTAAATACAA
>JBJOIU010000013.1:0-39649 GCA_046046935.1 Bacteroidota bacterium
ATACAGATGATTTTATTAATTCAATTTCTAATAATTCAAGTATTGTAATAAAAAATAAAGCAAATTCTAATCTCATTTTTTCAAAAAATCCTCCTTATGTGATGATAACTGATTTAACAGGATATGAATCTAATATATTAAGTTCAATATCTATCAACTCAAAGATTAGTTTGCATTTTATCTCAAGCGCCATTAAATATTAATTGAAATGAATAAATTCGGTATAAGACTAGTTATTTTTTTTATATTTATTTCAAATTATGCGTTTTCGCAAAATGCTAATAATAGCAACTTCAATTTTAGCAGTAATAACTTCTCATATTGGTCTTGGTCATTAGAACAATATAATGGTGCAACAAGATCAAATTCAACTTGGTCACATTATAATTTTAATCCACCTCCAGCTGGATTAACAAATACAAAAATTCAGATGGAAAGAACAGGTACAACATCGCCTACCTTTTCAGCTACAGATACTGCAATTCAAATTATACAGTATAATGGTAGCCCTGACAAAGACACTTATGTTTCAGCATTTAATTTGCAAAAAGTTCCAAAAATAAATGGATATCAATATAAATATTCTATAAAACTCGGAAATAGAATTACTTCAAATAAAGCTAGAAAAATTTCATATAGAATTTCTGTACCTGCAAACGTAACTAATTATATTATTACATATGCATATGCATTAGTGCTACAAGATCCTGGACATACTTGGGATAGTCAACCTAGATTTACGGCTGCAGTAAGAGATCCTTCAAGAGATCCAAGTTCAGCAGAATATTTATTAAATAATCAAAAAGACACAATTAAATGTGCATCTGTGGCATATAATGTTCCACCTGGTGTTACATTGGCACAAAAAAATGCAAGTGGATTTTATTATTCTCAACTAAATAATACTCAAGAATACTATAAAGATTGGGTTGAAGTGCAAGCTAATTTGGGATCTTATGCAGGAAAAACAATTATTCTTGATTTTGAAGCTGATGATTGTAGTCAAGGTGGACATTGGGGTTATGCTTATTTTGCATTAAGAGATGATTTTGATGCCCCTGTTATTTCAGGAAATACTACAATATGCTCAAGCACTTCACAAGTTTATTCCATACCATCTACTGCAGGTGTAAACTATACATGGACTATTCCTTCTGGTTGGGGGACTATAAGTCCAACTTCAAATATCAATTCAATAACTGTAACACCTACAAACAATAGTGGTTATATTACAGTTACTCCAAATTCTGCTCCATGTGGTAATGCTGTATCGAGTTCAATTTATGTAACCTATGGATCAATCCCAGCTGACCCTACAGCTCCAAGTGGACCTTCTACTGTTTGTGCTTCAGGTTCTGAAGGTTCTACTAATTTGAATTATACTATTAATCCTGTAACTAATGCAACTGATTATGATTGGACAATTCCAAATTCATGGACAATTGTTAGTGGAGGTGATGGAACAACTAATGTAGTTGTGAATGTGCCAGCTAACGCCACTGGAACAAATAGTATTTCTGTAATTGCTAAAAATGGATGTGGATCAAGTGCAAATTCAGGTGTTTCTAGTTTATCTGTATCATCATATGCACCAACAATAGGAGGTAATTCTACAATTATTTCAGGAAGTAGTAGTCAATGTATTAATTCGTCAGATATTGTTTTAACTTCTTCAGGAAATAATGGTAATATTTTAAAATGGCAAAAATCATTGAATGGAGGTTCATCTTGGACTGATATTTCATTAACAAGTGGATTAACTTCATACACAATTTCTAATCCAAGCGAAACTGCTATGTATAGATTTGATGCTCAGAATGGAACTTGTCCGGAAGCATTTAGTACTAATACAGCAATTAATATTACTAGTCCGCCACAAATAACTTTACAACCTTCAAGTAAAGGTGTTTGTACAGGAGCTTCAACTAGTTTTACAATAAATGCAATCTCAAATGCGGTTTCAATTTCGTATCAATGGTTTAGAAGAGTTGACAATAGTTCAAATTGGGTAAGTATAACAAATACACTTGATGGTTCAATTTACTCCACTTCTGGAACAACTTCAACTTTAAGTATAAATAATTCTACTGGTTTAAATGGGTATCAATATTATTGTTTGGTTACAGGTGCGACTTGTGGTAATACAAGTTCAGATGTTGCAACACTTTCAGTAAGTTCTGCAACAACGAGTATTTCATCTCATCCTACCCCAAGAGTAGTTTGTTCAGGATCAACTGTAACTTTGTCCGCTTTAGCTTCTGGTGCAAATTTAACATATCAATGGTATAGTAGGGGAACAGTAAATTCTAATTCCGGAGGTTCAATAATTAGTGGACAAACTAGTAATTCTTATTCTTTTTCTGCAACAAATTCATCAGGAAGTCAAGTTACAAATTATTATTATTTAGTAGCTACTTCAACCTGCTCTCCTAATACAGCAACTTCGACAACAAATGCAACATCAGTAACTATTGATCCAAGTGCATCCATTTCTGTAACTATTTCAAATCCACCAGCAACAATTTGTAGTGGTGATTATGTTACTTTCACAGCTAATCCAACTAATGGCGGCGCTAATCCATCTTTTATATGGACTAAAAATTCAGTTACTATTGGTGCAAATTCTAATACATTAACAACAAATAATTTATCAAATGGTGATATAATTGGAGTGTCTTTGAATTCTGATGTTAATTGTGCTGTAGGTAATCCAGCATCAGCAATACCATTGCCTGCTTTAACTGTTTATTCATTACCATCAGTTGCTTCTATTTCCGGGCCATCTTCTGTAAATATTGGGTCTAATATTTCTTTATCAAATAATACTCCTAGTGGTATATGGTCAAGCAGTTCATCAGGAATTGCTTCTATTTCAAACGGAACTGTTTCTGGTTTGTCTGAAGGCTTGAGTCAAATTTCATATACGGTTAGTAATAGCAATTGTTCGAATTCAGCTACAAAGAATATTACAGTAAATGCTCAATCTCCAAGTGGATTAAGTTATACAACACCAAATGTTTATATTAAAGGAACATCAATTACTGCATTAAATCCAACAGTGAGTGGTGGTGCAATAACAAGCTATACAATTAGTCCAAGTTTACCAACAGGGTTAGTGATCAATAGTGGAACTGGTATTATTAGTGGAACACCTACAGTTAATAGTGCAGCTACAAATTATACCGTTACAGCAAGCAATAGTGGAGGATCAGTAACTGCAGTGGTGAATATTACAGTTAATGAACCTCTTCCAAGTGCACCAAGTGGATTAAGTTATACTACACCAAATGTTTATGTTAAAGGGACGGCAATTACTGCATTAAATCCAACGGTTAGTGGTGGATCAGTAACAGGGTATACAATCAGTCCAAATTTACCATCCGGTTTAGTCATTAATAGTAGTACTGGTATTATAAGTGGAACTCCAACAATAAATAGTGCAGCTACAAATTATACAGTTACTGCTAGTAATAGTGGAGGGTCGGTAACAGCAGTGGTGAATATTACTGTAAAATTAGATCAACCTCAAGGCAGTATTTCATCAATTGACTATACTTTATTAAATACTGATACTTTACAATTTAAATTAAATACTACAGAGGGTACATCTCCATTTATTGTTATATTATCAAATAATCAAAATTCAAATAAAGATACAATAACCAATTTGTCAAATGGTTCAATATTTAAACTTAATCCAATTGCCAAAACAACCATTTTTAATATATTTAAATTATTTGATGCAGGTGGAACAGAGAGAAATAGTGGATTTACAAAAGATACTTCAATTATTAATATTGTTGCTCCTAATCTAGCTTTAACTCTAAAAGCTGAGACGCCTGTAAAACAACCAGACAATTCATTTAAAACACAATTATTGGTTAAGTTAAAAAATGCTGGTGAACTAGGACTTAAAAATGTTCAAGTAAATGCAAATTTAAGTCAGGTATTTCCTAACTATTTGAATTACGTTTTAGATAGTATTAAGGTAAAGTCAGGTAATATTAAATTAAATGCAAATTATACTGGTAAAGGGACTGCAATTAGTGCTTCATCAATTAATGCAACAAAACAATCAAGTACAGTTAAGTCAAATGCGTCATTAGATGCAAACTATTTATTAGATAATGGAGTGAATCTTGCAATTAGTGAAGAAGCAGAAGTTCAATATTTTATGTCAATTGCAGCCACGCCAAATAGTATTACTTTGAAATTACAATTTGAAACTGAAGGACAAGCGGTTATTACTAAAAATGACGGAACTATAAGTCAACAAACTTCTAAAGCATTTTCAGATAATGGAATTAATATCACAACGCATCCTAACATAACATCAATAGGGTCGCCTATACCTACATATTTGCCTTTATATCCTATTGAAAAAATTGGAGTTTCATTGACAGCTAGTAACGCAAGTATAGTAACAGGAGGATATACTTTTGATTTTGTTGCTAAAATTAAAAATTATAGCAATTTAAATTTAGATACAATAGCTATTTTGAACGATTTAAGTAAAACATTTACAAGCCCTGATTCTGCATATATAGTTAATACTCCATCTGTTACAGGCGGAATGAAATACAATTCATTATTTAATGGATATAGTAATCTATTACTAATTGATAGTTCTGCTAAATTAGCTGTTGGAGATAGTGCTACAATTTCTTATACATTGAAAGTTATAACAGATAAGATTAATTATACTTGGTTAAACTCTTTAAAAGCTTCAGGTCACTCAACTTTAGATTACGATTATATTGATGATATTTCTGTTGAGGGAACTAATCCAGATCCTAATGGAGATAATGACCCAATAGAACAAACGGAGACGAGATTTTTTGTAAGTTATATAAGACCAGAAGCCCCAACTGTATCAAATGCCACGTATACTTATAATACAAATTATCCTAAATCGATTAGTGGTTTAGTTAAAACATACCCAGTAAACTCAGTTCCGGTTTGGTGTGATTTAGCAACTTCAATATGTGATCCAATTGCCCCTTCAACTCCTTTGGTTATTGGTAAATATGTTTATTATTTAAAAACTTATGATAGTACAACAAGATTGTATAGTTTAAATTACACTAATGATACTGTAATTATTAAGCCTCCAGTTCCTACTGTTAAAGATTCAACATATATAATTGGGTTAAGTACAAATCCTAAAGATATTGGAGTGCAAATACAGTCAATTAGTGGAGCTACTATTTCTTATCAATTAAATGGTATTAAATTAAGTTCTGTTCCACTATTGGGAAATAAAAAAGGAATAAATTCTTATACTGTTAATCAAATTGTTAATCAAATTGAAAGTGATACTGTTGGATTAAAAGTCAATATGATTTCTATAAATGATGTAATACACTTGCAAAAAATTGCTGGGGAAGCTCAACTTCAATCTAATTCCACATTTAATATTCCTTTCAAATTTGTAATTTCAAACTTATTGAATAAGAAAATTGATGGAGTTTTAATTACTGATAATTTATTAAATTCAATTATTTTACCTAGTACTTTTAATGTAGTTAGTGTAAATAGTACTTCTGGATTAATCCCAAATAAAATATTTAATGGCACAACAGATATATCATTAACAAGCAATCAAACATCACTTTCTCCATTATCAATTGATACGTTAAGTATAGTATTGAATATTATTCCATATGGGTATAGCGGTAAATTGTATAATACTGCTATAATTAATGCAACAACTCCATTTGGCAAAATTTCTATGAATTCTTCTTCAACTATTCCAAACGGTGAAATTAGTAAAACTGCAACTGTATATACAATTCCTGAATTAAGTATTAATATACCTGAAGGGTTTTCTCCAAATAGAGATGGTGTTAACGATAAATTTGTAATTATTAAACCATTTGGAACTGAACTTCAATTAGAAGTGTTTAATAGATGGGGTAACATAGTTTATTATAATTCAAACTATAATAACGAATGGGATGGTAGAGGTACTAATAATTTTATTGGTCAAGAATTAATGGATGGAGGTTATTATTATACTTTAAAAGCAAAAGACATTAAAGGTAGCACACAAATATTCAAAGGTTTTGTTTTAATTCAGAGATAAAATGAGCATTAAAAATAAATATATATTAATTTTTCTTATTATTTTAATAAGTAGAAATGTTAATTCTCAGTCATTACCAATGTATTCACAATACATGTACAATATGACCAACATAAACCCCGCTTATGCTGGTAATAGAGGAGTTCCAAGTCTTTCAGTTATATGGAGAGAACAATGGGTTGGATTACAAGGTTCCCCTTCAACAAAATCATTTACTTATGATTTTCCGTCAATAAATAAAAAGAATGGATTTGGAATACAATTATATGACGATAAGTATGTGAATTATATTAAACGAACTGGTCTTAATTTATATTATAATGTTAAAGTGCCAATTTCCAATAAAGGGGTATTAAGTTTTGGATTTAAAGGGGGATTTTATAATGATTATAAAAACTTAAATAATGCGTATCTAGGATCTAGTAGTGTTAATTTAAGTGATGTTGCATTTGCTTCAAATTTAAATCAAATTGTACCTTTAGCTGGTGCTGGATTATATTATAATGATGATAAATTTTATGCAGGTTTTTCCGCTCCTGATTTAGTAGTTTTTTCTAAAGTTAAAAATTATAATGCTGATAATAGTTTGTTTCAAATAAATGAAATTCATTATTTTCTTACAGCTGGCTACTCTTTAGATATAAATGAAGAAGTACAATTAAAGCCTTCTTTTCTAATAAAAGCTACTAGTGGAGCTCCTATTGAAGCTGATATAAATACAAATCTATGGCTAAAAAATATGTTTGGTATGGGTTTATCTTATAGAACTTCTGAATCCATTTTAGGACTAGCAGAAATTCAACTTACACCACAATTTAGATTTGGTTATGCATATGACATGCCATTTAAAAGACCTAATTCTCATGAGTTGTTCATAAGGTACGAATTTGGTCGATTATTTCCTAGTAGTAAATCTTATAAGTTGTTTTAGTTTATGATTAAGTATATATATAAATCTATCAGTATATTTTTTTTAACCACATTTCTATTAATTAGTGCATATGGTCAAGAAAATAATTTAAAAGTATTAAAAAGAGATTCTCTTGATTTTAATAAAATCATTTTGAATTTTAACTCAAATAATAATGAATTTAATCCCATTCCATATAGAGGTGGGTTACTATATGTTTCTAATGTAAAATCAACATCTAATCCTTTAGGATTTAATAAGGTTTATTGGATTCCTAATTCTCAAATCGGGAAAAACACCAAAAATTATGATTCATTAAAAAATAAATTGATTTTAAATGATGATTTTACTGCGCCAACAAGTAATGATAATAATATATTAACTCATTACAGTAAAAGAAAGATCCAGAAATCATTAAATGAGATAGAAAGTAAATTTGCCGATTTTAATCCTAATCAATCTTTTACTTTTGATGATTCAAGTAAATTATTGGTATACCCTAAATTATCAAGAAGAAAAATTGGTGGTAATTATAGATGGGAGTTATGGGAAGCAATTCTTCAAAATGGCAAAACCATTAAGGAGCATAAAATCAAAATTCTAGATTCTGCTGCAGATTACCTATATCCTAATCTAGATGATAATGGAAATAGACTATATTTTTCAAGTAACAGGGCAGGCGGTAAAGGAGGTAATGACATTTATGTTATTGAAAAAGTAAATGGTGTGTGGCAAAATAAACCATACAATGTTACTGAAATAAATACTTCAGCAAATGAAATATATCCAATAACCAAGTCAGATACTTTATTATATTCTTCTGACAGGTCTGGTGGTATAGGTGGGTATGATCTTTACCAATTTCTTAAAAACAAGAAATTGAATAAAAATTTAGGCTACCCCATTAACACAATAAATGATGATCTTTCATTGACGGTAATTGGGTATCAATACTATTTGACATCCAATAGGGCAGGTTCTATTGACATTGTTGCTTTGAATTATGCTCCTGTTAATATTAGTATCAATGGTCAACTCATTTATGCTAGAGATGGCCAATTAGTACCTAATCAAAAATTATACATTTTTGATGTAGATGAAAATATATTAGTAGATAGTGTGATTACTGATGCGAATGCTATTTATACATTTAATGCTAAGCCTAATAGAAATTATCAAGCCTCTGCTTATAATTCGGATGGTGTTAAAGAAATAATTGCATTTAAGACCAATGATCAAGTTATTCAAAAAGCAGATATTGCCCTTCATTTAGAAGGTAGAAGCCCTAAAATTATTAGGGATTCTATTTATACTGCTATGGTAATAGCTGAGAAAGCAAAAGAAGATAGTATTAATAATGTAATGGGCTATAATGCCAAGTACATTGTTTATTATGGATTTGATAAATCTGTTTTAAGTCCTAAGGAAAAGAAGACATTAGATGCTTTAGCTGCGAAATTAAAAACTAATAACAATACCTATATTATTGTAGGTGCATTTACAGACTGTGTAGGTTCTTATAAATACAACTATGCTTTATCTGTGAAAAGAGCTCAATATGCTGTTAAATACCTGAGAGCTAAAGGAGTGCCTAAAAATCGTTTCACTTCTAATGGATATTCTAAGAATTACACCATTACTCCTTGTGATCCTAGATCTAAAAACGCCCGTCAGCAAATTAATAGAAGAGCAGAGATTGTATTAAGTGAAGTGAAGACAACCAATTGGGCTACATTAGAGAAAGAAAGAGGTAAAGACTATTATGCTTCTGTATATAGTACAAGAAACAATAATCTACCAAGTATTAAGCCTATTATTAAATTAGATCAAACATTACAGGTTAAATCATTTCCTGTAAAAGCTTTGCCTGTTAAAGTGGACTCTGTAAAAGTTGTTAAAGAATCTATTGTTAAAGCTACTAAGACAGCTCCTGTAAAAGTTTTACCTGCTAAAGTGGATTCTGTTAAAGTAGTAAAAGTAGCTCCAGCTAAACCTGCAACTGTAAAACAAGTTGTTGACTCAGTTAAAACGGGAACAGTAAGAATGCCTAGTAGAAGACCCAATACTGCGAAGGGCCCAATCTTAGATAAAAAAGCTACAGAAGAAGTAAAAGAGGTTAAAGAAATAAAAGAAGTTAAGGTTGAAGCTGCATCAACGACAAAGGCTCAAATTCAAACTCAGACACTGCCTGTACAAAAAGTAATTGTAGCAAATGTGTCTGAATATAATGATGAAATGGCTAAAGAAGAAATCTTAAAAGCATTAGATTCATTGGCAACTTTGAAGAAAGAGCAAGAGCGTATTATTGAGTACATGACTAAGCGTATTAACAAAAAACCAATTGATGTATTTGTAAGCTCTGATTCTGTAACTATTGAGATTTATGATAATGGTATCCACGATAATGATTCTGTTTCTATCATTTACAATAATCGCATTGTTGTAGATAAGCAAGAGTTAAAAGTCAGAAAGCCAATTACTTTTAAATTAAAAGTAGATAAAAATAAGAAATACAATGAATTAGTGATGGTTGCTGAAAACCTTGGTTCGGAGCCACCAAATACAGCTGTTATGTTTGTGACAGAAAAATCTGGTAGAAGACAACAGGTGATGCTGGCAACGGATATGACGCATAATGAGGTCGTTTACTTTATACGAATAGGTAAAGAATAGTTTTTAGAAAAACCCATCCTAAGTGATGGGTTTTTCATTACAAAAAGAATATCGTAGCTTCGCGCTTTATTGAACAATTTATGAAGCGAATTGACAGACATAGAGCTATTTTAGGGGTGGATGATAAAGCTACTTTGAGTGATTTGAAGAAGGTATACAGAAAGATTATGATGGAATGGCATCCTGATAAGTTTCAGGATAGTGATGAGTCCAAGAAAATGGCAGAAGAGAAATCGGCAAAATTGATTGCTTCTTATCATTTCTTGGTTAGTGTTCATCCAGAAACACATGAAGCAACTTTAACTGAATATACAGCTACCATTACAGATGCTAGCATTGATGACTTTGAATTTAAATCTGAAATACTACGTGTTGTGTTCTCCGATGGAAATGAATATGAATATTATGGTGTTCCTAAAGCTATATATGTAAAACTTGTAAATGCGGATACACCAGATAGATTCGCAAGACGTCATATTTATTCTAATTATTTGTACAGAAGTACATCCAAAATTGTTGGAGGAAACTAGTCTTTTTATACTATAAGTTCAAACAATCTATATTTTTCCTTGTTATGTAAATAATGGTGGAGATAATCTTCTATTTTTACCTATAAACTTATAAAACAAGTATTTGAATATGGAAAACATGTCTAAAGATGGAGCTAAATGCCCTTTTACAGGAGCAACAGCTACTCCAACTCAAAGTAGTGCAGGAAATGGCACAAGAAACCAAGATTGGTGGCCTAATCAGCTTAGATTAAACATTCTTCGTCAACACTCTAATTTGACTAATCCAATGGATAGCTCTTTTGATTATGTGAAAGAGTTTAATTCTATTGATTATAAAGCTTTGAAGCAAGATATCTATGATTTAATGACCAGTTCACAAGATTGGTGGCCTGCAGATTATGGACATTATGGACCTTTCTTTATCAGAATGGCTTGGCATAGTGCAGGTACTTATCGTACAACAGATGGTAGAGGTGGTGGAGGTGCAGGTATGCAAAGATTTGCTCCATTAAATAGCTGGCCTGATAATACCAATTTGGATAAAGCGCGATTATTATTATGGCCTATCAAAAAGAAATATGGCAAGAAATTGTCTTGGGCCGATTTAATGATTTTAGCAGGCAACTGTGCATTAGAATCTATGGGCTTTAAAACATTTGGTTTTGCTGGAGGTAGAGAAGATGTTTGGGAACCACAAGAAGATGTGTATTGGGGTAAAGAGCGTGAGTGGTTAGGTGATAAAAGATATACTGGTGATAGAGATTTAGAAAATCCATTAGCGGCTGTGCAAATGGGATTAATTTATGTGAATCCAGAAGGACCTAATGGTAATCCTGATCCAATTGCTTCTGCAAAAGATATTCGTGAAACATTTGCAAGAATGGCCATGAATGATGAAGAGACAGTTGCATTAATCGCAGGTGGTCATACTTTTGGAAAAACACATGGTGCTGGCGATCCAGGAAAATATGTAAGTAAAGAACCTGCTGCTGCAAGTATTGAAGAGCAAGGAACTGGTTGGAAAAATACCATGGGTTCTGGTAACGGCGTAAATACTATTACAAGTGGTTTAGAAGGTGCTTGGACAACTACACCTACACAATGGAGCAATAATTATTTTGAGAACTTATTTGGATATGAGTGGGAATTAACAAAGAGTCCAGCAGGTGCACATCAATGGAAGCCAAAAGCTGGTGCAGGTGCTGGAACTGTGCCTGATGCACATGATCCAAGCTTGAAGCATGCTCCAACTATGTTGACTACTGATTTGGCTTTGAGATTAGATCCAGCTTATGGACCTATTTCAAAAAGATTTTACGAAAACCCAGATCAATTTGCTGATGCATTTGCTAGAGCTTGGTTTAAGTTAACACACCGTGATATGGGACCTCGTTCTCGTTACACTGGACCAGAAGTTCCTTCTGAAGTGTTAATTTGGCAAGATCCAATTCCTGCTGCAACAAAATCAATTATTGATGATAAGGATATTGCAGATTTAAAAACAACCATTTTAGCTGCTGGATTATCTATAGGCGAATTAGTTTCAACTGCATGGGCTTCTGCATCAACATTCCGTGGATCAGATAAGCGTGGTGGTGCTAACGGTGCAAGAATTAGATTAGCTCCACAAAAGTATTGGGCTGCTAATAATCCTGCGCAATTAACTAAAGTATTAGATGCATTGGAAGCAATTCAAAAAGCATTTAATGCAGGTGCAAAACATGTGTCTATGGCAGACCTAATTGTATTGGGTGGTGTAGCGGCCATTGAGAAAGCAGCTAAGAATGCTGGTCTTGATATTAAAGTTCCATTTACAGCAGGTAGAGCAGATGCTTCAGAAGCTGAAACTGATGTGGCTTCTTTTGCAGTATTAGAACCTATTGCTGATGGATTTAGAAATTATATCAAAGCAAGAACAATGGTATCTCCAGAAGAAATGTTAATTGATAAGGCTCAGTTATTAACTTTAACTGCTCCTGAATTAACTGTATTAGTGGGAGGTATGCGTGTATTAAATACTAATTACGATGGTTCTCATCATGGTGTGTTTACAGATAAGCCTGAAACTTTAAGCAATGATTTCTTCACTAACTTAATTGACTTTAGTACCACTTGGAAAGAGAGTGCTACTAAAGGAATTTTCGAAGGAGTGGATCGTGCTTCTGGTAAAATTAAATATACTGGAACAAGAGTTGATTTAATTTTTGGATCTAATTCTGAATTACGCGCTTTAGCTGAAGTGTATGCTTGTGATGATGCAAAAGAAAAATTTGTACATGACTTTGTAGCTGCATGGAATAAAGTAATGAACTTAGATAGATTTGATTTGAAATAATTCAAAATCAACAGAAATAGTAAAGGAGCGCCAGTTATGGTGCTCCTTTTTTCTTATAGGCCTTTTTTAATCTTAGCTTCGCGCCTTATAATTGTAATAATGAAGCGAATTGATAGGCACAGAGCCATTTTAGGAGTTGATGATAAAGCCACTTTAGGAGATCTAAAGAAAGTTTATCGTAAGATCATGATGGAATGGCATCCTGATAAATTCCAAGATAGTGAAGCGTCTAAAATGATGGCAGAAGAGAAATCAACTAAACTAATTGCTTCTTTATCATTTCTTAGTGAGTGTGCATCCTGAAACCCATGAAGCAACTAAAGACGCTTATATCGAAACTACTACGAATGCTAGTATCAATGATTTTGAATTTAAGTCTGAAATTTTAAGAGTGGAATTTTCTGATGGGACTGAATATGAATATTATGGTTTACCTAAAGCGATTTATGTTAAACTAGTCAATTCAGATACACCTGATCGTTTTGCAAGACGACATATTTACAATAACTACTTGTATAGAAGTACGAGTAAGATTGTGGGATAGGAGATTTTACACTATATGATAGCATCATTTGATACTATCTTATTTAGAAAATATCCGATCGAATTTCTTGTGCGGAACTTCTTTAAGTAATTAAATGTGATAATGGGTGAGTGGGAGTAGATTTGTTTTTCAAACTACTTCAATGCCTGATCAAAAGAAATTATATATTATTGCTGGTTGTAATGGTGCAGGGAAAACAACGGCTTCTAAAATGCTGCTCCCTGAAATAAAGTTTATAAATGCCGATATAATAGCATACCAGCTAAATCCTACTAATGTTTCAGAAGCTGCAATGGATGCAGGCAGAATCATGTTAAATACTATTGACGAACTTTTGTATATTGGCGAGTCATTTGCATTTGAAACTACACTATCTGCTAAAATATATAAACATAAAATTCAAGTTGCGAAAGTACTTGGTTATCAAGTTCATTTAATTTTCTTCTGGTTAAACAGTGTCAATTTGGCAATTGACCGCGTCAAAACAAGGGTAATTCAAGGTGGTCACTCTATTGAAAACCATATAATTAGAAGAAGATATAAAAGAGGGATCTATAATTTACTTAATATTTATATACCTTTAGTGGATCAAATTATGGTTTTTGATAACTCTGGGAAATTTTTAGAAGAGATAGCTGAACAAAATTCCAACAATCATTTTCTAATTTTAAATTTTGAAAAATGGAACAAACTAATAAAAAGTTAATTGATCATAATTATGTTAGAAGTGAAGAAGCTAAACGAATTCTAAAAAGTTTAGAGAACTTTAATCAAGAAGTAAGAGCTTTACATATAAAGACAAACACTCCATTAGTTGTTTCCGTTGATGGAAAGATTGTACATATTAAGCCTGAGGATTTGTAGGGGGGAATTCTGAATATTTTCTAAAATTTTTTTAATGCAGGACTGTTGGCTTCACTTTGTTTCGCCGACTTCCTTATACTTCTACGAGAGGCGTACTCAAACCCTTTCAACAAAATGCTTCGCATTTCGTTGGGTTTTTTAATGCTCAAACTTATTCGAGCAAGCTCGAAACGTTCTCGCATAAAAAACCCCGTCACTTTCGTGACAGGGTTTGTGCCCAGAACAGGAATCGAACCTGCACTACCTTGCGATAACCAGATTTTGAGTCTAGCGCGTCTACCAGTTCCGCCATCTGGGCATTTTGCACCTAAGTGCTCAGCGGGATGCAATATTACGTTATCAGCGGAATTCTGCCAAAATACGATCGAGGTATTTTTTCTTGTAGTAATACTCTTTTATTTGCAGCATTGTTTCTTGGGCAATAGAATCGATTTGATCCATTTCCAAATAACTTTGAATAGGTGCCAAGATTTCATTTTGTATGGCTTTAATTTGATCTAATATGCTTTTTTTAGCTTGTTCATCATCGGCGTCCATCCAGGATTCATTCAATTCCATCATTTCCATTAAAAAATCTGGGGATAAAGCGTATTTCTCTTCTGCTGTGATAATGCCTTTTAATTCCAAAACATATGGTAATATTTGGTCTTTGTTGTTTAGAAGCGAAAAACCTTTATTGGCTAAAGCAGATCTTTCCAAAGCTTCTTCCTGCTCGAAACTATTGCTTTGAGCATATTTGTCAGGGTGAGATGCCCTTTGGATGTCCATAAATGCCGCCCTTAATTTGTTTGTATCTACTTGAAAACCAATAGGCATGCCAAATAATGCAAAATAATTCATTTCTTAATTTCGTATATTGTGTAAAATTACCAAAATGCCGGTATTAGGCCTTATTAAAGAAGGAAAAGTTCCCAGTGATAACAGGGTAGCATTGACACCTAAACAATGTAAATGGCTATTAGAACAGCATCCTGATTGGGATATCTTGGTAGAGTCATCTGCTTCAAGATGCTATAAAGATGCTGAATACAAAAGAGAAGGCATTAAAGTGGTGGAAGATGTTTCTGCTGCTGATATTTTGTTAGGAATCAAAGAAGTGCCAAAATCACAATTGATACCCAATAAAACATATTTATTTTTCTCGCATACAAAAAAAGCACAAGATTTTAATCAGACATTGTTTCATACAATGATGGATAAAAATATTACCCTCATAGATTATGAATGTTTAGAACATGAAGATGGGCAACGTTTAATTGGATTTGGATTTTTTGCAGGAATTGTTGGTGCACATAATGGAATTATGGCTTATGGAAATAGAACCAAAGAATTTAGTTTGGGTAGAGTAAAAGACGTGAAAGATTATTTGGAACTGATTCATACTTATTTTGGATTAAAATTACCTCCTATTAAAATTGCTATTACAGGATCGGGCAGGGTGGCACATGGAATTTTAGAGATCATGAATTTAATGGATGTACAACAGGTAGAACCAGATGAATTTAAATCTCGCAAATATGCTTACCCAGTGTATGTGCATTTAAAAGGAAAAGATTTGTATCAAAGAATGGACAATGGTACTTATGAGAGAAATGATTTTCATGAAAATCCTTCTGCATATGAATGCAGTTTCAAGCAATACCTTCCTTACGCGCAAATTTTAATGAATGGAGTTTATTGGGAAAAAGGTATTCCACCATTATTTAGTGTCGATGATTTAAGATCGGAAGAGTCTGTCTTAACAACCATTGCAGATATTACCGATGATGCGTTTGGAAGTGTACCTTGTAATTTAGGAGATGCAACATCAGAAGATCCTATTTATGGAGTGCAAGTAGATACTTGTGAAAAATGCAATTCCTATCATTATAACTGCGTTGATATCATGGCAGTGGGTAATTTACCGAACGAACTTCCTAGAGATGCCAGTAGATTTTTTGGAGAACAATTAATGAAATATGTAATTGAAGATTTAGTAAAGGGAGGAAATCCGATTATCGAAAAAGCGACCATGTTGAATAAGGGTAAGCTAACGGCTTACTATGATTATTTGGCAGAATATGCTAAACATTAATTGTTTGCTAAATAGACTTCATTAAAATTGCAAATAATAGTCTCTTAATAAAGAAGTAAAATCCTCTGTATAACTATTGTCTGCTTGTTTTATAATGATGGTATTTCTTTTTATTGTACTAGGTTTTTCAACGCTATTAGTGAATTTCAAGAATGATCTAAAAGGCAATTGTTTTTCTTTATTGAATACCGTTGTTTCTTCTATTAAATGCAAGCCATTAGCTTCCATATGTTTTTGCATGGTGTAGGCTCTAATAGAAGGGATGATCACATAGAAATTTCCATTAGGTGCTAACAGTGTAGCAACTTCTGAGGCAAATTCATTCCATGGTAAAGCTGCACTATGTGCTGCTAGATTTTTATTATCATCAGGTGATGTTAAATCTGATTCAAAAAATGGAGGATTGGAAATAATGCAGTCGAATTTTTCCATTTGACCGCTACTGAAATCTTGAATCGAGTTATTGACTACATGTAATCTATCTTTCCAATCACTTAATTCAAAATTAGAAATGGCTTCTTTGGCAGCACCTAGTTCTATTTCTACTGCGATAATGGTAGCCTTGGTATTTTTCTGTGCTACCATTAGACTCAATAAACCTGTTCCAGTACCAATATCTAATATGGTGGTTGCATTTTGTAATGGGGTGTCATGAATAGCCCATGCACCAAATAAACATGCATCAGTACATACTTTCATTGAAGTATGCTCCTGATGCACGATAAATTTTTTGAACTGAAAATAGGTGTTCGCCATTGAGCAATAACTATTCTGAAGTTAAGCTAGCACCTAAGTATTCTTTATTCAATCTAGCGATATTCGCAATAGAGATTTCTTTTGGACAAGCTGCTTCACAAGCACCTGTATTGGTACAAGAACCAAAACCTTCTTTATCCATTTGAGCTACCATGTTTACTACACGAGATTTTCTTTCTGGTGCACCTTGAGGTAATAAGGCTAAATGAGAAACTTTAGCACTTAAGAATAACATAGCTGAGCTGTTTTTACAAGCTGCAACACAAGCGCCACAACCAATACACATTGCAGAAGCAAATGCCTCATCTGCTTTGTCTTTTTCAATAGGTAAACTATTACCGTCTACAGCATTACCTGTATTTACGCTAACATATCCACCTGCTTGAATAATTCTATCAAATGCAGATCTATCAACGGTTAAATCTTTTACAATAGGGAAAGAATTAGCTCTCCATGGTTCGATAGTAATTGTATCACCATCTTTGAAAGCACGCATGTGTAATTGACAAGTAGTGTTTGCTTGCCAAGGACCGTGAGGCTTACCATCTATATATAAAGAACACATACCACAAATACCTTCTCTACAATCGTGATCAAATGCAACTGGTTCATCACCTTCAGTGATTAATTTTTCATTTAAAACGTCTAACATTTCTAAAAAAGACATTTCATCTGAGATGTCGCTTAGTTCGTATGTTTTGAAAGCACCTGCTGTATTAGCATTCTTTTGGCGCCAAACTTTTAGTTTTAAATTCAATGATTGATGTGACATATCTTAAATATTATTCTTGTAATTAATTAGAGGTTGATTATTTATAGTTACGTTGAGAAGGTTTGATAACATCGTATTTCAATTCTTCTTTGTGTAAGTTCCACTCATGATCCGCTTTGGCTTCCCATGCAGCAACATACATAAATTTCTCATCGTCTCTTAATGCTTCACCATCTGGAGTTTGGTATTCTTCTCTAAAGTGACCACCACAACTTTCTTCTCTATTTAATGCGTCTACACACATTAATTCACCTAATTCAATAAAGTCAGCTACACGGTTTGCTTTATCTAATTCAGGATTAAATTCGTTGATATCACCTGGGATTCTAACATCTGACCAGAACTCTTTTTTCAAAGCTTGTACTTCTGCAATGGCTTGCTTTAATCCTTCAGCATTTCTAGCCATTCCACATTTGTCCCATATAATCTTACCTAAACGCTTATGGAAACTTTCTACAGATTGTTTACCATTAATGTTCTTTAAAGTATGGATTCTGTCTGCAACTGCTTTTTCGGCAGCTTCAAATGCAGGATGTGAAGTAGGGATAGGTGCATTATAAATTTCGTCAGCTAAATTATTACCCAGAGTGTAAGGAATAACAAAATATCCATCCGCTAAACCTTGCATCAATGCACTTGCACCTAAACGGTTTGCACCATGATCACTGAAGTTTGCTTCTCCTAATGCATATAATCCAGGTACAGTTGTTTGTAGTTCATAATCTACCCATAAGCCACCCATTGTATAGTGAACAGCAGGGTAAATTCTCATTGGCACTTCGTAAGGATTTTCTCCAGTGATTTTAGCATACATGTCAAACAAGTTGCCATATTTTTCTTTCACCACTTCTTTACCCATTGCAATGATTTCTTCATGACTCACATTGCTTAATCCTTTCTTGCTTACTTCTGTTTTACCATATCTTTCAATCGCTGCAGCATAATCTAAATATACTGCTTGCTTAGAAGTACCAACCCCATAACCAGCGTCACATCTTTCTTTAGCAGCTCTTGAAGCTACGTCTCTTGGAACTAAGTTTCCAAAAGCAGGGTAGCGACGCTCTAAATAATAATCTCTTTCTTCTTCTGGTATCTCATTTGCTTTTCTATCATCACCTTGTTTCTTCGGTACCCATATTCTTCCATCATTTCTTAAAGACTCTGACATCAAAGTCAATTTTGATTGATGATCACCACTCACTGGAATACATGTTGGGTGAATTTGTGTGAAACAAGGATTAGCAAAATAAGCTCCTTGTTTATGTGCTTTCCATGCAGCAGTCACGTTTGATCCCATTGCATTAGTAGATAAATAAAATACATTACCATATCCACCAGTACATAATAAAACTGCATAGCCAAAATGTCTTTCTAATTCTCCTGTAACTAAGTTACGAGCAATAATACCTTTTGCTTTGCCCTCTACTTTCACCACATCTAACATTTCGTGACGTGCAAACATTTGCACATTACCTAATGCCACTTGACGCTCTAAAGCTTGGTATGCACCAATTAATAATTGTTGTCCTGTTTGACCAGCAGCATAGAAAGTTCTTTGTACTTGAGTACCACCAAAACTTCTATTACTTAATAATCCACCATATTCACGTGCAAAAGGAACACCTTGAGCAACGCACTGGTCAATAATATTTGCACTTACTTCTGCTAAACGATGTACGTTTGCTTCACGTGCTCTATAGTCACCTCCTTTGATAGTGTCATAGAATAATCTGAAAACACTATCGCCGTCATTTTGATAGTTTTTTGCAGCATTAATACCACCTTGTGCAGCAATTGAGTGTGCACGACGTGGACTATCTTGAAAACAAAATGCTTTTACTTTATAGCCTAATTCACCTAAAGAAGCAGCTGCAGAAGCACCAGCCAAGCCAGTACCTACAACAATCACTTCCATCTTTCTTTTATTAGCTGGGTTTACTAATTTACAATGACCTTTATAATCCACCCATTTGTCATCTAATTGTCCAGCAGGAATTTTAGCGTTTAACATAGTTCAATCTTTTATCAATCAGTTTGTATAAATAAGGTTAGTTGAATGGAATTATTTAATCCAATCAAAATAAAAACTAATAGGCATCATAGCAAATACCAATGGTATTAAAATGGCAAAGCCATATCCAATACTTGATATTAAAGCATGATATCTTCTGTTGTGAACACCAATAGTTTTGAATGCACTTTGGAAACCATGTGCTAAGTGATACGCCAAAGAACCACATGCTAGTACATATAAAATCACGATCAATGGATTTGTAAAAACCAAATCCATTTCTGCGTATAAATTATGTAATTCAACCCCATTATGGTCTACTGTGCCTAAAGCTTTTATATTACCTATACCACCTAATCTACTTGGAGTCCAAAAATGGTAAATATGTGCAATTAAAAACAACAAAATTAATGTACCTAATATAGCCATACTTCTGCTATACCATTTACTTCCTTTTGTATAACTTACTGCATATCCAACAGCTCTTTTACTTCTGTTTTCAAGCGTTAATAGATATCCTTGGTAGATATGTAAAAAGATACCAAGGAATAATCCAATTTCTAAAATTCTTGGAACAGCATTGCTTCCCATAAAATGTCCAGCTTTGTTAAACATCAAGCCACCATCATTCGCCCAAATAGTAGCGTTTAGTCCAGCATGTACAATTAAAAAAAGAATTAGAAAAATACCCGTGAATCCCATGATCAATTTTTTTCCCACGGAGGAAGTAAACATTTGTTTAAAGGTCATAATTGCAGATTTTTAAAATCGATGCAAAAGTAACAAGGATTTTCTAACTACACCTAATTCGTTCTATGATTTTGAGCATCAATGCAAAATACCTTAACAATTTGTGCATTTAGATAGGTTATTGACCACTTGTATAAATTTCTGAATGGATGCCATCTTTGGCTTATTTTTACGGTATGATTAAAGTGTTAACTATACTTTGGAATAGCTTCAAGATGGCTTTACAAGAGCTAAAAGTCAATAAACTAAGAACTTTCCTTTCATTATTTGGAATTACTATTGGTATTTTCTGCATTATTGGGGTATTAGCGACTATTGATAGCTTGAAGGCCAAGATCCAAAATGACCTAGCTAGTTTTGGAAATAATACGATCTATATAGATAAATGGGATTATAGCGGTGGGCCAGAATATCCATGGTGGAAATTCATGAAAAGACCCGATATGAAGGTAGAAGAGATGGATATAATAAAGAAGAAAAGCAATTTAGCTTCGAATATCGCTTTTTTTACATCTACCCAAGCTAGCTTTTCTTATGAAGAAAATCTTCTTAAAGGGGTGAATATTTATGGGATTACCTCTGAGTATAAATCTGTTCAAAGTTTCAATATTGGCATAGGTAGGTATTTTTCAGATGCAGATTTTTTAAGAGGCGCACCCATAGGTGTGATTGGATATAAAATAGCAGAAGAGCTATTTGGCAAGGCTGAGAAAGCCTTGGGTAAAACCATTTCTTATGGAGGAAGAAGGGTAATGGTGATTGGTATTATTGAAAAACAAGGAAGCGCCATCATTAGTGGATTTGATTATGATAAAGCAGTATTAACTACTTATAATTATTTTGCTTCAGTGTTTAATCCGGATAATTCTAATCCGTACATAATGGTACAAGCAAAACCAGGTGTTCCTTCAAGATTATTGCAAGAAGAACTAACTGGGGTAATGCGTCAAATTAGAAAACTAAGTCCAACACAAGAAGATAACTTTACTTGTAATGATGTGGCTCAATTTAAAGATCAAATTGATAGTGTATTTGGATCTATCAATAGCGGTGGCTGGGCAATTGCAGGACTTTCATTAATTGTAGGTGCTTTTGGTGTGGCCAATATTATGTTTGTAACAGTTAGAGAAAGAACCAGCCAAATTGGGCTTAAAAAAGCGATAGGTGCGAAGAGTTCTACAATATTATATGAGTTTTTATTAGAGAGCGCATTCTTATGTATTATTGGCGGTTTAGTTGGATTATTCTTGGTTTGGATACTTACAGTCGCTTTAGGAGCTGTTCTTCCATTCCCTTTACACATAGCACCTAGTATTGTATTTTTAGCATTGAGTATTTGTATCATTCTCGGTGTAATATCAGGTATTATTCCTGCATCTATCGCAGCTAAAATGAATCCTGTGGAAGCTATAAGAACAAAATAATTTATAAATTTTTTTAAATCATTTTATAAAGAGTCTCTAAATGGGGACTCTTTATTTTTTATGTAACTTTGTTTTTGATGAGCAAACCCATAACTATATTGGCTATAGAATCCTCTTGTGACGAAACTGCTGCATCTATTGTTGTAGACGGAAAAATTTTATCCAATTTTATTGCCAATCAAACAATTCATGAAACCTATGGTGGGGTTGTTCCAGAATTAGCTAGCAGGGCCCATATGGAAAATATAGTTCCTGTTGTGGATGCTGCTATAAAAAAAGCTTTTCCAACAATGAGCAAGCAAGACGCTTTAGCTTCATTAGACGCCATCGCTTTTACACAGGCTCCTGGATTGATTGGCAGTTTATTAGTGGGTGCGCAATTTGCTAAATCTTTATCATTAAGTTTGAATAAACCACTGATTAGTGTTCATCATATGCAAGCACATGTTTTGGCTAATTTGATCGATCAACCTGCTCCTTCTTTTCCTTTTTTATGTTTGACAGTAAGTGGAGGGCATACACAGATTGTAAGGTGTAATAGTGCTTCAGATTTGAAAATTATTGGCGAAACCATTGATGACGCTGCAGGAGAGGCTTTTGATAAAATTGCTAAAATCATTGGTTTACCTTATCCAGGTGGGCCATTAATGGATAAGTTAGCTCAACAGGGGAATCATTTGGCATTTGAATTTGCTAAGCCAAATGTGCCTGATTTGAATTACTCCTTTAGTGGTTTAAAAACCAGTGTATTATATTTTTTACAAAAACAATCACCTGATTTTATCGAAAATAACAAAGCAGATTTGTGTGCTTCTGTTCAATATACCATTGTGACTATTTTATTGAAAAAACTCAAAAAAGCAATTCAGGAAACGGGGATTAAAGAAATTTGTATTGCTGGGGGTGTAAGTGCCAATAGTGGTCTAAGAAAAGGGATTCAAGAATTGGGTAATCAAATGAAAGCCCAAGTGTATTTGCCTCAGTTTCAATATTGTACCGATAATGCTGCGATGATTGCTATTACTGCACATTACAAATACTTGGCAGCCGCATTTGAAGACTTATCGGTTACTGCAAGTGCAAGATCTAATTGGTAAGCTGAAATAGCTTAACTTTGCGTCCTCAAATTATTGTTATTTATGATTAGTGCTAGAAACATCACTTTATCCTTTGGAAAAAGAGTCTTATTTGATGAAGTAAATGTGAGTTTTACCAAGGGTAATTGTTATGGAATTATTGGTGCCAATGGGGCAGGTAAATCTACCTTTTTAAAGATATTAAGTGGCGAAGTGGAGCCTACCAAAGGAACAGTTGAAATAACTCCTGGGGAGCGTATGTCTTTCTTAAAACAAAACCATTTTGAGTTTGATGAAGAAACCGTTTTGAATACGGTATTGATGGGACATAAAAGAATGTGGGATGTGATGCATGCTAAAGATGCTTTATATGCTAAAGAAGATTTTACCGAAGAGGATGGTATCAAAGCAGGAGAATTAGAAGCAGAATTTGGCGAAATGGGTGGATATGAAGCAGAGAGTAATGCTGCAAGTTTTTTAAGTGATTTAGGAGTTAAAGAAGATATGCATGGCATGTTTATGAAAGACATCCCATCCAATTTAAAAGTGCGTGTTTTATTAGCGCAAGCTTTATTCGGTAATCCTGATATCTTATTATTGGATGAGCCTACCAACGGTTTGGATATTGAAACAATTGGTTGGTTAGAGAATTTTTTAGCTGATTATGAAAATATTGTGTTGGTTGTGAGTCACGACCGTCACTTCTTAGATACAGTGTGTACGCACGTTTCGGACGTAGATAGAGCAAAAATTAAAACATTTACTGGTAACTATTCTTTCTGGTACGAGTCTTCTCAATTGATGGCTCGCCAAATGAGTGATAAGAATAAGAAGAACGAAGAAAAGCGTGCTGCTTTATTAGATTTCATTGCGCGTTTCTCTGCGAATGCAAGTAAAAGTAAACAAGCAACTTCTAGAAAGAAAGCATTAGAAAAATTAACTATCGAAGAGATAGAGCCATCTAACAGAAAATATCCTGGTATCATTTTTCAACCATTGAGAGAAGTGGGCAACCAGATCTTGAACGTGGAGAAATTGTCTTATGCTGTAGAAGGTAGAAACTTATTCAAAGACGTTTCTTTTTCTGTAAGTAAAAATGATAAGATTGCTTTTTTAAGTAAAGATCCTTTGGCCATTACTTATTTCTTTCAAATCATCAACGATTTAGTAAAAGCAGATACAGGTTCTTATGAATGGGGTACTACTGTAACCAAAGCATATTTGCCAGTAGAGCATAATGAAGAATTTCTAGTGCCTTTG
Source organism: Bacteroidota bacterium (assembly GCA_046046935.1). Classification (GTDB taxonomy): domain Bacteria; phylum Bacteroidota; class Bacteroidia; order Chitinophagales; family Chitinophagaceae; genus Sediminibacterium. Next base: position 24,047 of record JBJOIU010000013.1, read on the forward strand.
ACTTTGATGGATTGGTTAAGACAATTCGTTCCTTCTCATGTAACAGATGCTGATGAGCCTTTTATCAGAGGATTCTTGGGCAAGATGTTATTTAGTGGAGATGATGTCATGAAAAAGACCAATGTATTGAGTGGTGGAGAGAAAGTAAGATGTATGGTGAGTAAAATGATGCTTCAGAACCCGAATGTGGTAGTATTGGACCAACCTACCAACCACTTAGATCTGGAAAGTATCCAAAGTTTCAACGAAGGCTGTCAAAATTTCCCTGGAATTGTGTTAATGACTTCACATGACCATACTTTCATGCAAACTGTGGCAAATAGAGTGATAGAATTGACACCAAAAGGGGTAATTGACCGTTTGATGACTTTTGACGAGTATATGGAAGATAAAAGAGTACAAGAATTAAGGGCAGAAATGTATTCTTAATCAATAAGTTAGCAATATTTTGCCTTTTTAGGCGTTTGTAATAAAAAAACTATAAAATAAATGGGATAGTAAGGGTTATTTACTTACCTTTGCCGTCCGTAAAAATTAATTTCTCATGGCTAGAGTATGTCAAATAACTGGTAAGAAGCCGATGACTGGAAACAGCGTATCGCATTCTAATATCAAAACAAAGCGTCGCTTTCTTCCTAACTTACAGAAGAAGCGTTTCTTCTTCGCTGAAGAAGATCGTTGGATCACTTTGAAAGTATCTACTGATGCATTAAGAACTATCAACAAGAATGGTTTAGGTGCAGTAGTAAAAGATTTAAGAGCAGCTGGCGAAAAAATCTAAGTAAACACAAGTAATAAAGTATAATAATATACCATCATGGCACGTAAAGGAAACAGAGTTCAAGTAATATTAGAATGTACAGAGCATAAAGCAACTGGCATGGCTGGAACTAGTCGTTATATTACTACTAAGAACAAAAAGAATACTCCAGATCGTTTGGAGTTCAAAAAGTACAATCCAATTTTGAAAAAAGTAACTCTTCACAAAGAAATTAAATAATCATGGCAAAAGCAGCATCTAAAAACTCGAAAGTAAAGGATTTAAAAGCTTCTGCTGAAGCTAAAAACTGGACAAAAGTGATCAAAGCTATCCGTAGCCCAAAAACAGGCGCGTATACTTTCAAAGAGAACATTGTTCACAAGGATAAAGTATCTGAATTCTTAGCAGCGAAATAATCGCTTCTATTTTCGAATAAATTTTTTAAAAGCTTTCCAACATGGAAGGCTTTTATTTTTTATACCTTTACAGTATGAGCTTTTTAGGAAAACTATTTGGTAAAAAAGAGAAAGAGATTCTAGATCAGGGTTTAGAAAAAACTAAACAAGGTTTTTTTGAAAGAATTTCGAAAGTCATCATTGGCAAGACCACTGTTGATGATGAAGTATTGGATCAATTAGAAGAGGCTTTGATTGGGGCTGATGTAGGAGTAGATTCTACTTTAATTATTATTGAAAAAATTCAGGAGAGAGTTAAAAAAGATAAATACATTTCTACTCAAGAACTACAAAATATCTTGCACGAAGAGATGGCTAGCTTATTAATTGACGCTCCATCAGATTTACAAGGTTTTAATCCTCCTGCGAATAAAAAACCATATATCATTTTAGTTGTAGGCGTTAATGGGGTGGGTAAAACAACTACCATTGGCAAATTAGCACATCATTATAAAGAAGCCGGAAATCAGGTGGTATTAGGCGCTGCTGACACTTTTAGAGCTGCTGCTGTCGATCAATTAACTATTTGGAGTGAAAGAGTAGGTGTTTCTATAGTAAAGCAAAATATGGGTGCTGATCCAAGTGCTGTTGCATTTGATACAGTGCAATCTGCAGTATCTAAAAATGCTGACGTAGTATTAATTGACACTGCTGGTCGTTTACATAATAAGGCACATTTAATGGATGAGTTGAATAAAATTAAAAGAGTTATTCAAAAACAAGTACCAGATGCACCCCATGAAGTATTATTAGTATTAGATGGTTCCACTGGTCAAAATGCCTTAGAACAGGCTAAACAATTTATGGCAGTTACAGATGTGAATGCATTAGCCATAACAAAATTAGACGGCACTGCTAAAGGTGGTGTTGTATTGGCCATCGCGCATCATTGCAAAATCCCTGTAAAATATATTGGGGTTGGAGAGCAAATCAAAGACTTGATATTATTTGATAAAGATGCCTTCGTTGACTCCTTGTTTAATTTGAACAAGCAATAAATAGCATACAATCCTTACAATTTGAATTTATTTTAAAACATAGCGAACGCTTATTCCGCCATGGTTTTTAAAATAAGATTGAATAATGCTAAATGCTGGTTGCCAATCCACGCTAATGTTTAATGGCGTATTCTTAAGTTTATAATCAAATCCTATAATCCCGTCAAAGCCCACAGCTATATTAGAGTTGGAGTTATTTGTATTCGTTTTTTTCCATTCTTCACTCCAAACGCCCATATGACCGCCGTAGCCAATATACCAACTTAAATTTTCGGCACCTTCAATGGGTGTATAGATTTCTTTTAAGATAGAAGCACTAAATCCGTCTAAACTTGCATAACCAATAACTTCTATAGCTCTTGCTGTTTTATACATATTCTTATAGGTTATTGCACCTGGAGAAACCTTGACGCCAATAGATTTGGTATATGGATTAACATAGGGCCCAGAAGTCTGTGCCGAATCTATGGTAAAATCTTGTGCAAATAGGGTAGAAACACTCACTAAAAAGAATAAAACGAGGCTAAGTTGTTTTAAGTTCATATTGTATGTTTTGGGGGTATACAAATTTAAGAAGAATTGACTCAAATTCACTGTTTAATAAATGCTAAAATTTGGTTAGGTTTGTACTATGTTAAGCTTTCAAACATTATCGGAGCGTTTTAATAAGGGTTTTGATACCCAGCACTTTCCTGCTAGCCCAGCTACCTTATATGAGCCAGGAGAATATTTCTTGCAAATTGGTGGCAAAAGAATTCGTCCAGTTTTATGTTTATTAGGTAATGAATTATTCAATGATATTCATGAAGATGCTTATCATGTAGCAAGAGCCATAGAATTGTTCCATAATTTTACTTTGGTACATGACGATATGATGGATGAAGCAAGTTTGAGAAGAGGAAAGCAAACAGTACATACTAAATATGATTATAATACCGCATTATTAGTAGGTGATGTAATGATTATTAGAGCCTATGAATTTTTACAACAAATTCAGCCCTCTTATTTGCCTAAAATTTTACAGTTATTTAATCGAACAGCTAGAGAGGTTTGCGAAGGTCAGCAATTGGATATGGATTATGCAAAAATGGATTCAGTGGATATGGATCAATATATTGAAATGATCACTTTGAAAACTTCTGTTTTGTTAGCTGCTAGTTTGGAAGCTGGTGCTATAATTGGTGGAGCAAGTGAAAATAATTGTAATCAATTATATGAGTTTGGAAAAAAAATTGGCATTGCTTTCCAAATACAGGATGATTATTTAGACGCATTTGGGGACGCGGCAATTTTTGGAAAAGAAGCAGGAGGGGATATAAAGCAAAATAAAAAGACTTTCTTACTATTACATGCTCTAGCAGTAGCCAATACAGAACAAAAACAACAATTAGAAGCATTGTTGAAAAACAATGACGAGGATAAAGTGGAAAAAGTATTAGCCATCTTTAAAGCTTGTGGTGTGGATGAATGGGCAGAAGGTTTAAAAGCAAAATATTTACAAGAAGCTTTCGAGCATTTAGAAGCCATAGCGGTTGTTTCAAATAGAAAACAACCATTGATTGAATTGGCTAATTATTTAATGAATCGAAATCAATAATCTACTTACATGAGTTTGTTCAGAAAAAAATCAATTGATAAAATTGTAGCAGATGCGAATGCGGGTTTAACAGATGGTCATAGCGCAAGTGGATTAAAAAAAGAATTAGGTGTCAAAGACCTTACTTTAATGGGTATTGCTGCGGTTGTGGGTGCAGGCATTTTTTCAACTATTGGCACAGCCGCTTTTCACGGTGGACCAGGTATTTCTTTATTGTTTGTCATAACAGCCATTACCTGTGGATTTAGTGCTTTATGTTATGCAGAATTTGCAAGCAGGGTTCCTATTGCGGGAAGTGCTTATACCTATGCTTATGTAACATTTGGTGAAATAGTAGCTTGGATCATTGGATGGGCTTTGATATTAGAGTATGCTATTGGGAATATTGTGGTAGCAATTAGTTGGAGTGGATATTTTGTGAATTTATTGGAAGGCTTTCATATTCATTTGCCAGGGTGGTTAAGTACCAATTATGAGCAAGCGCAAGCTGGTTATGATGAAGCATTGGCACATTTGGCAGCAGGTGGTTCCACAACGGGATTTAGTAAACTAGCAAGAATTGGATATGATGCCATCACGAATGCTCCCATGATTGGTGGAACGAGAATTATTTTAAATATACCTGCATTTGTAATTGTTGTGTTAATTACTTTATTAGTTTATAGAGGAATTAAAGAAAGCAAGAAAAGTACGAATGCTATGGTGATCTTTAAGATTTTAATTATCTTATTTGTAATTGTATTAGGCTTCTTTTATGTTGACACAGCTAATTGGATGCCATTTATGCCTAATGGATTTAAAGGGGTGTTAGCGGGCGTTTCTGCTGTTTTTTATGCTTATATAGGATTCGATGCTATTTCCACTACTGCGGAAGAATGTAAAGACCCGCAAAGGGATTTGCCTAAAGGGATGATCTATAGTTTATTAATTTGTACAGTTTTATATATTTTAATTGCCCTTGTATTAACTGGCATGGTTTCATATACTCAATTAAAAGTGGATGATCCATTAGCATATGTATTCGAAAAAATCGGCTTACACAAAATTGGTTATATCATTTCTGTAAGTGCAGTGGTTGCAACAACCAGTGTGCTTTTGGTTTTTCAATTAGGACAACCAAGAATTTGGATGAGTATGAGTAGAGATGGGTTAATGCCGAAAAAATTTGCAACAGTGCATAAGAAATTTGGAACCCCTAGTTTTGCTACTATAATAACAGGAATATTTGTAGGCGTGCCTAGTTTGTTTATGTCAATTAGTAGAATGACAGATCTTACTAGTATTGGTACTTTATTTGCCTTTGTATTAGTTTGTTTCGGTGTGTTGGTTTTACCTAAAATCTCTCCTGATATCAAAGCTAAAGCTTTTAGACTGCCTTATATTAACGGCCGATATATTATACCATCTTTAGCAGCCATCTTTATTTATTTTAGTAGTGCAAGAATACAAGCCGCTTTTGCAGAAGTTGGCAATGAAGGATACCAAGAAATCTTGTTCCTTGTATTCATCTTCATTTTAATTATTGTATCTATTTTTTCATTCATCAGAAAATATTCCATTATACCTATCATTGGAGCTATGTGTTGTTTATACTTGATGATTGAAATTCCGCCAGTTAGCTGGTTATGGTTTTTTATATGGATGGCAATCGGTTTAGTGTTTTATGCTAGTTATGGTAAAAAGCATTCTAAATTAAATTCCTAAGATGAAGTATCAAGTTGGTGATGAGATAATTGTGATTCATAGTAATGAAGAAGGTAGGATTATTGAAATCATGAATGATAAAATGGTGATGATTGAAGTTCGTGGTGTAAAGTTCCCTGCCTATATGGATCAAATTGATTTTCCTTATTTTAAAAGATTTACGGAAAAGAAATTATTCCCTACCAAGGCTACTGCTAATAAAGTATATATAGACCAGATCCCTAAGGAAAAAATACTTAAAAACGATAGCAAAGAAGATGAAGGTATTTGGCTATACCTAGTGCCTAAATTTAGTTTGGATGATTTTAATGATGAAGTGGTAGATTCCATGAAAGTTTTTTTATCTAATAGAACTAGGGTGGGTTATAAATTTGATTATGCGCAAACTACTAATACAAATAACGACTTTTCTTTAGCCTCTACTTTACCTCCACATACGGATTTTTATATTCACGATATCGATTTTGAAATGGTGAATGATGGATTAGGTTTTTTTATAGACTTTTCATTAATAGAAGCACATAAAAAAAAGGCGGATCATTTTGAAACTCAGATTAAAATAAAGCCTAAACAATTTTTTCAAAGAGTAGAACAATTGAAAGAAGATGGTTCGCCTAATATCAGTTATCATTTATTTGATCAATACCCAGATAAAGAAGTAGATAATTATGTGCCTTTGGATATTTTAAGAAATGCTGGTTTCAAAGTGTATGATGCTTCTAAGATTAAAGAAAATATACCAACTGCAAGAACTGTAGTGGATTTACATATTGAAAAACTAATAGACAGATTTAATCATCTAAACAATGCAGAAATTTTACAAATTCAACTAACCGAATTTGAGAAATGGCTAGAATTAGCTCAATTGAATCATTTGCCCAGCATGATTTTTATTCATGGTGTGGGTAAAGGAAAGCTCAAACAAGAAATACACGATTTATTAAAGGTAAAAAATGGTATAAAAAGCTTTGTAAATCAATACAATGAGTTTTATGGTTATGGTGCAACGGAAGTCTTCTTTTCCTAAAAAGGAATGTTGTACCTTTACAAAACTACAAACCCGAGCTATCGTGGCAAGCAATTGCCAAGGAAAGTCCGGACAGCATAGAGTAACCTACCGGTGAATAGCCGGCGTCTTAAGTAATTAAGACAGAGAAAGTGCCACAGAAAATAACTACCTCGCAAGGGGAAAAGGTGAAAACGTGAGGTAAGAGCTCACGAAAATATCAAGTAATTGGTATTTAGGGTAAACCTTGGGTGCTGTAATGCCACGTATAGGAACGCTTAAGAGCGACTCGTTCAAGTTCCAGGGTAGGCAGCATGACTTCAGCAGTAATGTTGAGGCTAGATAAATGATAGTTTAGAAACAGAATCCGGCTTATGAGGCTTGTAGTATTTTTTAACCAGAGTTGCTAAAAAGCAATTCCAAACAAAGATCATGACGATAGAACAATTGAAGCGCATGAGGGATCAAGTAAGTGTCCTGAGGAGGTTTCTTTGACGTTGATAATAGGATACAAAAAGTAGATCAAGACAAACAAATGTCCTTGTCTCCCGGTTTTTGGGATGATAATACCCGTGCTACGGGTATTATGAAAGAAATTAAGTTAAACGAATTTTGGATCAATTTATACAACGAACTTGCATCAAGCGTTGAAGACTTTGCTGTATTATTTGATTTTTGGAAATCAGGTGATGCCACAGAACAAGAAACTCAAGATGCTTTTAATAAGGCTGTAGCTACTATAGAAGAAGCCGAGTTTAAAAGTACGCTTAATAAGCCTGAGGATGAATTACCTGCAGTTATGCAAATCAACCCAGGCGCAGGTGGAACAGAGAGTCAGGATTGGGCAGAAATGCTTTTAAGGATGTATACCATGTATGGTGAAAAGCAAGGATGGACAGTCAGCTCTTTAGATTACCAAGAAGGTGATGGGGCAGGTATTAAATCTGCTACCATACAATTTGATGGCCCTTTTGCATTTGGTTTCTTAAAAGCCGAATCAGGTGTACATCGTTTAGTGAGAATATCTCCTTTTGATAGCAATGCAAGAAGACATACCAGCTTTGCATCTGTCTATGTTTATCCTTTAATAGATGACAGTATAGAGATTAATGTAAACCCTGCGGATATTGAGTGGGAATTTTATAGAAGTGGTGGAAAGGGTGGTCAAAACGTCAACAAAGTAGAAACAGCTGTTAGATTAAAACATATTCCATCAGGCATTATTGTAGAATGTCAACAATCTAGAACACAGGGAGAAAACAGAGAACTTGCTATGAAGATGTTGAAAAGTAGATTATATGAAGAAGAAATGCGAAAAAAACAAGAAGCATTAAATGCTAGTAATGCTACCAAAAAGAAAATCGAATGGGGAAGTCAAATAAGATCTTATGTGTTTCATCCATACAAAATGATCAAAGATCATAGAACAGATTTTGAAGTAGGAAATGTAGGCCCTGTAATGGATGGTGAAATTGATGGTTTTATTAAAGCCTACCTAATGGCAGAGAAAGCTTAATTCTTAGGAGAAAGAATTTCAAACTTAGATTTAGGCCTTTGATCTTCCAGCCATTTAAATCCTCTAATGATTAATTCTTCTGGTAGGACTTTATTAAGCGGATTGAGTTTTCCTTGTAATTGATTAATGAATTTCACTTTAGATGGCTCACTATTTTCAAATTGTATCTCAATAATTTGTGCAGAAGATTGATTGACGCCAATGAATTTTTTCTGGTCATCTAAAACGAAATACATGTTTTCTGCATTGCCCTTGGTTTGCATTTTACTAATAGAACCATCTTCAAACCAAACTTTTAATCTATTCCCTTTAATTTGATTATAGTAGTTGGTGGTATCTACTTTATTGATGGCGAAAGCGTTGTTAATAACACTTAACTGTTCAGGTTGTTTGTTATTTACAAACATATATATGGTATCACCTGTAATTTGATTATTATTAGACCATACAATAGGTTGTGATAACAATCGTATCGTTGAATCTGCTAAACTATAAAACAGACTATCGCATTTAGCTTGCAGAGAATCAGAATAGATTTTCACATGATGAAATGCTTCAAAATATTTATCTAAACTACTATCGGTGTTTTTTACCATCAAATCTCTAGCTTGTGGCATAGGCCTTTTTAAATCAGAAATTTTAGCAGCGTATAAAGTGTCTGCACTGACGTATAATGTGTCGTTTTTTTGCTTAATTAAAAGAGTAGGGAGTTCAGTCGCTTGAAGTATACCTTTTGATCTATTGGTTTTGATGTGATTGGCAATCATGTCAAATGACAAAGAGTCTTTTGATTTATACAATGCATTCCCTCTAAATTCTCCCAAACCTAAAGAATCGTCTATAGCCATTTCATCTGCAGTAAAAGTATAAGTACTATCATCTATAATAGATCGCTCATATAAGAACCCTTTCTTAGTGCCCAAATTATAATTTCCATTAGAGGTTTTAATAATTCTTGCCCCATTAATAATCTTTGTTGGACTGATGAAATTAGTTAACTGTGAGTAGGTATTGTATTCTAAAGTATCAGTTATAATGGTACTTTCCGGATCAATCAATTCTACTTTCTTTCTAAATATTACATCTCTAGTGATGCCATAATAAAATCCTTCAATACTTTTTAAGACTGTTTTATTTCTTACTAATTTCCCCCCTTTATTGTATTGACCCAATTTTATAGATACATCATAATCTAAAGAATCGGTAGTAAGTACACCTCGACCATCTGTAAGTTTTACTTTTCTTCTTAAATAAGCTTTTTTGGTATTACCCAAGTATTTCATATACTCGGCATAGGTATGCACACTGTCTGCATCGTTTATGTGAATATGACCAAATCCTTCTAAAATATTACTAGTTGTATTTAAAACAATACTATCTCCGTATAATAAAGTTTTCCCTTGTCTAATCTTAACATCGCCTACCAAAATAACAAAATTGGTGGAGTCAATTTTTTTAACATTATAAGAAGCTGCAGATAAAAATTCAATCAACTTAGAATTACTATCAACTGCAACAGAATTTGTGTTGGTTTGGGCTTTTAATTGGTAACAACTAAAGCATAGTAAAATGAATGACAAATAAATTCTATTCATTGGTAACAGTGTCAGCAATTGGTTTGCTTAATGGGGTAGATTTATCTTTTTTGCCAAACACAGAAACATTGATATATCTTTTAGGGTGTACTTTTATATCGTCTACTAAAGTATTAACGCTATTGATGGTATTTTTTAATTCTGTATAAACTGAAGGGTCATTCATTATTTTAGCTGCAGTGCCATTGCCGGAATTTAATTTTTGTAAAGTAGTATTTATTCCAGCTAAAGCAGTTTGAATGTCTTTAATAGTTTTATTTAAATTAGCATCTTTTATAGACTGAGAAGTGCTATCTAAATTATTGATGATATTACTTATTTTCTTATTATTGTCCGCAAGGTTTTTCGTAAATCCATTTAAATTGTCAGCTGTTTGAGCAATTGACCCACCTTGTTTATCTACCATTTGTTGAATGGATGCCATTGACTTATTTAAATTGTCAGATGTTTTTGATAGGTTAGTAATTAATTCTTTGAAATGCACTTTGTTTTCATCATCCATTACCGTATTTACATTGACTAAAACCTTTCTTAATTCATCAATAGTTTTTTTAAATTGTTCTCCCATTGGCGAAAGGGTATTCATAAAATCTCCTAATAAACTAGTTGCAGGTGCAGTCTTTACTGTATCACCATTTTGCAAGTATGTAGTTGCATTTCCTAAAGAAATATAAATACTATTAGTACCTAATGGATTCTCCTGAATTGTGGCAATAGAATTAGCAGGTATTTGGTAATTATCGTTCAATTTTATAGCAACACTAATATCCGATAGATTAGCATTTAAATTTTCAATTTCAAATACAGTACCCACTTGATAGCCATTAACAAAAACTGGATTTGATACAATTAACCCTTTGGTATCATGGTATTTTGCATATATGAAATTACCAGATTTGAAAATAGTTTTACCTCTTAGAAAGTTAAATCCTAGAATAATTATGGTAACAGCAATTACTGTTAATGCACCTACTTTCGTTTCGTTTGATACACGCATTGTTTATTGAGATATTCTTACAATGCAAATTTAACTAATTAAGGGGATTACTTGCTGTCTTTGGAGCTTTTTTGTAATTCAAGAGAGTTCTTATACCTAACCAAGGCCTTTGTAATTACTTCACAAATTTGATTTTGCCCTTCTTCACTATTTAAGTAGTCTTCTTCTTGAGGATTGGATATAAAACCGGTCTCTATCAATACGGCTGGCATTTTAACTGCCGCAAGCACCCAGATACCTTTTTGGTCTCTTTGTCTTGCTTCTCTACTGTTTCTGCCTGATTTTTGGAATTCCTCTTCTATTGTTAGCGCTAGACTTGCGGCTCTTTGAAAATATTGTTGGGTTAATAAACTTGCCATCATTGATCGGGTAGGATCGTCTTCGTTCAATTTTTTAATTTGGGACTCGGATGCAGAGTCTAATTTTTCCACCAATTCATCTACCATATCTTCTGCAACTCCCTTTCTTTGCTCAGTTTTACCCACACCATATATATAGGTTTCTGTTCCAAAAGCAGTACTAGGTAAGTAAGTAGTTCTGTATTCAGGGACTTCTCTTGTAACCTTCTTCTTTTTACCTTTTTTCTTGACAGTGTAAGTTTTCTTAGTATATCCTACGATTTCTCTCACTTTTTTACCTTGTGCAGAATTGGTATGAATACAAACAAATAGATCGCCTTTCATTTGATTGGCAATTTCTGCCTTCTCCACTACAGAATTAAAAATATCAGTTCTTCGAGTCATCATCACTTCTACATCTGGAAGTGCTTGCTTGATATATTGTTCTAGTTTTAAGGATATTGCTAAAGAAACCGCTGCTTCTGAGGAGTATTTACCAAAAGAACCCGGATCAGTTCCTCCATGTCCTGGATCTATGACAATTCTATTTAGGCTTTTTGCTTGAGCAAATCCGGTAGTTTCTGTAAATAAAATGCTAAAAAGAGCAATAATTACAATACGAAATGCTAAAATCAGTCTATTTTGCTTCATAATCAGTTGCTTAACGCTGTTTTACTTTATTTTTGCAGCAGTGATACATCTAGGATACAAAACTAACGTAAAAAACACCTTTAATATTGTTAAAAAGCCCATTTTGATGCTATTAACAATATGTTTAGGTATTGCTTTACAATCAGTTGCGCAAAATAAGCCCGTTTCCAATCTTAAGGATAGTTTACTTCTTAAAAAAGACACATCACTTCGCATCTCCAAAGACACAATGGATGCCCCAGTAAGTTATAATGCCGCAGATTCTGGAGTAATGGATTTAAAGACGAAGGTTTTTTATCTATTTGGGAAGGCTAAAACAGTCTATAAAAGTTCACAATTAGAAGCTTCCAATATTGTCTATGACCAACAAAGTCAAAATATTAAGGCATTTGGTTCTAAAGATACTTCAGGTAATCCCCTCAGCAATCCCAAATTTACAGAAGCCGATATAGTAAGTTATAATGACTCCATTTACTTTAACATGAAAACGGGTAAAGGTTTGACGAAAAATACCAATTTTCAACAAGGTGAAATCTATATTAATGCCAATGCAATGAAGAAGGTAAACAAAGAGGAGGCATATGCATGGAGGGCAAGATTTACGACTTGTAATTTAGATGAACCACATTTTGCTTTCAGAACCAATAAGATGAAAATTGTAACCGACAAGATTGGAGTGTCCGGTGCAACTTTCCCTGAATTTGAGGGGGTGCCTTTTCCTATTGGTATTCCGTTTGGAATATTCCCATTAACTAAAGGGAGGCATTCTGGAATGATGGCACCTGCATTCACAACCAGCGAAGATTTTGGATTAGGATTTGAAGGATTAGGATATTACAAAGTGATCAATGAACATTTTGATGCAACATTAAGAAGCAATATATACTCCTACGGAGGTTGGAATGTAAATTTAAATAGTAAGTATATTCTTAGATATAAATATTTAGGCAACTTTAATTTGTCTTTACAAAACACAAGAGCATTAAACAGGAATACTTCTATTGCCGAAGAATTCACTGGTGGTAGAACCTATATGATTAACTGGTCTCATTCAATGGATGCAAGAGCAAGACCAGGAACCACTTTTTCTGCTAATGTAAACTTCGGTAGTACCAAATACAACAGAAACTTATTAAATAATCCATTTCAAAATTTCCAGAATCAAATTAGCTCATCTATTAGTTATAATAAGTCTTGGAATAATAAGTACAATTTATCGGTTAATTTAAATCATAGTCAGAATAATAATTTGGGCTTGGTAAACTTACAATTACCTAATATCAACTTTAATGCCCTTACTATCTATCCATTTCAAAATAAGGATCAAATAGGAACAGGAAAATGGTACGAAAAAATCGGTATTGGATATAATGGTAGTTTTCAAAACCAATTGTCTTTCTATGATTCTGCATTCAATATGCAAAAATTATTGGATACTATTCAATGGGGAGCAACTCATACCATACCTATCAATGTGTCATTGCCTTCTTTAGGGCCGATAACCATAACGCCTGGTGTTTCATTTGAAGAAAAATGGTTTGGTCAAGAAATAATTAAAACCTGGAATGACAAGACTAATAGAGTGGATACAACCATTAACAGAGGTTTTTACAGAACACCTAAAGTTAGCTTTGGTGTAGGAACGGCTTCAAGAATTTTTGGTACGTATAAGTTTAAGAATAGTAATATCAAAGCCATAAGACACGAGATACGTCCTAATGTTTCAATGAATTATACACCGGATCTAGCTTCAAGATATCATTATACCACTCAAATTGATACTACTGGAAGAAGGTATCGCTTTTCAAAATTTGATGGAGGAGCATTAGGAAGTGCTTATACTGAAGGAGCATTTGGTGGTATGGGATTTGGTATAGATAATTTGTTAGAGATGAAAGTCAAAGATAAATCTGATACCAGTGCCGATGCCTTTAAGAAAGTTAAATTATTAGATGGTTTTGGATTCACTTCTAGCTATAATTTATTAGCAGATAGTTTTGCTTTAGGAAATTTAAATTTTTATGCTAGAACAACATTGTTTGACAAATTGAACATAAGTTCTACTTTTTCTTTAGATCCATATGCTACAGATAAGCAAGGATACAGAGTGAATAAATACGACGTGGATTTTACTAAATTAAAATTTGGTCATATCACTAATGGTGGAGTTTCTTTCTCTACTTCTTTTAAAAGTAAAGAAAAGAAAGAGGGTACAGCGGCATCAAAAGAAAAATCTGTGCCAATTGATCCTTTCATGACACCAGATGAACAACAAAGACAATTACAATATGTTAAGGCCAATCCTTCGGAATTTACTGATTTTGATATTCCATGGACTTTGACAGTATCTTATTCTTTTCAATTTAATAGAATGATGAAGCCAGATTATTCTGGTTTTAAAACACAGACATTTTCTACTTTAAATTTCAATGGAGATTTCAGTTTGACTCCTAAATGGAAAATAGGTGGTACTGGTTATATTGATGTTGCTAAAGCCAATATTCAACAATTAAGTATGTTTATTACGCGAGAAATGCACTGTTGGCAATTGGCTATCAATGTAACTCCAATTGGTATTTATAGATCTTTTAGCATTACGGTAAATCCTAAATCTGGTATATTAAGAGATCTTAGAATTAATAGAAGTAGAACTTTCTCTTCTGCTACTTATTAGCAGTATAATGAGCTGCCATAATATTAAAAACTTCGTTTTTCAAGCTATCTATACTATGTCCTTCAGGATAAATGGCAGGTAGTATATCCATTTGAATTTTGCCTGGTGTAAAATACATTGCTGGCTTTGCAGGTAGTATTTTCTTTGTATGCAATAATATTACTGGAACTATCGGCTTATTGGTATCAATAGCTAATTTAAAAGCGCCACTATGAAAAGATTTTAAAGGTTCGTCTGTTCTGTTTCTAGTTCCTTCTGGATAAATAAGCATGTCCAATCCAGTTGATAAAACTTCCTTCATATCTTCAATACTTTTTCTTCTGCTTTTTTCGTCTCTTCTATCTACTAGTACAGTTCCAAATGTATAAATCAATCCAAAGATGGGGATTTTTGAAAAAGACTTCTTTGCAATAGTTTTATTAGCTCTTGGCAAAAAAGGGAAACTAACAGGAATATCTATTAAGCTATTATGGTTACAAACAATAACTGCATTAGGCAGGCCATTGAAATTTTCTTTACCAGTTACTTTAAATCTACAACCTGATAAAAATAAATACATGCCCATCCACAATTTGGATACTTGTCTATGCCATCTTGTTTTATTTGGTTCGGGCAATAGAAAACAGAACAAGTAAAACCAAATAAAAATAAACATGGTGCTTGCAAATACTAGTAATGACCAAAAAGCTAATATTCTAGCAACTATGTTTTTTAATAATCTCATGAAGCAAAGATACAATAAAGCTTTAAAGTGCCCAGTTTATTGGCTCTTTGTTGTGTGAAACCAAGTATTCATTGGTGGCACTAAAGTGTTTGCAGCCAAAGAATCCATTATAAGCACTTAATGGGGAAGGGTGGGCAGCTTTCAAAATCTTATGTTTGGTTGCATCAATTAGGACTTGTTTTTGTATGGCAAAATTACCCCAAAGAATAAACACCAATCTTGAATGTTGATCTGATAAATATTTGATAACATCATCGGTAAAATTCATCCATCCAATTTTGGAATGACTAGCAGGTTCGTTTTCTCTTACAGTTAATACAGCATTTAATAAAAGTACTCCTTGGTTGGCCCAGGGGGTTAAGTTGCCCGTGGTGGGTATTTGCATGCCAATATCTGCTTTCAATTCTTTGTAAATATTAACTAATGAAGGAGGAATCTTTACACCATCAGGAACGGAGAAACTTAGACCCATAGCTTGACCTGGATTGTGATATGGGTCTTGACCAAGAATTATCACTTTGAGATCTTCCAATTTTGTTTGTTCAAATGCGTTAAAAATGAACGAGCCTTTTGGATAAAGTATTTTAT
>JBJOIU010000014.1:0-35725 GCA_046046935.1 Bacteroidota bacterium
GTTCAAGGTATGGGCTGTGTTAGGGCTGCCATCTTCATTCGTCATAAAATCTGCATTACCATGATCTGCTGTTAAGAAAATTGTATAATCATTTGCTAAACCAGCAGTAACTATTTTTTCTACACAATTATCAACTGTTTCAACTGCTTTAATTACCGCGCTAAAAATACCAGTATGACCAACCATATCAGCATTAGCGTAGTTTAAGCAGATGAAGTCTGCAGACCCTGCATTAATTTCAGGCAATAGTTTTTCGGTTAATTCGGCTGCACTCATTTCTGGTTGTAAATCATAGGTAGCTACTTTTGGTGATGCTGCCATAATTCTTGACTCCCCTTCAAATGGCACTTCTCTTCCTCCACTAAAGAAGAAAGTAACATGAGGGTACTTTTCTGTTTCAGCAATTCTAATTTGCTTTTTATGATTCGCTGCTAATACCTCTCCCAATGTGTTTACTAAATTATCATTTTCAAAAATGACATGCACATTCTGAAATGTTTCATCGTATTTGGTGATTGTGGTATAATGAAGAGAAAGCTTTTTCATATTAAACTCATGAAAATCTTTCTGTGTTAAAACTTCTGTTATCTCTCTACAACGATCTGTTCTAAAATTAAAACATAAAACTGCATCTCCTTCTTCGATTGTTGCAATTGGCGCGCCGTTTTCTGTTAGAACAGTGGGTTTAATAAATTCGTCAGTAATATCTTTTGCATAATTGGCTTCAATAGCAGCTGTTGCATTTATTGAAGTTTCACCAATACCATTTACTAATGCATCGTAGGCTAATTGAACTCTTTCCCAACGTTTATCTCTATCCATTGCATAGTATCTTCCACTTACTGAGGCTATTTTACCAACGGTGCCGGCAATTGATTTTTCTACATCAGTAACAAATGCCAAACCACTTTTAGGATCTGTATCTCTGCCATCAGTAAATGCATGTATAAAAACTTTATCCAATCCTTCTGCTTTACAAATAGCACATATAGCTTTTAAATGGCTAGTATGGGAGTGCACACCACCATCACTTACCAAACCTAATAAGTGTAGCGGTTTATTATTTTCTTTAGCATATTTTATGGATGCCAATAATGTAGGATGTGTAGCTAATTCCCCTGTTTTTATTGCAACATTAATTCTTTGTAATTCCTGGTACACAATTCTACCTGCACCCAAGTTCAAATGCCCTACTTCGCTATTGCCCATTTGTCCATCAGGCAAGCCAACTTGCTCACCACAGGTTACTAAAGTGCTATGAGGATATTTATTATATAAGCTAGATACAAAAGGCACTTTCGCATTTTGTATAGCATCTGCTTTAGCAACTTGACCTAGCCCCCAGCCATCCATGATGACTAATATTACTTTTTTCGACATAAAATCTTTAATTTGTACCTCAAAGGTCCAAAAGAGTAAGCACATTTCAAACTTTAAGCCCTTATAATACCTACAAAATGCAGCTATTTCGCAAATACCTACTGATAATTAGTTTTTTATTTTCATTTAGTACCCTTTTTGCGCAAAATGATACCGAAAACCTAGTTCAAATACTACAAACTGCAAGCTTTAATAACCTTTTGCCTTATTGGAGTCAGCAAGTGGAAGTGAATATTATTCAGCAGATCAATCAGAAACAATTAAATGCTTCTTCTGCTAATGAGCAATTACAAGCATTTTTTAATAAGCAAAATATTGTTGGATTTGAGAAAACCGCAGAGCGTAAATTAGGCAACACGATTTATGTTACTGGCAAACTCATTTCTTCTCAAAAAAAATACAGCCTTACATTGTTATTAGAGTTGACAAAAAAAGGTTTTGAAATTGTTAGTGTAAGAATAAGTTAAAAATGAGCAAAAAGAATAAAGGGGGAGCCAGTCCCATGGTATATAGTACCGACCCGAATTTTAAAATAGAAGAAGAACAAGAACAGGTGGATACTTTGGCGCCCGTTGATCAACCACTTCGTGTTATCTTAGAAACCAAGCATAGAGCTGGTAAAACAGTGACGATTGTATATGGTTTTGTAGGAGCCGAAGAGGATATGAACGCTTTAGGAAAGGCATTAAAAAATCATTGTGGAACTGGGGGTTCTGTTAAAGATGGTGAAATTATTATTCAAGGAGATCACCGACAAAAAGTCTTCCAATTTTTACAACAAAAGGGATATAAAAAAGTGAAGCTTAATTAAAAGTATACTTCCAAGTTTAATTTATCTTTCAATTCTTTAACCAAAGGATATTGGGCTGCAATGCGTTCGTATTTTTGCTTGCTATTTAGTCTTAAATGTAATGGCACATCTTCTTTTTCGCCGGCTGCAACCAATATACTAAACTGAATTGCTCTATTTTGAAAACGTTCCCATATTTTTTCCATCACATTCATGCGCTCTTGCTCTACAAATTTTTGCGCAACTAATGCTGGCACAGTAACTGTAAAATGAATAGGGTCTTCAATTTGAATTTCAGCTAATTTAAAAGTACCTGCAGAAGAATGCTTGGTGGTAGTTTCTAAATATGCTGTGTACTCGTCCCAAACTGCTTGTAGATTTTCTATATCTAAAGCTTTTGATTCTTTTACTTCTTCAATTTTATATTGGCTACCATATTTTTCTTGTAATGCAGCTAATAAGTTTTTCTTATTACCATTTGCGTCAACAGGTAAGGGTTCAGATACAATGGTTTTATTGACTGCAGAGGCTGTAGTTTCTTTTGGAACAGGGGTGGTTTCTTTTTTTGTAATGGGAGTTGAGGCTATTGGAGCAGTTGCTACAGATGTTTCAATCTCTAGCTTGGCTTCTTTATTAACAACAATATTACTTAAAGGGATAATTTTTTTAGTTCGAATAGGGTAATGTACGTCAACTAGTTTTTTTTTTACTAGTTGGCCATCTTCCATACTTAACGCTAATGCTTGTTGTAAAAAATTGAGTTTTATTAAAGCTAATTCAACATGTAAGCGTTTGTTTCTAGCCATTTTAAACTGAATTTCTGATTCGTTTAAAATATTTAAAGCACTAACTAAATAGGAAGTCTCTACTTTTTGAGCAATACTTAAATATTGATCTCTCCAACCTTCAATAGATTCTAATAAATGAGCGCTTGATTTGTCTTTGCATACCAAAATATTTCTAATAAAGCTTGCAAAACCATACAATACCATATCGCCTTCAAAACCTTTTTGATTGATTTCGTCATATAACAACATAGCATTGGTTAAATCCTGCGCTGTTAAGTAATCTAATAGTTTAAAGAAATAGGCTTCGTCTAAAATATTTAAATGTTCTAATGTGTTCGTATAAGTTAATTCTCCATTAGAGAAGCTTACAATTTTATCTAAAATACTCAAAGCGTCACGCATGCAACCCTCACTTTTTTGAGCAATCAATTGCAATGCATTCTTCTCTGCTTTAATATGTTCTTTTTCTACAATTTCTTCTAAGTGCACCACAGTGTCGTTATTAGTGATTCTTTTGAAATCAAAAATTTGACATCTACTTAAGATAGTAGGAAGGATTTTATGCTTCTCGGTTGTAGCTAATATAAAAATGGCATAAGGGGGTGGCTCTTCTAATGTTTTCAAAAAAGCATTAAAGGCACTTGCACTTAACATGTGGACCTCATCCACGATATATACTTTGTATTTACCAGCTTGTGGAGCAAATCTTACTTGTTCTACGAGTGCTCTAATATCATCTACTGAGTTATTGCTGGCAGCATCTAATTCGTGAATATTTAAACTAGCACCTTTTTCAAATGAAACACAACTTTCACAAGTATTACATGCTTCACCCTCTTTGGTGATATTTGTACAGTTTATTGTTTTTGCTAAAATTCTAGCACAGGTTGTTTTACCCACCCCTCTTGGACCACAAAACAAAAAAGCGTGTGCTAAATGATTGTTTAAAATGGCATTTTTTAGGGTAGTAGTAATATGGGCCTGTCCCACCACTGTATTAAAGTTCTGGGGCCTATACTTTCTAGCTGAAACAACAAAATTTTCCATACTTGACGCGCAATATACAAATTATTTGGCAGTGTAGTCCATTTCTGGATGACGTTCAAATGGATATTGGTTTTGGTCAAAAATATGTCTAAAAGTGACCATCCTTCTACTAGGCTGTGCACCTAAACTTTTATATATATTCACCATTTTAGGGTTCCAATCTGCAGCCCAACCCATTTCATATTGATTATAGGATTTAATCTTATAAAGCAAGAGCGCACTTGAATAAATCAGAAAGCTGTCCACTCCTAAAGATTGATATTTAGGAACTACTCCAAATGCCAATCCAGTCAATTGTGTATTTTGTTTTCTCCACTTCATCCATAGCAAATGAATTTTTTGCAAAAGACCTAGTTGACCGTTGAAATATTTGAAATACTGATTCACATCAGGGATATTAATAAACATAGCAATAGGATCTTCTTTGTAGTAAGCAAACCATATCACTCTTTGGTCCATAATAGGGCTAAGGGTTTTAAATAGTTTCATGATTTGCTCGAGTGTGATGGCTTTTGCTTCACCATGTTGGGCCCATGCTTCGTTATAAATAGTTACAAAGTCTTGTGCGTATTTTTCTAAATGCTTTTTATTTAAATGCCTTGCTTGATAATCTGGTTTAGATTTAAATTTCTCGTATCGTTCTTTAAATCTAGGAGGCAATTCATCTTGTATATTTATTCTATAGTAATATTGATTATAGTAATTTTCAAAACCATAAGCCGCAAATAAATTTTCATAATAATCCGGATTAAAAGACATGCCATACATGGGTTCTCTATCAAATCCTTCTACCATTAATCCCCACCA
The DNA here is from genome assembly GCA_046046935.1 of Bacteroidota bacterium. GTDB lineage: Bacteria > Bacteroidota > Bacteroidia > Chitinophagales > Chitinophagaceae > Sediminibacterium. The sequence continues at coordinate 4,813 of JBJOIU010000014.1, forward strand.
TTTATCTCTATCTCCAAAATTAATAGGTCCATCCATGGCCTCCATGCCATTTTCTTTCAGCCAATCTTTTGCAGTATCAAATAAAATAGTGGCAGCTTCAATATTATTAATGCAATCAAAAAAACCAACACATCCTGTAGGATACTCTGTGCCTTTGTTCTTGTATTTAGGATAATAAAATGCAGCAATTCTTCCAATCCATTTCCCTTCCTCGTTTTTCAGTAGCCATCTTTTGGCATTGCCTTCTTTGAATAATTTATTTTTAGAAGGATCAAAAACTTGTAAAACTTCATTATCTAATGGTCTTATATAATGTGGGTTAGTTTTGTTCAAGTCTGCGTTCACTTGACAAAAAGACTTGTCTAATAAAGGGGTATTTACTTCAACTACTTGCATAGGTTCAAAGCTAGAATGTTTTTAATATACTTAATGTAAATATTCCAGCTGTTTCGGTTCTTAATCTAGTCGGCCCTAATCCAATGGCTTGATAATTAGATGCAAGTGCCATATCTATTTCATTGGGACTAAAATCTCCTTCTGGTCCAATAGCAATAATCAAATTATTGGACGGCTTTAGCGACTTAATGGAAATTTTTTCTGTTGGTTCGCAATGGGCAATATATTTATTGTCTGCATTGTAATTCTGTAGAAAATCTTTAAAACTAGTAGGACTACTTAATTCTGGCAACCATGATTGCTGGCTTTGTATCATCGCAGATTGAATGATATTATTCATCCTATCCGTTTTAAATCTTTCGTGAATAGTTCTTTCACAAATTAAAGGTACAATACTGTGAACGCCCATTTCGGTTGCTTTTTCAAAAAGCCATTCCAGTCTAACCGCATTTTTTAAAATAGAAATGCCCAAAATTATTTTCTGATTTGGAGCTGAAATTGAAGTCTCTTTTACAATTCGAACGCTTGTATTTTTTTTATGGGCTTCTATTATACTTGCTTCAAAAACTCCGCCCATTCCATTGGTAATTTGTAATTCATCGCCTGATTGCATGCGTAAAACCTGCGCGCAATGCTTGCTAGTTTCTTCACTTAAAGTAAAATTAGTTGTACCTAAATGTATAGAGGGTTCGTAAAAATAGGGTGCAGACATTATTGCTAAACTTTAAAAAGGTGAATGGTCATCATCGATACCATCATCAAAAGATCCACCATTCATTTTACTTCCTTGAATAAAAAATCTTCCCCCATCATTATCTCCGCCGCCTAGGCCAGGTGTAATTGGTTTGAAATTACTGCCTAACCCTGGAATACCTCCTCCGCCTTCTCCATCCCAATCTTCAAATCTTTGAATATCTAATCTTGCTCTTAATTTAACAATATCTAAAGAACCATTTCTATGCTTTGCAATTCTGATATGTGTCTCTCCTTGAGTGCTTTCACCCATTTCGTTACTCATTACCTCATAGTATTCTGGTCTGTAAATAAACATTACCATATCGGCATCTTGCTCAATCGCACCAGATTCACGTAAATCACTCAATTGTGGCATCTTGCTTTCTTTTCTAGTTTCAACCGCACGACTTAATTGAGACAATGCAATAATAGGAATTTGTAATTCTTTTGCCAGAGCTTTCAAACTTCTTGAGATATTACTGATCTCTTGTTCACGGTTACTATTTCTATCTCCAGAACCACTCATTAATTGCAAGTAGTCGATGATGATAATTTTAACTTGATGTTTATTTACCAATCTTCTTGCTTTCGCTCTAAATTCGAAAATATTTAAAGCGGCAGTATCGTCAATATAAATAGGTGCGGTCTCTAATTTTTTAATACCCTTGCTATGCAATTGTTGATATTCATGTTCTTCTAATTTACCTCTAGAGATTTTCTCCATTTTAATTTCACTCTCTGCACTTAAAATTCTTTGAACCAACTGTGCAGCACTCATCTCTAAACTAAAAAAACCTACTGCCTGAGGTTTGGTAGGATGCAATGCGGCATTTCTCGCAAGGTTCAATGCAAATGCGGTTTTACCCACAGATGGTCTTGCTGCTAAAATGATTAAATCGGTAGGTTGCCATCCAAAAGTAATTCTATCCAAACTAGTGAAACCACTTGGCACACCAGAAATTTCATCTTTTTGTTTTCTTAACTCATCAATTCTATTGACCGCTGTTGCTAAAGCATCTCCAATGTCAACGAAATTCTTTTTCAAATAATTATTAGTGATATTGAACATCTTTGTTTCACTATCATCTAATAAATCAAATACATCCGTACTATCTTCATAAGCATTAGAAATAACTTCTCCGCTAATTCTAATTAATTCTCTTTGAATAAATTTTTGTAAAACTATTCTAGCGTGGGCTTCGATATTGGCAGTAGAAACTACCACATTGGTTAACTTAGAAATATAATAAGCCCCTCCAATTAAATCTAATTGTTCTCTTTTTTTCAATGCTTCCACCACTGTCAACATATCGATAGGCTGATTGTCCAATTGCAATTGTTGCATGGTTTGGAAAATCATCTGATGGGCTTCTACATAAAAACATTCTGGTTTCAATACCTCAGTCACTGTATCGAATGCGCTTTTCTCTAAAAGAATGGCACCCAAAACCGCCTCTTCCAATTCTCTAGCCTGAGGGGGAATTTTACCATACATCATGGTACTGATATCGGCAGAAGGAGTTTTCTTTCTGAAATTTCTATTGGTATTTATATTGGGAAGCGGCATATCTATTTCACTGTTTTCTTATTGCGAATTTAACCCAGCAAACTTAGACTTCCTTGTTTTGGTACAAATGTTGTTTTTCACAGTAGGGTTAGAATAGTAATTCACAGTAAATTTGGACTTATTAACAGGTATTGCACCTTTTTTTAGCCTAAATTTTTGTATTTTTGAAACCTTACTTTAAAGCTACAACATGACCATAAGTTACCATTGGCTAAGCCAATATTTGCCTCAAGAGATTAGTCCAGAAAAATTATCTACTATATTGACATCCATTGGTTTGGAAGTGGAGTCTTTAGAAAAATACGAAAATTTCAAAGGAGGATTGACTGGTTTGGTAGTGGGTGAGGTATTAGAAGTGGTTCAACATCCTAATGCAGATAAATTAAAATTAACTAAAGTAAATACGGGTTTGGAAGCCCCATTGAATATTGTTTGTGGTGCATCAAATGTGGCAGTTGGTCAAAAAGTAGTAGTGGCAAGTGTGGGTACAACAATATATCCCAAAGGAGGTTCTCCTATTACCATGAAGTTGGCTAAGATTAGAGGCGAGGCTTCAGAGGGAATGATTTGTGCAGAAGATGAAATTGGATTAAGTGATAACCATGATGGTATAATGATTTTAGATGCTGCAATAAATGTAGGCACTCCAGTTGCTTCATTGTTTGATTATTATGAAGACTGGATTTATGAAATTGGTTTAACACCCAATAGAATGGATGCGATGAGTCATTATGGTGTAGCGAAAGATGTTTGCGCCTATTTGTCTTATCATGAATCTCCAGTAAGTGCAATAAGTCCTTTTACAAAAACATTGACTGTTGATGCTTCAGTTCCTCAATATGCAGTACATATCGAAGATGATAAAGCTTGTGCAAGATATGCAGGGCTAGTGATTGAAGGTGTTCAAGTAAAACCTTCTCCATCTTGGTTAAAAAATAAATTACAATCCATTGGATTAAGATCGATTAACAATATTGTAGATATTACCAATTATATTTTACACGAAACTGGTCAACCTTTGCATGCATTTGATGCCGCTGTGATCAAAGACCAAAAAGTGGTGGTAAAAAAATATCCTGCTGGAACAAGTTTTACTAGTCTGGATGGAGTAGAAAGAAAATTAGCTGCAACGGATTTGATGATTAGCGATGCAGAGAAACCAATGTGTATAGCTGGTGTATTTGGCGGATTGAATAGTGGTGTAAAAGATCATACTAGATCTATCTTTTTGGAAAGTGCTTGGTTTGAGAATGTAACTATACGTAAAACATCTGTACATCATGGCTTAAGAACAGATGCAGCTACTAGATTCGAGAAAGGAGTAGATATTGATAATACAGTGAAAGTATTAGAAAGAGCAGCATTGATGATTCAAGAAATTGCTGGTGGAAAGATTGGTAAACTTGTAGATGTATATCCTCATCCTGCTACAAAAACCAAAGTGGTATTGCCTTTGGCTTATTTGAAAAAACTAAGCGGGAAAGTTTATCCAACTGAGAAAGTGGTGACAATTTTAAAAAGTCTAGGTTTTGAGATGACGAATCAAACACCTGAATCTATAGAAGTTGCAGTGCCTTATCATAAACCTGATATCAATTTACCTGCCGATATAGTGGAAGAAATTGTGCGTATAGATGGTTTAGATAACATTGCTATTCCAAGTTCTATTACAATGAGTCCCTCTATTGATCCTTTAGAACAAAAAGAAAAATTCAAAGATAAAATTGCACAGTATTTAGTTGGAAAAGGTTTCACAGAAATTTTAACTAACTCAATTACCAATAGCAAATATTTTTCTGAAGAAAGTTTACAACATGCAGTGACCATGTTGAATAATTTAAGTGCCGATTTAGATGTCATGCGACCTTCTATGTTAGAGACAGGGTTAGAAGCGGTTGCATACAATATCAATAGAAGAAATTATCAAATATCTTTTTTTGAAATAGGTAAAGTATATGCTAAAACGGCTGCAGGTAAGTACCAAGAGGGAGAACAATTGGCGATTTATCTTTCTGGAAAACAACATGAAGATGGATGGAGACAAAAAGGGGTTACCCAAGATTTTTTTGTTGCAAAAGGTATTGCAGATGCTATTGCACAAATTATAGGAGTAGATGCAGTTGCTTACAAAACCAATGGTCAAAAGGTTTATATCTTACATAAAGAAACCACACTTGGGATGATTGAAGTGGTGGATGCTAAAAAACTACAAGCTTTTGACATTAAGCAGTCTGTTGTATATATTCAATTTGATATGGCTGCTTTATTAGCATATTATCAACAACATAAAGTGGTATACCAAGAAGTGTCTAAATATCCATCAGTAGAAAGAGATTTAGCCCTGGTATTGCCAAAGGCCATTACATATGAAGCAATTGATGCATGTATTAAAGCAGCGCAACTAAATGCTTTATCTAACACTAGAGTGTTTGATGTATTTGAGAGCGATAAATTAGGTCAGGGGAAAAAATCAGTAGCAATCAATTTTGTTTTTAATGCAAATGATAAAACTTTGACTGATACCGAAATTGATGCAATGATGAAAAAGCTTGTTGGTCAATTCGAGAAAAATATTCAAGCTGAAATCAGAAAATAATCTCAATTTTACTGCATGGTGAATTTGCAAACATCTTTACAGGGTCTTCAAGAAAAGCTTCAGGTTTTATTAAAAAACTATGCAGCATTGGAGAAAGAGAATCAGCAACTTAAATCCAAACTAGGACAGTCTGAGGCAAGTCAAAACCAATTAGGCAGCCAATTGAAAGATTTGGAAACCCAATTAGCTGCTGCTAGAATGCGACAGTCTAATATGGATCCTGCAGATAAGGCAAAATGGATCAAGCAGATTGATCAATACATTAAAGAAATTGATCATTCAATTCAAAACCTTAATCCTTAATTAGTATGTCTAGCCAAGAAGAGATGATTCCGGTAAATATTACCATTGCCGATCGTACTTACAGGGTAAAAGTGGCACCTAAGGATGAGGAGGCTGTTAGAAAGACTGCTGCCATCATCAATCAGAAAATGATTGAATTCAAGGGGGCTTATGCTGGAAAAGACATGCAAGACTACATATCGATGGTCCTTTTATGGTTTGCCACCGAACAACAACAGTCTGGACAGAATCTATATGAGCTAGAAAACGTTCAAAATCAGATAGAAACGTTAAAAAATAGCATCGAAAAGGCCATTTCTGGCACTTAATCCTCCCCGTCTTTACAATTTGATTATTAATTGATTATCTTCGTTCCCGTCACGAAAAGGGGCGTTTTGTATTTTTTAAACATCAAGACTTAACAATGGACCAATCAATATTATTTATCATCATAGGAGCCTCTTCATTAGTAGGGGGTCTCTTAGTAGGCAAATTAGTTTTTGCCAGAAATACTAAGAAGCAAGTAGAAGAAGCAGAATCACAAGCGGCAAATATTCTAAAAGAAGCTGAACTAAGAGCAGAAACAATTAAAAAAGAGAAGCAATTAGAAGCTAAAGAACGTTTTGTTCAATTAAAAGCAGATCACGAAAGAGAAATCTTAGAGCGTAATAAAAAAATTGGTGAAGCTGAGAATCGCATCAAGCAAAACGAATTAAATATTAATCAGAAGACGGTTGCCTTAGATAAACAAATCAAAGACAACGATGTCATCAAGGAAAAATTAAATCGTGAAATTGATATAGTTAATTTAAAACGTACCGAATTAGAAAAGCATCAAGAAGAACATATTCGTCGTTTAGAAAAAATTGCTAACCTTAGTGCAGAAGACGCTAAGCAACAATTAATCGAAAGCTTAAAGAACGAAGCGCAAAGTCAAGCCCTTGCTTTACAACAGGATATTATTGAAGAAGCAAAACAGAAGGCCAATAAAGAAGCGCGTAAGATTATTATTCAATCTATTCAAAGAACAGCTGCAGAAGTAGCAATCGAAAATACAGTGACTGTATTTAACTTAGAGTCTGACGAAATGAAAGGTCAGATTATTGGTAGAGAAGGTCGTAATATTCGTGCTATCGAAGCTGCAACTGGTGTTGACTTAATTGTGGATGACACACCTGAAGCCATCTTATTATCTTCTTTCGATCCATTGCGTCGTGAAATTGCGCGTTTGAGTTTGCAAAGATTAGTAGCAGATGGTAGAATCCACCCTGCAAGAATTGAAGAAGTGGTGGAGAAAACAAGACGTCAATTAGAAGAGCAAATTGCAGAGATTGGAGAAAGAACAGTTATTGAATTAGGTATTCATGGTTTACATAAAGAGTTGATTAGAATTATCGGTAAAATGAGATTCAGATCTTCCTATGGTCAAAACTTATTAATGCACTCTAGAGAAACAGCTAATTTATGTGGTATCATGGCCGCAGAATTAGGCTTGAATCCTAAATTGGCTAAGAGAGCTGGTTTACTACACGATATTGGTAAGGTGCCAGACGAGGAGACAGAATTGAGCCACGCATTATTGGGGGCTAAATTGGCTGAGAAATATGGCGAGAATCCAGCAGTAGTAAATGCTATTGGTGCTCACCACGACGAAATGGAAATGCAATATGTAATTTCTCCTATTATCCAGGCTTGTGACGCTATTAGCGGTGCTAGACCAGGTGCAAGAAGAGAGATTATGCAACAATATATTCAGAGAATCAAGGATTTAGAGAATTTGGCGATGAATTATCAAGGGGTAGAAAAGGCTTATGCTATTCAGGCAGGTAGAGAATTAAGGGTAATTGTAGAGGCAGAAAAAGTAACCGATCAGTCTTCTGACCAGTTAAGCTTCGAAATTGCTCAAAAAATTCAGACCGAAATGACCTATCCTGGACAGATTAAAGTGACAGTTATACGTGAAAAACGTGCTGTAAACATCGCTAGATAGTCGAAAATGGCCTAAGAAAGCCCTGAATTTAATATTTGGATCAAATAATTTGGATAATAGCATGGGTAACCCTACCTTTGCCGTCCGCAAAAAACATGAATTATGAGCGCAGCAGTAAAGTTTGTACACGAGCAATTAACAGCAAAAAAAGAGTATCCAGCATTTAAAGCTGGTGATAATATTACCGTAAACTACAAGATTGTAGAGGGTGGTAAAGAGCGTATCCAGTCATTCCGTGGTGATGTAATCAAATCACAAGGTAATGGCGCTACAGCTTCTTTCACTGTACGTAAAATCTCTGACGGAGTAGGTGTGGAGCGTTTGTTCCCTTTCTTATCTCCAAACATTGATTCAATCGTATTGAACAAGTCTGGTAAAGTACGTCGTGCTAAATTGTACTACTTACGTGAGAGAAGTGGTAAGAGTGCTCGTATTAAAGAAAAAAGATTCTAGTACTAAGAATAAACATATTAAGCAGTCCCTTGGGGCTGCTTTTTTTTGGCTTTTAATTACCGATTTACCGTACCTTTAATACTCTAAATTTAATATCATGGGCAACTTAGGATTTCAAGAATTATTAATTATTGGCGTTGTTATTTTAGTAATGTTCGGTGGAAGAAAAATACCTGAATTTATGAAAGGTTTAGGAAAGGGTATTCGTGAATTCAACGATGCTAAAAATAACGTGAAGAAAGAAATCGAAGACGGCATTAAAGAGAAAGACGAAAAGTCTGCTTAAAATTTAGGCTTTGTTTCGCTTCACTAACATCAATGAATACCAAGCTGCACTATTAGCTGGTGAACAGACCTGTGCCCAAGTGGTACAATATTATCTAGATCGAATTGCTCAGCATCAAGATTTGAATGCATACTTAGAAGTTTTTGCAGAAGAAGCCATGTTACGTGCAAAAGAATTAGACCAGCATTCTAGCAAAAAACAATTAGTAGGCAAATTACATGGCGTTGTAGTGGGCATTAAAGATGTTCTTTGCTATAAAGATCATCAAGTTAGCGCTTCCTCTAAAATCTTAGAAAATTATACAGCGGTTTATTCCGCAACTGCCATTGATAAATTAATTGCAGAAGGAGCCATCATTATTGGTCGTCAAAACTGTGATGAATTTGCGATGGGAAGTAGTAATGAAAATTCTGCTTATGGTCCCGTGAAGAATGCATTAGATACTTCTTTAGTACCTGGTGGATCTTCGGGTGGTTCTGCTGTTGCTGTGCAGGCTGGATTATGTATGGTAAGTCTAGGATCTGATACTGGAGGTTCTGTAAGACAACCTGCAGATTTTTGTGGTGTGGTGGGATTGAAACCAAGCTATGGTATGATTTCTAGATATGGATTAATTGCTTACGCCTCTTCTTTTGATCAGATAGGTATATTCTCCAATAATATTGAAGATGCTGCAATAGTGTTAGAAGTGATTGCTGGAGCAGATAATTTTGATAGTACAGTGTCAAGTACACTAGTACCAAGTTTTTCAGAGCAAATCCAATCTAAGGATACACCTAAAAAAGTGGCTTATTTCAAAGAGACTTTAGAACACCCTGGTTTGGATCCTGAAATCAAAACACAAACCTTGGCTTATTTGGAGTCTTTAAAAGCTAAAGGATATATTGTTGAGGCAGTTGATTTTTCTTTGCTTTCTTATTTAGTACCTACTTATTATGTGTTAACTACTGCTGAAGCAAGTAGTAATTTATCTAGATTTGATGGTATCCGTTTTGGACATAGAACATCAAAGTCTTTGGATGATTTAACAGAATTATATAAACTAAGTAGAACAGAAGGTTTTGGAGAAGAAGTGCAAAGAAGAATTTTATTAGGCACTTTTGTTTTGAGTGCTGGATATTTTGACGCCTACTTTACAAAAGCGCAACAAGTAAGACAAAAATTAGTCGCATTAACAAATGAGGTTTTCAAAGACTATGATATTTTAGTTTCACCAACCGTTCCTTCTACTGCATTTAAAATAGGGCATCATCAACATTCTGCAACTGAAATGTTCTTAGCAGATATTTATACTGTTTATGCCAACCTAGTGGGTATACCTGCTATTTCTATTCCACTATTTAAACATAGCAATGGAATGCCTTTTGGCTTACAAGTAATGAGCCAGTCATTTAATGAAACTGCACTTTTGCAATTTTCAAAAGCAATGATGAAAGATTAATTTAGCATATGCGCATTTATCTATTTTGTTTACTCCTTACCGCCTTCTTCTCTTTGGATCTTGCTGCACAAAAAGATAGCTTGGATAGAGTAGGCTTTTCCAGTTTATTTTCAGTTATCGCAACAGATGCAAAAGAAGAACCATTACAATATCAATTAAATCCTAAAGCAGTTAGCTTTATTCAATCTTATATGGAAAAGCAGGGTCCTTATTTGCAAAAAATGAAGACCTGGGCAAAACCGTATTTTAATTTATACGATCAGATTTTAATTGCGAATGGAGTTCCAACTACTTTAAAATACTTGAGTGTGATTGAAAGTAGTTTGGATGCTGGAGTGGTTTCTTGGGCTGGGGCAGTTGGGTCCTGGCAAATTATGCCAGAAGAGGCCAAAAGGTTAGGGCTAAAATTAAGTCCAGTAGACGAGAGAACTGATTATGAAAAAAGCACCCAAGCGGCCGCTACTATCTTAAGAGAATCCTTCGCAGAATTTGGAGATTGGTTATTAGTTGTTGCCGCTTATAATGGCGGAGCTGGTAGGGTAAGGCAAGCCATGAAGAAAAAGGGAAGTAAAGACTTTTGGGAAATCCAATATGAGCTACCCTTAGAGACCCGTAATCATGTTAAAAAATTTATTGCAACACAGTATGTTTTTGAAACAGCAAACATTCCATCCTTGAATAAGAAAGAAGGTATTATAAAAATGACTAAAGAGCAAAAACAAGGGTTAGATAAACAATTTGATGCAATAGTGATTAGTGGTCGTTATTCAATCGAGAGTATTGCTACCATTCTTGTCATTGATCTCAATAAGCTTCGACAAGACAATCCTGGGATGAATAAAATATTGGCTACTGGTGCAACTTATGAACTCAAATTACCTAAGGGTATGCTAGAAAAATTTGAGGCCCGTAAAAATGAAATTTTACAGGCCTCTTTTAATGCTTTATATCAACTGGATTAAAGACTAGAAATCATCTTCAAAATCGTCGTCTTTTTCACCAAACAAATCATCATCGTCTAATCCAAGATCGTCGTCTAATCCAAGATCATCGTCTTCCTCCTTGCCCTTCTTGCCTTTGGCTGCTTTCTTAGGAGTCTTGCTTTTTGGCAAATCGAATTCTTCAAAATCAGGATCCCAGCTATCATCTTCTTCATCAGCTTTTCCCCAATCGTCATCTACTTCGTCCATATCGTCCTCGTCATCAGATACGTCCTCGTCATCATCTACTTTTTTCTTAGAAGATGTTTTACTCACTTTTTCCGCTGCATCAAAACTTGATTTCTTAGTTGCGGACTTTTTTGCTGTTACTGTTTTCACTGCCATAGGTCTTTCAAAATTACAACGTAAAATTTCAAATCATTTCTTTATTTACCAAAAAAAATTACTCTTTTTTTTATAAAATTATAAGTGTATAATCTGGTCTCTTCCAGGACCATTAGAAACGTATTTAACTTGAACGCCTAAGTAACTATTAATAAATTCTATATATGTTTTCATGGTTGCAGGAACTTCACTAGCATTTTTCATCTTACTTGAATCCAAATTCCAGCCTGTCATTTTTTTCCAAATAGGTGTAACTGGCGTGCCTACTAGTTGGAATGGAACATAATCTATTTGTTTTCCTTCCATCTCGTATGCAATACCTAATTCTAATTCTTTGAATGAATCTAAGATATCCGCCTTAGTCATAATAATCTGTGTAACACCATTGATCATACAGGTATATTTTAAGGCAACTAAGTCGATCCAGCCACAACGACGTGGTCTTCCGGTTGTAGCCCCAAATTCAGATCCAATTTTTCTTAATTCTTCTCCCTTTTCATCGAATAATTCGGTAGGGAATGGTCCGCTTCCTACTCGGGTGCAATAAGCTTTAGTGATACCGAATACTTCGCCAATTTGTTTTGGAGAAATACCTAAGCCAGTACATACCCCAGCAGAAATGGTATTAGAAGATGTAACAAATGGGAAAGTTCCAAAGTCTATATCTAACATAGATCCTTGTGCGCCTTCTGCTAATACTTTTTTGCCTTTAGAAATCTGGTCGTTAATAAAGTATTCGCAATTAATGATATTTAAAGTCTTTAAGAATTCAATAGCTTCAAAAAATTCTGATTCCATTTCAGAAATATCTTCATTGAAATTATAACTGTCCAATATTTTCTGATGCTTCATTCTTAAAGCAATGTATTTGCTAATGAATTTTTTATCCAACAAATCACCCACTCTTAAAGCGTTTCTGCCTGTCTTGTCCATATAGGCTGGTCCAATACCTTTTAAGGTTGATCCAATCTTTGCTTCTCCCTTAGATAATTCAGATGCTTTATCTAAAGCTCTATGTGATGGGATAATGATATTAGTACGCTCAGAAATAAATAAATTCTTTTTTACATCTACACCCATGGTAGCTACTGCATCACATTCTTTTTTTAATGTCACAGGATCCAATACAACACCATTACCGATGATATTGATTTTGTCTTGGTGAAAAATACCAGATGGTATTTGATGCAAAACCATTTTGGTACCATTTACATATAAAGTATGACCTGCGTTAGGTCCGCCTTGGAACCTAGCAATAACATCATAATTAGGAGCAAAATAATCTACTATTTTACCCTTTCCTTCGTCACCCCATTGTAGCCCTAAAATTACATCTACCATGATTTTGTATTTGAGTAGCAAAAATAAGTTTTTTTTACACGCTCTCGGTATCAAATCTATCTACTCGCTGAATTCCATTCAAAGATTTTATTTTATCCACAAGTACTTCTAATTCGTCCTTGTCATGTACATACACCTTAATCGTGCCCTGGAATAGTCCTTCAGTGGATTCGATGGTCAATGCGGCTATATTGATCTTCAATTCTCCGCTGATAATGTTAGTAATTTTATTGACAACACCAACATCATCGAGTCCAATAATACGAAGGCCTGTTAGGAAAGAAATCTCCTTATTTTTAGCCCATTTAGTCTTAACCACCCTATGTCCATAGTTGGCTAATAATTGAGTAGCATTTGGACAGTTGGTTCTATGAATAATTAATCCTTTACCTGTGCTGACAAATCCAAATACATCGTCACCGGGAATTGGGTTACAGCATTTACCCAAGGTATATTGTATTTTATCGCTGGACTCTCCAAAAATGATTAATTCAGAATCTTTTTTAGAGTAAGATTTTTGAGCTGGGTCATAAACAGCAGATTCGTTCTCATTGGAACTTAGAATTGGCTTAGGCGCTTCAATCTTATCTCCAATTACATGAAATAATTTAAGGTCTTTTAAATCATTTTTCTTTGTAGCAATATTATAATGCAGGTCTAAATGACTCGACAATTTATAATACACCACCAATTGATCTATATTATAGGAATTATATGCAGCGCCAATACTTTCTAATTTTCTTTGTAATGTATATTTACCTTCTTCCGCTATAGATTTCTTCTCTTCTCTCAATGCATCTTTAACACTATTCTTGGCTTTGGCTGTTACTACTAAATTCAACCAATCTTCGGTTGGCTTTTGTTTGTTACTTGTGATAATTTCAATTTGGTCACCACTTCTCAATTTATGTCCAATGGGCACTAATTTATGATTCACTTTTGCCCCAATACATTTTGAACCAATGGCAGTGTGTATATAGAAAGCGAAATCTAAAGCAGAACTATTGGTGGGCAGCATTTTTACTTCACCTTTTGGCGTGTACACATATATCTCTTCTGCTAAAAAAGAGGTTTTAAAATCTTGTAAAAAATCTACACCGTCTTCTTGTTGATTTCCCAATGCTTCTCTAATTTGTACGAACCATTTGTCAAATCTATCTTCAGAAGCGGTACCTTCTTTATATTTAAAATGTGCAGCTAATCCCTTCTCGGCAATTTCATTCATTCTTTTGGTGCGAATTTGCACTTCTACCCATTTACCTTGAGGTCCCATAACGGTAGTGTGCAATGCTTCATAACCATTGCTTTTGGGATTGCTCAACCAATCTCTTAATCTTTCGGGAGAGGGTAGGTACTCGTCAGTAATGAGAGAGTATACTTTCCAGCAGGCTTCTTTTTCTATTTCTAGTGGTACATCAATAATTACCCTAATAGCAAATAAGTCATACACTTCTTCAAAGCTTACACCTTTCTTTTTTATTTTATTCCATATAGAGTGTATGCTTTTAGGTCGACCATATATTTCTGTAGCATAATTGGTATATGCTAGTTTATCTTTCAATGGTCTAATAAATTCATTGATATATTTGGTGCGCTCTCTTTTTGTTTCCGCTAGTTTTCTTGCAATCTCTTTGTATTTATCAGGCTCCAAATATTTCATAGACAGATCTTCCAATTCTGTCTTAATATTATACAAACCCATTCTATGTGCTAATGGAGAATAAACCCAGATGGTTTCAGAAGCAATTTTTAATTGTTTCTCTTGCTTCATAGAATCCATTGTTCTCATATTGTGTAGCCTGTCTGCTAACTTAATAAGAATAACTCTTGGATCGTCTGTCAGGGTGAGTAAAATCTTTTTAAAATTTTCGGCTTGTTGACTACTATTGGTAGTCATTACAGTAGATATTTTTGTTAATCCATCTACAATTTTTGCAATCTCATTCCCGAATTCACTTTTAATATCATCCAAGCTAATATCGGTATCTTCTACAGTGTCGTGTAATAATGCACAGATAGTACTTCTAACACCTAAGCCAATTTCTTCTACACATATCATTGCAACGGCAATAGGATGAAGTATATAGGGCTCTCCACTTTTTCTGCGCATAGTTTTATGTGCATCAGCGGCCATTTCAAATGCAGTTCTAAGTAATTCTTTGTCTCCCTTTTTTAATTTAGACTTCAAAGACCTTAAAAGGGCACGATAATGTCGAACAATTTCTTTTTTCTCTTGTTCTTCATCTAAATCCCAGTTTTTTATGACTGGATTGATATCGTTTTCTAGATTGTCCATTGGTCTACGAAAATACGTAAAAATGAGTGTAACTTTGAGGACTTATGTCAGATACGCCTACTAAGAAAATATTTAAAGCAGCACTACTTTCTAGAGTGTTCTCTTTTGTTAGGCCTTATAGATTCATTTTTTTAGGGAATCTTATTTTAGCGATTATCTTGGCTTTTTCTACACCAATCCGACCATATATTATCCAAGTCACTGTGAATACCGCAATTGGTAAAGCAGTTAGTTTACCTTCTTGGTTAAACTGGATATTACCCTCTAATGCTTTCTCCTCAGCTATTCAATTAATATTAGCCCTAACTATTTTTCAGGTTGGATTTATCATTATTGAAACCATTTTTAGATTCCTTTTTACTTTTGGAATGTCTTGGCTTGGGCAACAAGTAATTAGAGATTTAAGAAATAAGGTCTACGAGAAAATCATGCTATGGGAAATGCGTCAATTCGATAAGACGCCTATTGGAGTACTTACTACAAGAACTATCAATGACATTGAAAGCATCAATGATATTTTTTCTGATGGTTTAATTCCCATCTTGGCTGACCTATTGACCATCATAGTTACTTTAACTACAATGTTCTTTATTGATTGGAAATTAACTTTGATTTGCTTGGTACCATTTCCGATAATGTTAATCGCTACTTATTTTTTCAAAGAAAGTGTCAATAAAAGTTTTATTCAGGTTAGAAATGCAGTTGCAGCTTTAAATGCTTTTGTGCAAGAACATATTTCTGGAATGCAGGTAGTACAAGCTTTTGCAGCTGAAGAAAGAGAAATGCAAAAATTTGAAAAAATCAATCAACAACATAAGGTTGCCAATATCAAGGCCATTTTTGCTTATTCGGTATTCTTTCCAGTAGTGGAAGTGGTATTGGCATTAAGTATTGGATTAATTGTTTGGTGGGTGGCAGATCGTTCTTTAGATGCAGGATTATTGGTTGCATTTGTTTTATTTCTAAATCAAATTTTTAGGCCATTAAGAATGATCGCAGATAAGTTTAATGTATTGCAAATGGGTATGGTGGCTGCAGAGAGGGTATTCAAGGTTTTGGATAATGAAGATGTTACTTTAAATAAAGGGAATTATCAACCAACCAAAATCGAAGGAGCTATTGAATTTAAAAATATTCAATTTGCATATGATCCTCCTTCCTGGGTGTTGAAAGATGTGAGTTTTAAAGTAGATGCTGGAAAAACTATTGCACTCGTTGGGCATACTGGAAGCGGAAAGACATCGATTATTAGTATTTTAAATAGATTGTATCCTTACCAAAGTGGACAGATTTTATTGGATAATCATCCGTTAGAAGATTTTTCATTGAACACTTTAAGAAGTTCTATTGGAGTAGTATTACAAGATGTTTTTTTATTTTCCGGCTCTATTGTTGATAATATCACATTAAGGAATCCTCTAATTGGTATGGATCAAGTTATTGAGGCGGCCAAAATGATTGGCATGCATGATTTTATAATGCAATTACCCGGAGGCTATGATTATCAAGTAATGGAAAGAGGAGCCACTTTAAGTCTTGGTCAAAGGCAATTACTAAGTTTTATTAGGGCATTATTGTATAACCCTTCCATATTAATTTTAGATGAAGCCACCTCTTCAATAGATACCGAAAGTGAACAAATGATTGAAAAAGCCATTGACACATTGATCAAAGGCAGAACCTCGGTGGTGATTGCCCATAGGCTGTCTACCATAAGAAAAGCGGATACCATTATTGTGTTGGATAAGGGGGAAATTAAAGAAATGGGCACCCATAAAGCCTTAGTAGAAAAAGGAGGATTTTATGCAAGTCTGGTAGAACTCCAAATTGAAGCAAATACATCCCGCCCTTAATTTAGTAAATAGCTGAAAATCAGTCTTTTATAATATCATAAAACTTTTTTCTGCCACTTGCAATTTCTCTTAAGAATTAGTCCAATTCAGGAACTTTATTCCTATCTTTGCCGCAAATTTTGAGATAGGTATGTACTTAAATCGTTTTAAATCTTTACTGGTAGTGAGTTTGAGCCTTGTGGCGATCTTATTTTCAACGGCTCTTTTTGCTAATGAAAATACTGTAGCTGTTGATACAAATAAAGTAGCAACTACTGCAGAAACTGCAGTAGCGCATGCAACAAAAGAAGAAGGAGCATTTAATGTTACAGAAACCATTTTAGAGCATATAAAAGACGATCATAGCTGGCATCTTTGGGGACATACTTCCATTTACTTACCAGTTATTTTGCATACTTCAAAAGGATTTGAATTTTTCTCTTCTGAAAAATTTGTGAATGAACATCATGAGCCAGTTGTGTACCATGGTAATTTCGACTATAAATTAATAGAGGGTAAAACTAGAATTGTGAATGCTGCTGGTGAATTAGATGAAGAAGCAAGTAAACAATTATTAGATATTTCTATTACTAAAAACGTTGCAAGTTTATTTGTATCTGTCTTAATCATCTTGGTGGTTATTTTATCTGCAGCCTCTGCCTATAAAAAAACGGGAGTTACCTCTGCACCAAAAGGTGTACAATCTTTAATGGAGCCCATTGTATTATTTGTAAGAGATGAATTAGCTATCCCAAATATTGGTAAAAAGAAGTACGCTAAGTTCATGCCTTTCTTATTGACAGTATTCTTTTTGATTTTAACGAATAACTTTTTAGGTTTAATTCCTTTCTTCCCAGGTGGCGCGAATGTGAGTGGTAATATCGCTTTCACCATGATGTTAGCTGTTTGCGTATTCATCGTGGTAAATTTGAGTGCTAATAAAAACTATTGGGAACATATTTTCTGGATGCCAGGAATGCATTGGAGCATGAAATTGTTTTTAGCACCTATTGAATTAATTGGTGTATTCACTAAGCCTATTTCTTTAATGATTCGTTTGTTTGCGAACATTACTGCAGGCCACATTTTAGTATTGAGTTTGATTTGTATCATTTTTATATTCAAGACAGTGTTTGCTTCTGCTATCGCAGTTCCATTCGCAGTTTTCATTGGTGTAATTGAATTATTAGTTGCTTTTTTACAAGCCTATATTTTCACTATGTTAACTGCAATGTATATTGGCATGGCCAATGAAGAGCACCATCATGAACATGCAGATGCTGCACATCACTAAAATTATTATAAACGCTTTTTTCAATAACAATTAAAATTTAAAAAAATGGTAGGAAGTATTGCTGCAATTGGCGCTGGATTAGCTGCTATCGGTGCTGGTATTGGTATCGGTCAGATTGGTAAAGGTGCTGTTGAAGGTATTTCTCGTCAGCCAGAAGCTGCGAATGATATCCGTTCAAGTATGATTGTTGCTGCTGCATTCGTTGAGGCCGTTGCCTTGTTTGCTGTGGTTGTTGCCTTATTAGGTAACGGATAATCAAATTGCAATATCCAAAAAAAACTAAATAGGTCCTAGCACAGGGCGAAGGGCCTATTTAAACTTTGAAATTATTAATTAAGATAAACGAATCTTATGTTCATATTAGAAATTAACCCATTAGTATTACCAGATATCGGTTTGGTGTTTTGGAATACCATTGCGTTTGTTGTTTTATTAGTCGTACTAGGCAAGTTTGCTTGGAAGCCAATGTTAAAAGCTATTGCAGATCGTGAAAACGGTATCGAAGAAGCTTTATTACGTGCGGACAAGATGAAGGCTGAAATTGCTACTATGCAAAACGAAAATGAAGCATTATTGGCTAAAGCTCGCGAAGAAAGAGCTACATTAATTAAAGAAGCAAAAGAGGCTTCTGATAAAATGGTAGCAGATGCGAAAGAAAAAGCGAAGTCTGAATATGACAGAATTTTAGCAGATGCTCAATTAGCTATTCAACAACAAAAGAATGCTGCCATTACAGATGTAAAAAATCAAGTAGGTAGTTTGGTAATTGAAGTAGCAGAAAAAGTGTTAAGAAAAGAGTTGTCTAATAAAGCAGAACAAGAAGCTTATATTAAACAATTGGCAGACGGTGTTAAATTAAACTAGTAAACAATGTTCAACGCAAGATTAGCAGGTAGATATGCAAAAAGTTTAATTGATTTAGCTACAGAGCAAAATCAATTAGAAACAATATATGCAGACATGAAATACATTCAGGCTGTATGTAAGTCTAATCAAGATTTTGTAAATGTATTACGTAGTCCAATCATCAAAGCAGACCAGAAGAATAGCATTATAAATGCAATCACAAAAGATAAAGTAAGTTTATTGACTAATTCATTTACAGTATTGTTAGTGAAAAAAGGAAGAGAAACAGATTTACCTGAAATGGCTACTGCTTTTATTGAACAATACAATGCATTGAAAGGCATACATCAAGTTACATTAACTACTGCTGTAGATATAAGTGAAGAAGTGAAAAAATCTATCGAGCAAAAGGTAAAAGCAGAAAGTCAATTTTCTTCTGTAGAATTAACTACTAAAACAGATGAAAGTTTAATTGGCGGGTTTGTTTTGGAGTTTAACAATAATTTGGTGGATGCTAGTATAGCAAGAGATTTAAAAGATATCAAGAAGCAATTTTTGAATAATGAATTTATAAGTAAAATATAAAATAACAATTACATTAAAATAGACAGTTATGGCGGACATTAAACCTGATGAAATATCAGCAATACTAAGACAGCAATTGAGTAATTTCAATGCTTCGGCTGATTTGGAAGAAGTGGGAACCGTATTACAAGTGGGTGATGGTATTGCTCGTGTATATGGTTTAAATGGCGTTAGAAGTGGAGAATTGGTGGAGTTTGAAAACGGCGTTAAAGCAATTGCATTGAACTTAGAAGAAGACAATGTGGGTGTGGTATTGATGGGAGATAGTAAGTCAATCAAAGAAGGAAACAAAGTAAAAAGAACAGGTCAAATTGCTTCTATTAAAGTAGGAGAAGGTTTAGTAGGCCGTGTTATTAATATGTTGGGCGAGCCTATTGATGGTAAAGGTCCAATTAAAGGTGAATTATATGAAATGCCATTGGAGCGTAAAGCACCAGGGGTAATTTTCCGTGAGCCTGTAAAAGAACCATTACAAACTGGTATCAAAGCGATTGATGCGATGATTCCAATTGGTCGTGGTCAACGTGAATTGGTAATTGGTGACCGTCAAACTGGTAAAACTGCCATTTGTATTGACACTATTATCAATCAAAAAGAATTCTACGATGCTGGTCAACCAGTGTATTGTATATATGTAGCGATTGGTCAAAAAGCATCAACTATTGCTGGTGTAATGAAGACTTTGGAAGAGAATGGTGCGATGGCTTATACAACTATCGTAGCAGCTTCTGCAGCGGATCCAGCTCCTCAACAGTTCTATGCTCCATTTGCTGGTGCAGCTGTTGGTGAATTCTTCCGTGATTGTGGTAAGCCAGCATTGATTGTATTTGATGACTTATCAAAACAAGCTGTTGCATATCGTGAGGTTTCTTTATTGTTAAGAAGACCTCCAGGACGTGAAGCATATCCTGGTGATGTGTTCTATTTACATAGTCGTTTATTAGAGCGTGCTGCGAAAGTAATTGCGAACGATGAGATTGCTAAGAACATGAACGATTTACCTGAATCAATAAAGCATTTAGTAAAAGGTGGTGGTTCTTTAACTGCCTTGCCAATTATTGAAACGCAAGCAGGTGACGTATCAGCGTATATTCCAACAAACGTAATTTCTATCACTGATGGTCAGATCTTCTTAGAAGGTAACTTATTTAACGCAGGTATTCGTCCAGCGATTAACGTAGGTATTTCTGTAAGTCGTGTGGGTGGTAACGCGCAGATTAAATCAATGAAGAAAGTATCAGGTACATTAAAATTAGATCAGGCATTATACCGTGAGTTAGAAGCCTTCTCTAAGTTTGGTGGTGACTTAGATGCTGCTACAAAGAATGTAATTGACAAAGGTGCTAGAAACGTAGAAATCTTAAAGCAAGCACAATACTCTCCATTCACTGTAGAAAAGCAAGTTGCTATCATCTATTTAGGTACACAAGGTTTATTGAAAGAAGTTGCAGTAAGCAAGGTGAAAGAATTTGAAGCACATTTCTTATTAGAGATGACTAATAAATTGCCTAATGTTTTAGCAGAATTCAAGAAAGGTAATTTACCTGAAGATGGAATTAAACAAATGGTGGATTTAGCCAATGGCTTGATTCCTCAATACAAATAAATTGAAACAAAAAACCCCGAACTTAATTCGGGGTTTTTTGTTATTACTGTATGCCAATTATTCAAGTACAATCTTTGTGTAAAAACTTCGGCAGTTTAGAGGCTGTGAAGGATTTATCATTTGAAGTAAATGAAGGAGAGATCTTTGGTTTCTTGGGCCAGAATGGCTCTGGAAAAAGTACTACCATTAGAATGCTATTATCATTGATACATCCTAGTAGCGGGCATATAAGTATTTTTGGAAAAGATATAGTATCACATAGAGATCAGATTGCACAAAAAATGGGTGCTATCATTGAAAGACCAGATTTGTATCCTTATTTAACAGCTAAAGAGCATTTGCAATTATTTGCAAAATTGAGTCAAAAGAAAATATCTGCTCAACAAATAGATCAGACCTTATCCTTAGTTGGTTTGTCTAATAGAGCAACAGATAAGGCACAGACCTTTTCT
Source organism: Bacteroidota bacterium (assembly GCA_046046935.1). Classification (GTDB taxonomy): domain Bacteria; phylum Bacteroidota; class Bacteroidia; order Chitinophagales; family Chitinophagaceae; genus Sediminibacterium. Next base: position 26,136 of record JBJOIU010000014.1, read on the forward strand.
TTGGGTATGAAGCAGCGTTTAGGTATTGCTATTGCATTAGTACATCAACCTGAACTAGTTATTTTAGACGAACCTACTAATGGATTAGATCCCCAGGGCATTGCAGATATCAGGCATCTTATACAACAGTTGGCGAAACAAGAAGGGAAGACTATATTGGTGTCTTCACATTTGTTGACGGAGATTGAACAAATGGCACATCAAATATTAATAATACATCAGGGTAAGAAAATTGCAATGGGTCCTACTAAGACCTTATTAGACCCTGCTATTTCATTAATGAAATTGACAAGTGCAAATGATGTATTAGCAAAAGAAAAAATATGTGCTTCATCATTTGCAGCTTATTTAATTGATAAAGATGGTGATGTATATCTCTCTATGCCCACTTCTGAAATTCCAGCTTTACATAGATTTATAGTAGAGGCAGAAATACCCATTCTTTCTTTAGAATTAAAAAGATCTTTAGAAGATTATTTTTTACAAATCACTTCCAAATCCAACTAAATGTGGTCTATTATACAAATAGAATTATATAAAATCTTTAAGAGACCAAGAACTTATATTGCTTTTGGCGCCATTGCTGCGTTGATTGGAGTGATTCAAATGGGTTTAAAGATTGATGGTGAATCTTATGCTGCATTTTTAATGAAGGATATCAATAATACTTTAGTGGTAGACGGTAAAGTATTGAATGGATACCTTATCTGTTATATCTTATTGCAATTATTATTGGTGCATGTGCCATTATTGGTGGCTTTAATCGCTGCAGATATGTTATCGGGCGAAGCCAATTTGGGTACATTAAGATTATTATTTACCACACCTTATAGCAGAACTCAGTGGGTATTGGCAAAATTTGTTGCTGCCAGCATTTATACCATTCTATTGTTAATATGGCTTGCATTTTTAGCATTGTTTGTGAGTATGTGGGTGTTTGGTACAGACGATTTGTTTTTGATGAAATCAAGTTATGTGGTATTGATTGAAGGGCAGGATGTATTTTGGAGATATGTAGGCGCATTTGTTTTTGCAAGCTTTTCTTTATTAACCGTTACATCTTTAGGTTTTTTAATGTCAAGTTTAGCCAATAATTCAATAGGCCCAATAGTAGCGACTATAAGCGCTATTGTCTTTTTTACCATATTAAGTACTTTGAATATCCCTTTATTCAATCTTGTAAAACCTTATTTATTTACAACGCATATGAATAATTGGAAAGAGTTTTTCGATATTCAAGTAACTGACAATAATGAGGCAATTACTGGTAGTATTTTAAATATTCAAAAAATAAAAAATTCTTTACTGGTTTTAAGTATTCATATTGTTTTATTTGTTGGAGCAAGCGTTTGGATAATTAAAAAGAAAGATATCTTAAGTTAATATCATGAAAAGTAAACAACTATATATTATTGGATTTTTATTGTTTTTACAATTAAGTACAATTGCTCAAACCAATCCTGTTGTAGAAAAGGTAAGACAAAAATTGGCATTAGTCAATGACTATGTTGCAGAAGGAGTGATGAAAACAGATGTATCTTTTATCAAGGCTTCTTTGGGTAAAGTAAAAGTATATTATAAAAAACCTAATTTAATTAAAGTAAAAAAGGATGGTGGCATTTCTTTATTACCAAAGGGTGGGGTGTCCATTACAATGAATTCCTTATTAAATACAAACCAATATATTGCTATCGCTTCTGGTAAACAATTGTACAAAGGCAAAAGTCTTGAAGTCTATAAATTAGTTCCTACAGATGATCAATTAGATTGGGTTATTTCTACACTTTGGATAGATCCTGTAGAGTCTTTAGTATATAAAACTTTCACCACTACCAAAGAGAATGGAAGTTTCGAAATAACGATGGAATACGGAGACTATGCTTCATTTGGATTGCCATCGAAAATCATTTTCGGCTTCAATACCAAAGATTATAAATTACCGAATGGAATTACTTTAGAATTTGGAGATGAAGCTCCAATAAGTAAAGAGCAGGCTAAAAAGAACAAAAAAGGTACCATTGAAATTACCTATTCAAAGTATACTATAAACAAAGGTGTTTCTAATGCAAGCTTTTAAATAGAATGCACTAATTTTAGTAGCAGATGAGAAGATTATTTACTTTTATTTGCTTTTGTTTATTTACTACGACTATTCAAAGTCAATCGGCGCAATTTTCTTCAGACATGAATATCGTTGTCAAAGCATTTGATGCTGCAACTAATGCTAAAGAGTATCAGGCTGTTTATTTATCCTTGGAACCTATTGCAAAAGCCTATCCAACTGAATGGCTACCTCTTTATTATATGTCTTTGGTTAAAACCAGAATGAGTATGCAGAAAATGGGTAATGCAGATGACTTAGCCAATCAGTCCATTCAACTCATCGAGAGGGCTAAAAAGATTCAAGTAAATGATGAGTTATTGTGTGCGGAAAGTTTGGCCTTTACTGCAAAAATGTCTGTAAGCCCATATACAAGATGGTTGAAGTATGAAAATAGAATAAAATTCCCTTTATCATTGGCTAAAAAAATTAATAAAGATAATCCTAGAATCTACGCTTTAGAAGCAAGTCTGCAATATAATATGCCTGTTTTATTGGGTGGGGGCTGTACAAGCTCTTACGCATTAGCATTAACTGCAATAGAAAAACTATCAATACCTGCAAGACAAATCGTACCTTTTATTTTGCCTCATTGGGGAGGAGATATTGCCCATAAAATTATAAAGGATTGTAAAAAAGACTAAGCTTCTTCAAGTCTTTCATCCACTGCTCCAGCAAACATTCTTGCGCTGATTTTCTTTAATGGGTTCAATCGCATATCATGATAGCCTTGTCTTGCTTGGATTATTCTCACGCACTCGAAAATACTAGCAGTAAACGAACTTGCATCTGCTTTATTCTTACCTGCAATATCAAAGGCAGTGCCATGGTCTGGGCTAGTACGTACAATAGGAAGACCTGCAGTAAAATTCACGCCTTCTCCAAATGCCAAAGATTTAAATGGAATTAATCCTTGATCATGATACATTGCTAATACACCATCAAATTTTTCGTGTGCACCTCTTGCAAAAAAGGCGTCTGCGGAATATGGTCCAAATACCAATATATTTTGTTTGCTTTCTTTTATTGCAGGTTGGATAATATCTATTTCTTCCTTACCAATTAAGCCTTCATCTCCTGCATGTGGATTGAGTGCCAATACAGCAATACGAGGCTTATCAATGCCAAAATCTTTTTGCAAACTAGCATTAAGTATCGCTAATTTCTGTTTGATTTTATCTTTTGTAATATGCTTAGCAATTTCACCTACTGTTACATGTTCAGTTACTAAAGCCATCTTTAAATTTTCTGCTACTAATAACATTAAATTTTCTGTATTGCCAAATGCATGTTGTAAATAGGGAGTATGACCGCTAAAATTGAAAGCATCTGATTGAATATTCTTTTTATGAATAGGCGCAGTTACTAATCCGTCAATTGTTTTATTTTTCAATGCTTCTACTGCTTTTTCTAAAGAGATCAATGCGTATTTACCTCCAGTTGCTGTTAATTCGCCTGGGGTAATTTCAATATCTTCTTCCCAGCAATTTAAAACGTTGACTTGTTTTGGATTAATTTTAGAAAGATCGTTTAAGACTGCAAAGCTTAAATTAAATTCAGGTAAGCCTTTTCTATAAAAATTAATAGATTTATTATTTGCAAAAACAACAGGAACCATAAAATCCAAAATTCTACTATCTGACAGGGATTTAATAATTAATTCCAAGCCAATACCATTTATATCGCCACATGTGAAGCCAATTACCGGTTTTCTGATCTCAGTGTTCATATCCTATTGATTAGGCTGTAAAAGTACGCACAAAAACCTAACTTTGCCTCATGCAGTACACACTTAAAAAATCGCTCGGTCAACATTTCTTGGTAGATAAGACCGTTTGTGAAAAAATACGAACAGTATTGCTAGAACAGCCAATAGAACAGATGGTGGAAGTTGGGCCTGGAGCTGGTGCATTAACCGAGTTTATTTATTCCATCCCAACTAAATCATATAAAGCCATAGAGTTGGATACGGAAAAGGTGAATTATCTATTACACGCATATCCAGATTTGGCTGGTAAATTGATCAATGAAGATTTTTTAGAAACAGCTATCCCTTTTGAAGGGTCATTTGTCTTGGTGGGCAATTTTCCTTACAATATATCTACACAAATTGTTTTTAGGGTTTTGGATTGGAAAGCACAGGTGCCGATGATGGTAGGGATGTTTCAAAAAGAAGTTGCTGAAAGAATTGCTGCCAAGCCTCATTCAAAAGCTTATGGTATATTAAGTGTTTTAGCCCAAGCTTTTTATGATGTCACTTATTTATTTGATGTGCCTCCTTCGGCATTTAATCCACCTCCAAAAGTTGACAGTGGTGTGATTATGTTTAAAAGAAAAGAACATTTCCCTGCAATGGCCTCTGAGAAAAGTTTTTATCATATTGTAAAGATGGCATTTGGACAAAGAAGAAAAATGTTGCGTAATCCCTTAAAGCCTTATTTTACCCCTGCTCAATTAGAAGATCCAATTTTTACTAAACGCGCAGAAAATTTGACTTATGAAGACTATGCAGCACTTACTTTCAAAATGCATAATCCATAATCAACTATGCCTAAGCAAGTCATAATAACCGCACCTGTACATCCTTATTTATTAGAAACCCTTTCTAGCAATGGTTTTGACTGTGTGTATGAACCATCAATTAGTTATGATGCCCTAAGTGAAAAAATTGCTACTGCTACTGGTATTATAGTTACAACAAGACTTAAAATTGATGCAGCATTATTAGACAAGGCTGTTCAATTAAAATGGATTGGTAGACTAGGTAGTGGAATGGAATTAATAGACACCCATTATGCTAGCCAAAAAAATATACAATGTGTTTCTAGTCCAGAAGGAAATAGAACAACAGTGGGGGAGCATAGTTTGGGATTGCTATTAAGTTTAATGAATCGAATTCACAGCGCTTATATGCAGGTGCAAAAAGGAGAATGGATTAGAGATTTAAATAGAGCAGACGAACTCACTGGAAAAACGGTAGGTATTATAGGATTTGGAAATACAGGGTCTGCATTTGCAAAAGTCTTATCTGGTTTTGATGTGCAAATTTTAGCATTAGATATTGAGCCAAAAATATTTCCATCTTCTACTATACAAGCAGCTAGTTTGTCACAAATTCAAGACCAGGCAGATGTGGTTAGCCTGCATTTACCATTGACCGAGCTAACATATCATTTTGCAAATGATGCATTCTTTGCTGGTTTCAAAAAGCAACCCTATTTTTTAAGCACTTGTAGAGGTCAGGTAACTGATACGGCAGCATTGTTAAAAGCACTTCAAAATCAATCTATTAGAGGGGCTGGTTTGGATGTTTTAGAGAACGAGCAATTAGCCAGCTATTCGCCTTTTGAAAAGGCCCAGTTGGATAGCCTTATAGCCCTTCCACAATTCATTGCAACCCCTCATATTGCTGGTTATAGCCATGAAGCTTACCATAGAATGGCCAAGGTGGTCCTTGAAAAATTAGGTATCATTTAAGCTATTTTTTATATATTTGTGTACTGCAACGCTACAATTATGTGGCGTTGTATTTTTTTTATAGACAAAACAGAAGGATATGAGTGAAATAAATGCATACGTAACACAGGAGACATTTGATAAGATGCGTGAAGAGCTACATAAGCTTAAATCGGTAGATCGTCCTGCTGCATCTAAGGCAATTGCTGAAGCAAGAGAAAAAGGAGATTTAAAAGAGAATGCTGAATATGATTCTGCTAAAGAAGCACAAGGCATGTTGGAGGCAAAAATTAAACAATTAGAAGCAACTATTTCTAATGCAAAAATTGTTGACACAAGTACCATCGACACAAGCAAAGTTACTATCCTAACCAAGGTTACAATTACTAATATGGGTACCAATAAAACTATTACGTATCAGATTGTTGGCGAGAAAGAAGCAGATTTAAAAGCTTTAAAAATTTCAGCAACTTCTCCGATCGGGAAAGGATTATTAGGTAAGAAAGTAGGTGAGATTGCAGAAGTGCAAGCGCCAAATGGTACCATGAAATTCAAAGTAGACAATATTACTGTATAGTATGACTATTTTTTCTAAAATCATAGCAGGAGAGATTCCATCATATAAAATAGCGGAATCCGATTTGTTCTATGCGTTTCTAGATATTTTCCCATTACAAAAAGGGCATACATTAATTGTGCCTAAAATAGAAACAGATAAGGTTTTCGATTTACCTGCCAACTATTTAGCGGAAATGCTCGTATTTGCACAACCTATTGCCAAAGCACTTGAAGCTCATTTCCCATGTAATAGAGTTAGCATGTTGACAGTTGGATTGGAAGTGCCACATGCACATTTACACTTAATACCTATTAATGAAGCAAAAGATATCGATTTTGCTGCTCCAAAATTAAGTTTGACGAAAGAAGAATTTGCTTCTATTCAAGCAGCAATTATTAGCGCATTATAATTGTAGCTATTTAGCTCCAACTCTTTCTGGATTTTTTGCAATAAAATTGTTCCAGCTATTTGTTTTCTTAGCAGCCTTTTTGCCTTTCACAATTTTGTTTTTCGGAATGAGTAGTCCTCTGCTTTGTTGATGATGACATAGTGCTACGGCTAATGCGTCTGTTGCATCAAAATACTTTGGTTGCTTTTTGATTTCAAATATGCGTTCTAGCATTTTCCATATCATTTCTTTATCTGCATTGCCATTCCCGGTGATCGCTTGTTTTACTTTTTTGGGTGCATATTCGGTCACAGGTAATTCATAGTGCATAGCTGCAGCAATGGCTACACCTTGAGCTCTTCCCAACTTAAGCATACTTTGTATATTCTTTCCAAAAAAAGGGGCTTCAATAGCAAATTCTGTAGGATGGTATTTTTCAATGATCTCTATGATCTTGGCGTGAATCAACTGCAATCTTGCATAAATATCCTTTTCCTTAGTAAGTTTTAAAACATCCATCTCTATCAAACTAGGTTGAGTGCCACCTTTTAATAAGGCATATCCTAAAATTTGTGTACCAGGATCAATTCCAAGAATAATGGGTGTTGTAGACATGTACAATAAAGTTACATATATCATTGCAATTTCCGAACTTTGTAGCCTATGTTATCTGCAACAACTAATCAACTTATAGCTATTGGTAAAAAAGGGGTAGGGGTGTTCTTATTTATCATTTGTAGTGTAGCCATTTATAGAGAAGTGGGTAGTAATGAAAATATTGTGCAATATGGGGCTCAAATAAAAGTACAATTTGAAAAAATTGCTATTTATCAATGGGCGGTCTTATTTATTTTAATGCTCCTTAATTTTTTAGTAGAATCTTTAAAGTGGAAAATTGTTTTACACTCTGAGACATCAATTAGTATGCCTACAGCACTTAAAAGTGTTTTTGTGGGCCAGGCATTTGCTTTTTATACTCCGAATAGAATTGGCGAATATGTTGGAAGAACAATGATGTTAGATACAGACAATAAAATTATTGCTATAGGAAGAATGGCCTGGGCTTCTTATGCTCAAATGATTGTTACAATTATTATGGGAGCTATTGCTATTTATATCAATCCTCCATTCTTACCTTGGTTAAGATGGGCTACACCTTTATTAATGGTATTTGCGTTGATTGTATACTTTCATAAAGTAACTTTTTCAGGTATATTAAAATCTTTTAATTTCCTCCAAATTGAATCAAGGATCAAAAGAAAATTATTGGCTTTGTCTTTTTTAAGATATAGTGTTTTTCTACTACAATATACTTGGGCAGCGCATATATTGAATATACCAATTCCATACATAGTATTATGGGTAGCGCTGGCTGTAATGTTTCTTAGCTTAAGTATTGTGCCTACTATTAGTATTACCGAATTGGTGATAAGAGGCCAATTGATTTTGTTACTACTATCCCCTTGGTATCAGAATAGCTTAATGCTTATATCCTTATCCACTTTAATATGGGCTGTTAATTTTTTGTTACCTGCAATAATAGGCGCATTCTTATTGCTGGGTTTTAGATTAAAACAATAATTTTAACTATCCCCATGTTAATTATACACCTACTCATATTATTAAGTTCTTTTTTTAAACCAGCAGATAATAATATTTGTAGACTTCCTAATACTTCTTTTAAAGATGGAGAAAAAATAAAGTATAGCATTTACTATAATGTAGTGGGTATTTATGTCAATGCTGGCAAGGCAGAATTCAATACAAAGCAAACTAGTTTCGAAGGCAAAGATGTTTATACTTTTACGGCAATTGGCAAATCAAATAGCAGATATGATTGGATTTTTAAAGTAAGGGATGTGTATGAGTCTACCGTGGATGCCAAAACTTTCTTACCGTATCAATTTACTAGAAATATAAACGAAGGAGGATTTCATCAAACAGATCTTATTAGCTTCAATCAAAAAACAAGAACAGCAAATACCTTAGGGAATACATATTCAACTTCGGATTGCACTTACGATGTAATAAGTGCTATTTATGCAGCAAGAAATATCAATTACGAGAATTTGCAGATGAATGAAAAAGTCTATTTAAATTTCTTTTTAGACAAAGAGTTATATCCTTCTTATTTTAAGTACTTAGGGAAGGAGCAAATTACCACACAGTATGGAACATTTAAAGCAATTAAGATTGCTCCACTATTGGTTAAGGGCGCGATGTTTAAAGGTGGAGAGCAAATGACTATATGGGTAACAGACGATGCCAATCATATTCCTGTAAGAATTCAGACACCTATCATTGTAGGTAATATTAAAGTAGATATGGTAGGCTATGAAAACCTTCGACATCCTTTAAATTCTTTGATAGAATTAGTCCAATAGTTGAGATAAGGGAAAACTTGCACCAGCTCTAATGCCTTTATCGGTCATTTCTAATGTACAGCATTCATTCATTGCATCGTGCTCGAAAAACAAAGTATAATGATTGTTGAAGGCTTCATTCAAGAATAATTCCTTTTCGTTTAAAGTAATCAATGGTTGCATATCATAACCCATTACATAAGGCAATGGAATATGTGCAGTAGAAGGGAGAAGATCTGCCATGAAAACAATGGTCTTATCTTGGAATTGAATTTTGGGTAATAACATGCCTTCAGTATGTCCATTCACCACAATGCAACTAATCGATTTGCTAAAATGAATGGTTTGTAAACTGGTATCACTTTTAAATGCGGGAAGGCTAATTATCTTCAATTTTCCACTAGCCAATAATGGATCAATATTTTCTTTTAAAAAGGAAGCTTTTTCTCTTTTATTAGGATGTTGAGCAGTTTCCCATTGAGGCTCACTTACCCAATAGGTGGCATTGGGAAAACTTAAGGTCAGAATGTCTTCTTTAAGTTTCACAGCGCCGCCAACATGATCAAAGTGTAAATGCGTTAAGAGTACATCTGTTATATCATTCATGCCCAATCCAATATTCATAAGACATTGCTCTAGGCTTTTTGTTTCACTTAGATGGTAGTGACTCATAAATTTTTGATCCTGCTTATCACCCATCCCTGTGTCTATTAAAATTTTACG
>JBJOIU010000015.1:0-33712 GCA_046046935.1 Bacteroidota bacterium
GTCCTAAACTTTCAAATGCTATCGTATCTTGATTACCATCAAATATATTTTGAATAAATTGTTCGTATTGAATAGCCGCTTGCTCAGTTGATATAGATAAAGCTTCTCCTAAATAAACATAAAAATGTTTAGTAGGTGTAGATGAAATTGGTTCAAAATGAATAGATTCTTTTGGAGCTTCTAAACCCTCATCAGCAAACGATGCTCCTTTTTTTTGCCATTTTAGACTTCCAAAAGACAATAAATCTAGTTGACCAAATTTTATAAAGTATTGTTCAAGAATTGCTTTCATTATTTTCTATATGAGTAGATGATACCTCCGGTGATTTGAGCCCCTAAAGATGGATAATATGCCCATCTTTCATAAGGTTTGTCTAATAAATTCTCTCCCTTAGCCCAGATACTCCAAGATGAAGATAATTTAAAAGTGAAGCCAGCATTTAAAACCACTACATTTTTTAAATTATAAGATTTATTACCATCATCAAATTGAGCTGCACCAGTCCAATATTGTGCTGAGGCTTCAATCACCCATTTTTTGTTGGGCAACCAATTGAATATAGAATTCAATTCAAGAGGCAAAATTCCCCAAGGTTTAGCGTTGTCTTTGATAATATTAAATTGTTTATAATTCATTGTATTAACAAACAATAATTTGTCGCTAAACTGATACTTTAATTTGGCATCTAATTCTAATGTAGCTGCTCTTTTTTCAAAAATAGCTTGGTATTTTAAACCATAAGTATTGACATCAGTGCCTAGAATGCGATTAAAAAAAGGCAAGTTTTTATATTCATTAATTGAAACCCCAATACTATAATCTAGTCTTTTTCCAGCACTAACTTCTACAGTAATATATTTCCTTTCATTTGAGGTAATCTTCATATCTGCCACTGGCATTACCCAAGGATTTTGAATAGCCAAACTGGTATATTGAGTATTATCAAATATCGTTGTCCAGCCAGTTTTTACTAAGTAATTAGTATCTGTCAGCTTCTTTTGTAAATGTACGTTTGGATAAAACTGATAGTCATCCTTATTAACCCATACTGGACTTGCACCTGCTTTTATAGTAGTACCCCATTTTTCAATACTGATTGCTGGATCGGCTCTTAGAATTGTATTTTTTTGATGTATAACTCCTGTAGGGTTATATTGATTAAAACTATAACTAAGATCTAAATTAAATTTGATTTTATTTTTAAATTGTAGATACATAGGGTTATTAACTTCATACCAAGTATTGGTTGCATCAATTATACCTTGAAAATGTTCAAATTTAGCCATTGGGTGGATATTGAAAAACCTTTGTTTCACTTTAGTGTTTAATAAAGCAAATGAAGCACCCATATGTTCAAAATTATGCTCGTAGTTAGATTCTGGTAAATTTGAAGAATTGGGTACGAGGCCGAATCTATATCTTTGACTATGATTATAAAATAATTGTGTCTGAATATTGTTGTATTTGTTCACGTATTGATCTCCAATATACTTTGCCCCTATTTCTCTTATTATTTGCAAACGATGATCTGTCCCTGTTGAAGCCTCATTAAATAAAGTAATTGAATGGGTATTTTTCCATTTATCAAGCGTATTAATGCCTAATTGAGCATACTGATGTGAATAATTACCAAAGCCAATTTTGAAATTAGTAATATTTGTTAAACTAACTAAAGAGTCATGTACAATGGCTCTTGGAACTAAAGCAATAGGTCTATATTCAAAACTTAAATTTTGACTAGGTACTTGATAATTCAACAAAATGGAAGTGGAATCTACTGCAGCTGTAGCGTTTACAAAGCCAATCTTTGCTACATTTTTTAATTGCGGTTTAAAAGCAGATAATATAGTAACTACTTTTTCTGGAATAGAATCTGATTTTGTAGGTGCAATAGTTACTGTAGTTTCATTTAATAAGTCGTTTAAATTCAATTTCTTTGTAGATGCATCTTTTTTAACAAGGATTTTATTATTCTTGTTTTTCTTAGTTGACTTCTTTTTTATAGTTGTCGACTTTTGAGATTTCTTTTGCTTCTTTTTTGCCTCAACAGGAGTAACAATAACACAGATGGTTATTAAAAGAAATATATATTTTAATAAATGCTTCATGTTATTTAATAGTGTTTGTAGATTCTGTAATTGCTTTTAGCTTTTCTTTTGCAACCAATTTTAAAGATTCGTCATTGGCATTTTCTGCAACACTCTTATAAGTAGCTATTGCATTAAAATTGTCTTTTTGAGCAAGGTAAATATCGCCTAATAAGATATATGCTTTGGTAACCCAGAAGTCATATGAAGCTTGTTTTTTGATCACTTCAAATGCTGTTTTTTCTGCAATACTTAATTTATTTTGAGCTAAATAAAGTGAAGCTAGTTGATAATGTGCATCTGCCGTAATTGTAGAAGGATTAGATTTTATAATTTTAGATAAAATCTGGTATGCTGCACTGGTATCTTTATTATTTATATTATAATGAAATAAAGACATATTGGCCATTTGTATATCATCTGTAGCTGATGACTTATCTGAAATAATTTGTTGTGCAATTACAGCAGCCTCCTCCCATTTTTGTGCCTTATACTGACATCTCAACAATCCTTTGTATGCTTCCATTCTGTTTTCTTGTTGTGTTGCCGTTTTCAATAAAATAGTGAAATAATTTTCTGCTAAAGATTCATCCTTAACATTAAAATAATTTAATCTCGCTGCTAATAAAGCAGCTCTTTCAGCAAATTTATTAGGTGCCTGATTGGCAACTATGCCAAAATATTTTGCAGCTGTATCATATTGTTCTTTAGAATAAGCAATTTCGGCAATTAAATAATTCGCATCCAATTGGTATTTCCCTTTAGGGAAACCTTGAAGATACTTGGTGAATCCCATTGCTGCTTCTGGATACATCCTTTGTTCATATTTGATGATTGCAGCTCGATATACCAATGAATCTTGTTCGTTAGTAGACAATGATTTGCCAAAATCGTTCATAAATTGAACAAATAATTCTGGAGTTTGATCTTCGATAAAGATATTTCTTACAAATTCTACAGCATTATCGGATTCAGTAGATGTTGGGAAACCTGCAAACAAATCTCTGAAAGTTTGCAAAGCCATCACATTTTTATTCAAATTAAAATAGACAATACCTAATTTATAATTGGCTTGAGGATAAAAAGAACTTGCATTTTTATCTAAAATAATTTTAGACAAAGGAGCTATGGCTTCTTGGAAATTTTCATGATTAATATAAGTATCTGCCAATTCTATTCTAGCGTCATTCAAGTAATTTGAATTAGGGAAAAGGTTCTCAAATTCTTTTAAAATTTTTACTTTTTCATTGGTTTGACCCATACCACCTAAAATGATCGCTTTTTGCATGGTAGCATAATCGACATAATTCCAAACCAAATCTATCACTTGCTGATAAGATTGAAGCGCTTGCTTGTATTGCTTCAACATCATTTGACAATCAGCCATTCTTACAAATGCATCTTTTTGATAATTCTCAAATGCATTATTAGCATTGTATACAGCAGATGAAGCAAAATAGTCTAAGGCTTTTTGATAATTATTGCTTTTTAGGTAGCCATAACCAAGCGTATATTTAGCATGTTTCATTCCGACTTCCCCTTGCTCCACAGGATCGTTTATGAATAATTCTAAATACTGAATGCTTTCTTGAATTCGACCCATTTTATAGGACAACTCCCCTAGCCAAAAAATAGTTGGTTGTAATACTTTGGCATTGTATGGTAAAAATTGGAGTTGGCTAAATAAGCTATATGCTTTTTCAATTTGTCCATCGTTTAAGTACAAACAAGCCCTACCATAAACTATATTAGGATAAATTTTAAGTAATTCTATACCAGGCTGAGTAATTTTATCATATGCATCATAAGCCTGTATAAAATTATTACTAAATGCTAGTGAGGTAATCCATAAAGATTTTGCCTCATTGAAATAATCGGAATTTGGATAATTACTTATAAACTTGTCTAGGCTTGACAATGCAGTATTGAACTCTTTAAGTTCTACACATAATTTTGCATAGTTAAATAAAGAGATTTCTTTTTGGGCTAAATTTTGAGATTTTGTAGCACATAATAAAAATGCATTTTTTGCACCTGATTTGTCTTTGATTTTCAAATAAGAAGTAGCCAATAAATACATGCTATTTTGACCTAAAGAATCTTCTATATTGGCAAGTTGTTTAAAACCTTCAATTGCTTTAGTCCATTCTTGAGATTGGAAATAACAAAAAGAAAGTTGGTATAAATCTTGAGTCTCTACTTTTTTCTGAGTAGCTGCATATTGAGCTAAATAGGGCAATGCCTTATTATAATCTTTCTTTTCGAATAATAAATGTCCCATTAATTGTTTTAACTGAACATCATAGAATTGATCTTTTTGTTCTAATGCTTTTTCGCAATTTGCCATTGCAGCATCTATATCTCCTAAGAAATAATATAATTGGCTAATATAGAATGGTGCAAGCTTAGTATAATTTTTGTTAACCGATGCAATTTGGAAACAACTTAATGCCAATTTAAAGTCTTTTCTTTCAAGGGCTATAAAGCCAGCATAGTAATTGGCATCAGCATAGTATATGGAGTTTTTAACCTGTCTAACATTATTTAACAAAGCAGCTGCTTTATCCCAATCACCTGTTTTAAAATATAAATAGCCTTGTTGAAATTTCATTACTAAAATTTCGAAATTTTCTAAATCATCAATACTTACGTTCTTAAAAGACTTGATAGCTAATAGATCATTCGAATGTTTGAAATAGTATTTGCCTAATAGAAAACTTAATCTTGATTTATAAATCCTATTATTTGTTTTTTCAATCCACGCAGTAGCAAGGCTTGGCGCAAATGGTTTATCTTGTGCTAATGATAATGCTAAATAATAATAGCTAATATCATCTTTCTTTTCATCAAAAGTATAAGCTGATTGAATATGTTGGTAAGCAGTTAAAGTATCTCCTTGTCTCAAGGCTTGCATACCTTTATTGAAAATATCTTTTAATGGATTACTATATTGAACGGATTGCGCCTGTGATGGTAAATAACTAATTATCACTATTGTGAAATAAGCTATCCAATTTCTAATCTGTAACATAAATACCAATGTTTTTTATAATATGGTAAAATTACGGCCATTTATAGAACGATTGAGCAATTCAACTTATTGTGGAAAAACAGATTAGAATCGTAAATTTGTCAACAATCGCAATATTATGTACGAACATAACACACAAATTAGGGTTAGATACGCCGAAACGGACAGAATGGACGTAGTTTATTATGGTAATTATCCTCAATATTTCGAGGTAGGCCGTGTTGAAAGCCTTAGGTCTTTAGGTATAAGCTATAAAGATATTGAAGAAATGGGCATCATTTTGCCAGTGGTTGATTTACATATTAAATACCTAAGACCAGCAAAATATGATGATTTATTGACTATTAAAACGATTATTAAGGAACTTCCAATAGATCATAAAATCACCTTCCATCAGGAAGTTTATAACGAAGCTGGGAAATTATTGACTGTAGGTACTGTTAAGCTATATTTCATGGATCAAAAGCTTCAAAATAAAGGGAAAATGCCCGCTATTATGCTAGAAAAACTAAGGTCTTATTTTTAGTTAAACCGCCATATTTTGGTTTACTTTGCAGCCTAATATTAAACTACCTAATGTCTATTCAAGCAAGTATTATAACTATTGGAGATGAGTTGTTAATCGGTCAAGTAATTGATACAAATAGCGCATTCATTGCTCAACAATTAAACAATATAGGGGTATCTATAAAACATAGAGTTGCTGTTGGAGACAATGTAAAAGATATTACCGAAGCAATTGACGCTGCAATAAGCCAAAATGGGGTTGTAATTCTAACTGGCGGCCTTGGCCCTACTGCTGATGATATCACAAAGCCATTGTTGAATAGTTATTTTGGTGGTAAAATGGTTATTCACCAACCCACCCTAGATCATATCACCTATATCTTCGAGCAGATACATAAGAAACCAATGATTGATCGAAATCGAAAACAAGCTGAAGTTCCTGATGTTTGTGAGGTTTTGTTTAATGAAAAAGGCACTGCTCCTGGCATGTTATTCACTAAATTAAATACCCTTGTATTTTCTCTTCCAGGAGTGCCACATGAAATGAAATGGTTGATGACAGAACAAGTTGTACCTAAAATAAAACAACATTTCAAAACAAATCCAATTGCGCATAGAACTTTATTGACAGCGGGTATTGGAGAATCTTTCTTGGCAGAATTAATCAAAGATTTTGAATCTGCATTACCTACTGATGTTAAATTAGCCTATCTGCCCAATTATGGCATGGTAAGATTAAGATTAACTAGTTCTGGTAATGATGAGCAATTATTAAATAAGCAATTAGATACTTTATTTAACCAACTTTCTGATTTAGTTAAAGACTATTTGGTGACAAATTTGGATGAAACAATGGAAGTTGTGGTGGGTAAAATGCTTAAATCTGCCAATCAGACTGTAGCGACCGCTGAAAGTTGTACAGGAGGATTTATAGGGCATTTATTATCAAAACATGCTGGTTCATCTCAATTTTATACTGGAGGCGTTATTAGTTATGATAATAGGATAAAAACGGAGTTTTTAGACGTGCCAACCGAAATCTTACAAACTGTAGGTGCAGTAAGTAAAGAGGCTGTAGAACAAATGGCTATAGCAGTTAGGGACAAGATGAGTACTGATTACGCTATTTCTGTTAGTGGTATAATGGGCCCATCTGGACAAACTGACGAAAAGCCCCTTGGAATGGTTTGGATTGGAGTTGCCAACAAAGAAAGAGTGGTTTCTAAGGTATTGTACCTAAGATTTGACCGTCATAAGAATATTGAGGTGACGGCTACTCAGGCCATAAATTTACTTAGGTTGTTAATAATCAATAAGATTTAGTCTTATTTTTGCTTAAAATTACCCCATATGCCAATTGTTGATTTGGTTCTACCAAAACTGGGTGAAAGTATAATGGAAGCTACTATTTTAAAGTGGCATAAGAAAGTTGGCGATACAATTCAGCTTGATGAGACATTATTGGATATTGCTACAGATAAAGTAGATAGCGAAATACCTTCTACTGCTGAAGGAATTATTACAGAAATATTATTTGATGTGAATAGTGTTGTTCCGATTGGTACAGTCATTGCAAAAATAGATTCTAATAAAGCTTCTGATAAACCTGCAATTACAATTCCTACAACTGTTGTAAACGAACCTACTCCAAAATCAATTGAACCTCAAGTAAAAGAGGAAGTCCCTTTTACACCAACCCCTACAACTGCAGCTTCAACTCCTATTATTACCAATAATTCAAACGATCAGAAATTTTTCTCACCTTTGGTCATTAGTATTGCCCAAAGTGAGGGCATCAATATGCAAGAATTGCAGGATATAGTTGGAACAGGGAATCAAGGAAGAGTTTCAAAGAAAGATATACTATCATATATTGAAGCAAAAAAGTCTGGAAAGATTGTTTCACAAGCTCCAACAGTTCAAGCTACTTCAATAACAAGTTCAAATACAGATCAGGTAATCAGTGCAAAGCCAACCCAAATTTACAATGAGCCATTGCCTGATTTTATGCAAAATGTAGGAGCGCAAAAATTAGCGCAACCAGAGGATGTGGTAATTACTGGTAATGTAGAAATTGTGGAAATGGATCGTATGCGCAAATTAATTGCGAAACATATGGTTGACAGTGTACATACTAGCCCTCATGTTACCTCATTTGTAGAAGTAGACGTAACTAATATGGTCGTTTGGAGAGATAAGGTTAAAAGTTTATTTGAAAAAAGAGAAGGAACTAAACTTACTTATACACCCATGTTTTTAGAAGGAATTGCAGCAGCTTTAGAGCAATTCCCCATTATTAATTCAAGTTTAGACGGAGATAAAGTCATTTATAAAAAAGATATTAATATTGGAATGGCTACTGCATTACCTACTGGTAATTTAATTGTACCAGTAATTAAGGGTGCAAATCAATTAAGTATTGTTGGACTATCCAAAGCTGTAAATCAATTAGCCAATGCTGCTAGAAATAATCAATTAAGACCTGCGGATACCCAAAATGGCACATTCACTGTAACTAATGTTGGCACTTTTGGAAGTATCATGGGAACACCAATAATAAGTCAGCCACAAGTGGCAGTCTTAGCATTAGGAGCTATAAAGAAAAGACCGGTTGTTGTTGAAACACCTGCAGGTGATGCTATTTTAGTAAGACATATGATGTACTTATCTATGAGTTATGATCACCGAATTGTAGATGGTGCACAGGGAACTCAATTTTTAGCAGCAGTTGCTAAGAATTTTGAAGCCTGGGACATCAATAGACAATGGTTTCAATATTTATAAGCCAAGTGTTCTTCCTTTCATTATTGCTGGAACTCCTGTAGACATCCATGTTGGCATTGCTGCTCCTTTAAGATAATAATCAAAGAATTGTTGTTCTCTAATTTGTATATCTTTTTTATTCTTGCGTTCTACCAGATTATGGAATTCATTGTTATAAACCAATAACCAAACCTTTTTATTCAATCTTTTCATTGCAGTAAACATTTCAATTCCTTGATACCAAGGCACTGCATCATCAGCATCATTACTCATAATAACTAAAGGGGTTTGAACTTTCGGCAATTCAAATAATGGAGAATTTTTCAAATATAAGTCTGGTCTTTCCCATAAGGTTGCACCAATTCTTGATTGGGTTTTCTCATATTGAAATTGTCTATTCATACCTGTGCCCCATCTAATACCTCCATATGCACTGGTCATGTTAACAACAGGAGCACCTGCCCATGCAGCTGCATACAAATTGGTTTTAGTAATTAAATAAGCTATCTGATACCCACCCCAACTTTGTCCTTGTAAACCAATTTTAGTACTATCGACATAACCTTTTTGAATCAAAGCTCTTGTTCCACTTACTATATGATCAAAAGCGCCTTGTCCAGGGTAACCAGTTTTATACCAGATATCCGGTACAAAAACTAAATAGCCCCTACTAGCAAAAAAAGAAATATTTAATCTAGAACCAGTTGGAGTTGGTGGAATATAATTATGTAAGGTTTGATTATTTCTTTCATAGAAATAGACAATCATGGGGTATTTTTTCTTAGGGTCAAAATCTGCTGGTTTATATAATATACCCTCTACTGTTTTACCTGTATAAGCTTTCCATTGAACAATTTCAGTAGTTAGCCAATTATAATTGGCTTGTTGAGGATTTAAATGTGTTAATACAGTTGGATTTTGTTTGAATGTAGCTAATGCATATAAATAGATATTAGCTGCAGTTTTTTCATCTTCTTTTAAAACAATAAGGTCATTTGTATACTTGGCACCAACTATGGTAGACAAATGCATATCAAAAGAATCTATAAGATAGATATTCTTATCTTGTAAATTGAATGCAGATAAAGATTCACTTTTATTTTTTTCATTAAACCCTCTTAAAAGTAAAATGTCGTTAAAAGCAAATGATTTTCTATCCTCATTCGTCTCGTTAAATCTATAAATAATTTTATTTTTTCTTCCGTTGGTTAATTGTACAGCATTTTCTGTGCCATTAATATCAACCATCCACAAATCATACTTATCGTAAATAATTACATGCCTATTGTCATCCATCCATTTAGCAATGCCATAAGCATTTGGATCATCTGGCATGTCATTTTCTTCATCGAATAAACTTGTTTTAATATCTTTTGCAATAAGCTGTTTTTTATTGGTATTTAAATCGATACTATAGTATTTCTTATCTGGTTCTCCATAAATTAAGATCTTAGTACCGTCCGGTGATAAAGATAAAAGGCTACCCTTCCAATCTTTATGAATCAATGTGGATTCGCCATTATGAGTATTGATTTTGTATATAGCTTTTTTAGTGAACCCTTGCCATTGAAATGATGCTGCATCAGAAGAATCAGTAGTAGCAATTGCAAAATCTCCATCACCCTCTTTCCCAATTTTAAGATCTCTATCATTGATCTTGCCTAAATAAACAATAGACTTATTATCTGGTCTAAATAAAACCTTTTCAGTAGCTTTCAAACTAGCTTCTACATTTTTTAATTGCATAGGCTGCAATTGGGCATCTGCATAATGCCAAATATCTAAACTAACTCTTTCGAACTCGGGTAAACTTGTATCTTTAATAGGTAATATGGGTTGAATGCCTATTTCTAGTACTTTACCAGACTTACTAAATTGTAATTTTTTATCAGCGCCAAATACATAGTTTTTGGGTAATAATTGATTATTTGAAGTTAATGCCATATCTGCAGAATCCATACCTAATTTAAAATAATACAGATAATAATTTTTTTGTAATACTTTGCTTGTACTATCTTTTTCTACATAAAAAGCTGCTTGTTGACCAAATTCGTCCCAAACAAAACCAGTAGCAGAATAAAGATGATTATTTAATTTTCTATAGGTTGTATCAATAGTATTAGCCAATAGAACTTGAGCTGTGTTTGTTTTTGTTGGAACCTGATAAACAATGATTTGCTGGCCATTAGGATTCATAGCATATTGAGCAACATTTTTATAGGTTGTTTTAAATTGTGTTTTTAGATTATAAATCATTAAGTCTGACCCCTCTTTATTGATATCTCCTTTTTTATCCATTAAATAAGCTAGCGAACCAGTATATTTTGATGGACTTTGAAAAGATTTGACATTAGCAATTTTTTCTAAATGACCATTTTGAATATCATAAATAAATAGACTATCTTTTGGTAATTCATCCGCTTTTTTCTTGTCTATTTTAGCCTTTCTTGTTTCTGCAAAAAATGGCTTAATTTTTCCAAATACATATCTTCCATCTTCACTAAAACCTGCTTGAGCTCCTCTTGGAATAACGATATTGGTTTTATTTAGTTTGTGTTGAATAAATAATTGCCCATCTCCTTCTTGTGGAATGATGGTATACACAATGAACTCACCTTGTGGTTGGTATAGGGTTTCTCTTATAGATTGCCATTGATCATAGACTGAATGATCTAAAGGCATTTTTTGAGCAAATACAATTGAACATGTAAAAAAGGCAATTAATAGTGAAAATAGCTTCATTGGTCAAAATTTAGATTTCCTAAGTTAGTTAAACTATTTAGAATATTAAATGTTATAAATTGCATATATATAAACATTATATGAGGTATTCAATACTGACCATTATTGCCCTTCTTATTATTAGCCTTGCCAATGCCCAGTCTAAGGGTAGTTTATCTGGTTGGATTGTTAATAAAAATACCCAAAACCCCATTCCTGGTGTAAGCGTAAAATTATTAAATACAGCCTATTCGGCCATTTCAGATAGTTTAGGAAAGTATGAATTGAGAATGATTCCTACAGGACAATATCAATTATTGTTTAGTTCGATCGGTAGTATCCCTTATACTTTGTATAATGTTGTTGTTAGTTCTGGAAATGAAACCATCAATACAATTGAATTATTACCACAGGATGTGACATTGAGGGAGGTTATTGTTGGGGGTAATCGTAAAACAGTAAGGGCAGCCAGTTTAGAAACACCCTTAAGTGTACAAAAATTAACTGCTGAAGAAATTAAATCTAGTCCAGGAAGTAATTTTGATATCTCTAAGGTAGTTCAAAGCTTACCAGGTGTTACGGGTTCAGCGAGTACCAGTGCAGGGTTCAGAAATGATATTATTGTTAGAGGTGGCGCACCTAATGAGAATGTTTTTTATTTAGATGGCATAGAAATTCCAGTAATTAATCACTTTTCTACCCAAGGTAGTGCTGGGGGGCCTCAGGGAATATTAAACGTTTCTTTTATCGATGAAGTTAAATTATCCACTTCAGCTTTTGATGCCAAATTTGATAATGCACTTTCTTCTGTTTTTGAATTCAAACAGAAAAGAGGTAACCCTAAAAAGTTAGAAACTAATATAAGAATGGGTGCAACAGAATTTGCAAGCACTTTCAATGGCCCTTTATCAAAATCTGGCAAAACCACTTTTTTAGCCTCTGCAAGAAGAAGTTATTTGCAATATTTATTTTATGTATTAGACCTTCCTATAAGACCAAATTTCTGGGACTTTCAATATAAAGTAACTCATCAAATTGACCCAAAAACAACCCTTACCTTTTTAGGTATTGGAGCTATTGATGATTTTTATTTTGTGGCACCAAGAAACGCAACTCCTCAGAAGATATATGCATTAAACTCTAGTCCTTCTATTAATCAATGGAGCTATACTGTAGGCGTATCTTTAAAAAGATTAATCAATAAAGGCTATTGGAATATTAGTATGAGTAGAAATCATTTAAATAATTTAAATGAAAAATACGAAGACAATTTATCTCAAAACAAAGGTGAACTTACGCTACAATTCAGATCTAATGAAATTGAAAATAAATTAAGATTTGATATCACAAAAAGCTTTTTGGGATTAAAATGGACAACTGGGGCTAATATTCAAACAGTAGAATATGATAATTATACTTACCAGGTTTTAAAGTCATATATACCTACTAGTCAAGGGGAAATTTTAGCTTCTCCCTTGACATATAATTATTTTACAGATCTAGCTTTTAAAAAATATGGTGCTTTTTTCCAATTGGGAAAAAGAGCATTCAATAATCGATTAGGGATAAGCGCAGGTATAAGAACAGATGGCAATGGATTTAATAATTCTGGAAAAGATTTTATGAGTAGAATCTCTCCAAGATTAGGTTTTAGTTATGTATTAACTGACAAGATCAATTTAAATGCCTCTATTGGAAGGTATTTTAAAGTAGCCCCTCTAACAGTCTTAGGTTTCAAAGATTTAAATGGCAATTTTGTCAATAAGAATGCAGATTATATTGGAAGTAACCACTATGTAGCTGGCATTGAATATATTCCTAGTGATGCTACTAGATTTACTTTTGAAGTTTTTGCTAAAAAATATTTTGGAGTACCCATAAGTATTCAAAAAGGAATTAGTCTTTCTAATTTAGGTGCAGATTTTAATATACTTGGTAACGAACCTATTAGCTCTAAAGGTTTTGGAAAGAGTTATGGTTTTGAAGTTTTTGCGCAACAAAAATTAACAAAACGATTTTTTGGTGTAGCAAGTTATAGTTTCTTTAGAAGTTCATATACCAATTTTGCTGGAAAATTTATCCCTAGTGCTTGGGAAAATATACATTTATTAAGTTTAACAGCTGGTTATAAGTTCAATAGAAATTGGGAGCTTGGGCTTAAATTTAGATTTCAAGGAGGTACACCTTATTCACCATATGATAGTGTAGCAAGTAGATTGAACTTTATAACTTTAAAACAAGGCGTAATTGATTATTCGCAATTAAATACATTAAGAGTTAGCCCATTTCATTCCAGCGATCTTAGAATAGATAAAAAATATTATTATAAAAAAGCAACTCTAGATTTCTTTCTTGATATAACTAATTGGTATGGTAGTACAAGTGTTGCTCCAAGAGCATATATTTTTGAATCCAATCCAGATGGAAGTTTTAAAACTACAGATGGAAAACCAATTAAAAAAGATGGGTCTAATGCAATACCTTCATTAGCAGATGGTAATCAAGTTTTTGTAACACCAACAGTTGGATTTATACTAGAATTCTAACTAATTACAGAAATAAGCTCACATAAACACGCTTAATATTTTTGATAAAGCGTCCAGTTATATGTTGCCATTGCATATTTAATACGCCTAAAATGGCTTCTTTGATAATGCCTTTAGACATTTTACTTACCCCAATTTTTCTATCAACAAATGTAATAGGTACTTCTTTTAATTTAAAACCTAATCTCCAAGATGCAAATTTCATTTCAATTTGAAATGCATATCCAATGAAATTGATTTTATCTAAATTGATTGCAGCCAAAACCTTGCTTTTATAACAAACAAAACCAGCAGTTGGATCTTTAACAGGCATCCCAGTAATGATTCTTGTATAAGCAGAGCCACCTTTTGAATAAATTAATCTATCTAAAGGCCAATTCTCAGTTGCACCACCTTTTACATATCTACTGCCAATACTCACATCAGCTCCATCTATTTCACAAGCAGTATACAATCTTTCTAAATCAATAGGATTATGAGAAAAATCGGCATCCATTTCAAAAATATAATCGTATTCTTTTTCTAAAGCCCATTTAAAACCATGAATATATGCTGTTCCTAATCCTAATTTACCAGCTCTTTCTTCAATAAATAATCTTCCTGGATGTTTTGAAACAGTATCTTTTACCATTTGAGCAGTACCATCTGGAGAACCATCGTCAATAACTAAAATGTCAAATGATCCCTTTAAAGACAAGACAGCATTAACTATAGAAAGAATATTTTCTTTCTCGTTATATGTTGGGATTATGACTAATTTTTTCACTGATTAGGGGGTATAGTGATTATTTGAAATAATAAATTATTAGTAAATATAAGCTATTTATTTAATATTGACTTATTTAGGATTTCAGTCAATTTTTGCTTTGTATGTAGGGCAAAATCACCTTTCATCATCCAATCGTAGTACTGTGGCTCTTCCTTAAGTACTTGAGTAACAGGTTTTCCCTTGTGTTTACCGAAATTAAAAACAGCAACTCCATTTTCATAAACAAATCTTCTAGCAAAATCTATTATCTGATCTTCGCCTGTAAATTTTACGATGGATTCTACTGTATTGCCAATTTGGGGGTATTTAATTACCTGGGCTTCTAATACCTCAAAACTTGCCATAGCATCTGCCTCAGCAGTATGCGCATCTTCCAAATTTTTATCACAATAAAATTTATAGGCAGCAGAAAGTGTTCTTTGTTCCATCATATGAAACACTTTTTGAACGTCAAGTAATTTTCTAGATAACATATCAATTGCAATTCCAGCTCTTAAAAACTCTTCATTCAACATAGGTATATCAAAACGATTGCTATTGTATCCAGCTAGATCTGCACCCTCAATAAATTGTTTTATTTCGTTGGCTATTTGTTTGAAACTTGGAGCATCTTTTACCATTTCATCAGAGATGCCATGTACATCTGATGCAGCTTTTGGAATGGGCATTTCTGGATTAACAAGTTTTCTTTTGATTTGTTTTGATCCATCAGGCATGATTTTTATAATAGCTATTTCTACTATTTTATCTAAACTTACATTGATACCAGTTGTTTCTAAATCAAGAAAACAAATAGGATTAGTTAATTGTAACTGCATACATATAATTATCTAGTGAAGTTAAACATTATTCATGTTTTGTATTCAATTCTAGTAAAATACTTACATTTTTTATCTATTTTTGAACTTATAAATTATGCATATGAATTGGATTAAATTAAATAGCCTAGAACAATTAGAAACAATTAAAACTAATTCTAGTACTAAGCCTCAAGTTATATTCAAACATAGCACTACATGCAGTATTTCTCAGATGGCTTTTTCAAGATTTGAAAGAGCAGAAGCACCAGATACAGTCGATTTTTATTACTTAGATTTATTGAATTACAGGCCAATATCTAATGCCATTGCAGAAATATTTCATGTGCACCATGAATCCCCTCAAGTTTTATTGATTAAAAATGGAGAATGTACCTACGATGAAAGTCATTATGGTATAATGATGGACGAATTGCTAGAGCAAGTAAATCAAAATTAATTTAGACTCTTTCTATAATAATTGCAGATGCCCCTCCACCCCCATTACAAATAGCAGCTGCTCCGTATTGTTTTTGAGTATGTTTTAAAATATGTGTCAAGGTCACTACTATTCTTGCTCCACTACAACCCAGTGGATGGCCCAAAGCAACTGCGCCACCATGTATATTTACTTTATTGGGATCAATGTTGAGTAATTGAGTATTTACTATACCAACAACAGAGAATGCTTCATTAAATTCAAAAAAATCAATTTGATCCAATGTTAAACTTGCTTTTGATAGTGCTTTAGGTAATGCTAAAGAAGGAGCAGTAGTAAACCATTTAGGATCATGCTCTGCATCTGCATAACTTACTATTTTAGCCAGTGCTGTCAAACCTAATTCTTTCATTTTTTCTCCACTCATTAATAATACAGCGGCAGCACCATCGTTCATAGTACTTGCATTGGCTGCTGTAACAGTTCCATCTTTTGTGAAAGCCGGAATTAGTTGAGCTATCTTGTCAAATTTAACATTGAAGGGTTCTTCATCTTTGGTTATAACTATTGGATCTCCCTTTTTTTGCGGAATATGAATAGGTATAATTTCTTCCTTAAATAAACCATTTTCAGTTGCCGCTTGAGATTTTTGATAACTAGCAATTGCAAATGCATCTTGATCTGCTCTAGATATTGCATGTTCAGTAGCACATAAATCAGCAAAATTTCCCATAGCCACTTTATCATAAACATCTACTAACCCATCTTTTGCTAAACCATCTAAGATCACCGTGTCGCCATATTTATTGCCCCATCTTTGGTTGGTATTATAAAATGGTACATTACTCATGCTTTCCATACCACCAGCAATTATAATATCAGCGTCTCCTAATAATATTGATTGTGCTGCTTGAGCAATAGTTTTCATCCCACTAGCACAAACCTTATTTACAGTAGTACAAATAACTTTATGTGGCAATCCTGCATTCATTGCAGCTTGTCTTGCAGGTGCTTGTCCCAATCCAGCTTGAATTACAGAACCAAAAATCACTTCATCTATACAATTTGGATCTATTTGAGTTTTATCTAATACAGCCTTTATTGCTAAACCACCTAATTGAGGGGCAGTAAATGATTTTAATGAACCACCAAAAGAACCAATTGGTGTTCTAACTGCTGCTACAATAAATACTTCTTTAGCCATAAAAATAGTTTAAATACAATACTTAATTAGTGATACTCGGCTCTTGATTTTCAGGAACTAATCTTAAACCTTCTTCTTCGATGGTAATTAATTTTGCTTTATATAAGATTCCAACACTCATTTTAAATGCTTTTTTACTCATGCCAAAAAAAGCATAGATATCATCTGGGCTTGATTTGTCATGATAAGGCAAGAACCCTTTATGCATTTTCAATAATCTAATAATGGTTGATTGGTCATCTGATAATTTTTCAACTCCTTGTTTACCTATTCCAATATCTAGCTTATTCGCTTCTCTAATTTTCTTAACAAAAGCTTCTTCAATATATTGGCCAATATGTAAATGAGTAAATACTTCATTTTTATAAACTAAGCCCTGGTGCAAACCATTAACAATAACAACATATCCTAATTCGGATTCTCTGTATACTTGAACTTTAACTTTATCACCTTCTTTTACTGTTAAATGATCATTACTAATTTGTTTGTCAATTTTTTCAGTGGCTGCTACCCTTCCTGTTTGGGCATCTATATATAATTTAACCAAATACTTTCCGCCAATACGCATTGTAGACAATTGCTGAGAAACTGGTACAAATAAATCTTTCATTAAACCCCAATCTAAAAATGCACCTTGTCGAGTTACAGAAACTACTTTTAATGCAGCAATATCTCCCACTACAGCAAAAGGTTCTTGTGTAGTGGCTATTAATCTGTTATCTGAATCATGATAAACAAACACACTGATAGTGTCACCAACTTGTAAACCAGAGGGAACAAATCTTTTAGGCAAAAGGATACCTTCTTCACCATCGTCCATATAAAAACCAAAGTCAACCTTACGATCCACTCTCAATAAATTAAACTCACCCACTTTTACGGTTGACATATACTTGTATTTATATAAAATTAGAACAATTCTGGTTGTTCGTCATTAGGATCTTTAATTGTTACCTTGTTCTCCCATTCCATTTCGATGGTTTTACTGAAGTCCACTAATTTGGTTCCAACAGCTTTAGAGCCCATCACATCGACCATTTTACTCACTTTAAACTTCGCCTTTCTAACCTGAGCACCTCTTCCAGATTGTACAACCAATATTGGTTCAATATGAGTAGTAATAGCAGCTAAATAATTACCAGCTCCTTCTTTTATGAAAGAGAATGGTGATTTTAATGTCGTTGTTTCTATTTTGAAACGCTTAATATTAAATTGTAATTTATCATTATCTAAATAAACAGCGGTAATAATTTTCTCTGGATTAAACTTCTCTATGAATATTACTTTTTCTGGATCAAATCTTTGGGTTGGTTCTGTATCTGTTACTTCGTAATAACCATCCTTTGTAATAACTAATAATTTATCATCCTCAAAACTACCTAGATAAATACCTTTTTCTTCTGTATTTAATCTGCCAAATTTATCATCGAACCAAAGTTTTCTACCAACCAAAGTGCTTTTGCCAGCTTCTTTTAATTTAACTGCTTTAATAGGATATTTAGTAACCTGATTTCCTACACTACTTCTACCTTTTACTTCTAATGTTTCAAAGTAAAAATCAAATTCTTTAATTCTAGCTGAGCAATTTGGACTTAAAACTATTTTTACAGACTCAGCTTCGCCATTTGGATTCACTGTAAAATAATGCACTTTAGACTTTTCAGCGGATTTCGCTAATGGGTATTCTTTATCTCTTGTTACACCAGTTACATTAAATCTCTTAGCATAACTAATTCCACTTGCGCCGTCTACATAAACCATATTATAAGTGGTTCGTTCATCATTTTTTTGGAAGACAGCTGCATGTAAGATATCCTTTCCAATAAAGGTCTTATCGGATACTTTTACCACTTTCATTATTCCAGATTTGGTAAAAGCAATGATATCATCATAATCCGTACAGTCACATAAGAATTCATCTTTTTTAAGAGAAGTTCCTATAAAACCTTCTTGCCTATTGATATATAATTTTGTATTAGCAATAGCTACTTGTTTTACCTGAATGGTGTCAAACTCTTTTAATTCGGTTTTACGCTCTTTGCCTTTACCATATTTCTTTTGCAAATTCTCATAATAACTAACGGCATAATCTACTAAATTGGCCAAATGATTTTTAACTTCTTTAATATGTTGCTCGATATCTTTTATTTGCTGGATTAAGTCTTCAATATCAAGTTTATAAATTCGTCTAACAGGTTTATCTGTTAATTTCAATAAATCAGCTCTTTCAATTGGCTTTTTGAACTTCTTTTTAAATGGTTCAAAAGCTTTATCAATTGCATCAATTACCTTGTCCCAGTTCAAATGTTTTTTCTCTAGTTCTTGATAGATCTTTTCTTCGAAGAAGATTTTTTCTAAACTAGTGAAATGCCATTTCTCTTCTAATTCTTTTAATTGAATTTCTAATTCTTTCCTTAATAGTTCTTTAGTATGATCAACAGAGTATTTTAATAATTCTGTTGCCCCAACAAAATGCGGTTTTTGATCAATAATTATACAAGCATTTGGTGAAATACTTATTTCACAATCAGTGAAAGCATACAATGCATCGATAGTAATATCTGGAGAAATTCCAGTAGCTAAATCAATTTGGATCTCTACTTCTGCGGCGGTTACATCTGTAACTTTTTTGATTTTAATCTTACCCTGATCATTCGCCTTGGTAATACTTTCCATCAATTGGGTTGTAGTAACACCATAAGGAACATCTTTGATGATTAATGTCTTCTTATCTAGTTCTTCAATATGCGCTCTTACTCTAATTTTACCCCCACGCTTACCATCATTGTAATTAGAAGCGTCCACCATACCTCCAGTCTGAAAATCTGGCAATAATTCAAATTTTCTACCTTTTAAGTATTTAACACTTGCTTCAATTAATTCATTAAAATTGTGGGGTAAGATTTTAGTAGACAAACCAACAGCAATACCATCAGCTCCCTGAGCTAATAATAAAGGAAACTTCATTGGTAGAGTTACAGGTTCTTGTTTACGTCCATCATAACTTAAAGCCCATTCTGTCGTTTTTGGATTGAATGCCACTTCTAAAGCAAACTTGCTTAATCTTGCTTCAATATATCTAGATGCTGCAGCTGCATCGCCAGTTCTAACATCTCCCCAGTTACCTTGAGTTTCAACCAATAAATTCTTTTGTCCAATATTCACCAAAGCATCTCCAATACTTGCATCTCCATGTGGATGATATTGCATACTTTGACCAATGATATTAGCAACTTTATTGAATCTTCCATCATCCATTTCTTTCATCGCATGTAAGATTCTTCTTTGAACTGGCTTTAAACCATCTTCAATTGCTGGAACCGCTCTTTCTAATATAACATAAGAAGCATAATCCAAGAACCAATTTTTATATTGTCCTTGAACTCCTGATTCATTTTCTGTTACTCGACTTAAATTTTTTTCTTTTGCCATATTTATACTTAATTAGAAAACACTACAATCTATGTGTGTCTTCACTTCCATCTTTCAAACTATTTAATTCAATAAAAACAATATCTGTAATTGCTTTTACTTCATGCCAAATTTTTGCTGGGATAATTACTCTCGAAGGTGATTTAATATTCAAAGTACCTATTGCTTGGGTTTGAATATCTTTCCAGTTTAAAATAATCTCCCCTTGCAGCAATAACATTTCTTCTGGATTTTTTCCAATAGAAAGGCCATTATGGTAATGCTGTCCGCTAATGGTACCTGCATTTCTATAGACCAATAAAAATTCACCAGTTCTATCTGTACTAAAATAGTGCAAAGCTCCTCTATCATCTATAGCCTTCACATCAATTGTACTAACTTGAATAGACATAGTATTCATTTTATTCTTCAATTACTTGATTAGATCCTCCTGGCATTTGAACTACCATGTCCTTCCATCCCTTTTCCCAATCACCTACCATTACTAATTTACCTAATTCAGCTAATGCTTTTAATCTGTAAACTATAAAAGCATCTCCAGTTTTCACTTTCATTTTAGCTAAAATATTGGATAAAGCACTAGGCAATTTTTGAGCATTCTTAGTTAAAAGAGAGAGTATTTCTTTGTCATAGAAATTGATATCCATATTCACCACTTTCTTACCACCTTCTAAAAATTTTACCACTTCTTGTTCGGTACAAATTTTCTTCCATTCATCAGGATCTAATTCAAATTCACTTAAAGTAATAGGTCTAGCTAATTTCTTTGCTTTCAAAAACTCTTTAGGCTGTATTTGACTCAAATAGGTTGGATAAAACAATTGTCCTTTTTCATTTAAGAATGGAAGATTGTTTAAATATAAAACCTGCACCCTGCTTTGATATTCTTTAAACTGACTCATTAACCAATAATAACCACAAACATCATGTACATTTTGTCCCATCCAAATCCATATAGATTCATTCTCGTCATGATTCAATGCATTCTGTAATTGATGAACTACCAAACGATCATCCACTATATCTAATTGATCTGTATATGGAGAATGTTCTAAAACATTCATCCACCAATTTTTTCTTAATTGAAAACCCTCTGTTTCATATATGTCCAACAATGGCCCTACTGCATAATCATCTTTAATTTCGATAATTTTACCAGCAAGTGTCTCATCTAGTTCTATCGCTGCTTCCAATGCTGCAATATCTGCAGTATTAAATACTAAGTGTATCATGTGCTTTATCTAATTCAACTTTTAAATTATTAATAATAAACTCTTGTCTTTCCGGCGTATTCTTACCCATATAGTATTCTAATAAATGTTGGATATGATCACCTTGTTCTAATAATACTGGTGCCAATTTAATATCAGCACCAATAAATTTTCCAAATTCATCAGGGCTGATTTCACCTAATCCTTTGAATCTAGTTATCTCTGGTTTAGACCCTAATTCTTTTATAGCATTTTGTTTTTCTTGTTCGTCATAACAATAGATTGTTTTTTGTTTGTTTCGAACACGGAATAATGGGGTTTCTAAAACGTATACATGTCCTTTCTTTACTAAGTCAGGAAAAAATTGCAAAAAGAAGGTCAACATCAATAATCGAATATGCATACCATCCACATCGGCATCAGTTGCAATAACTATTTGATTATATCTTAAGCCTTCTAAACCATCTTCGATATTCAAAGCGTGTTGTAGTAAATTAAACTCCTCATTTTCGTAAACCACTTTCTTTGTTAAACCAAATGCATTCAAAGGTTTACCTCTTAAACTAAATACAGCTTGTGTATCTACATTTCTAGATTTAGTAATACTTCCACTTGCCGAATCACCCTCGGTAATAAATAATGTTGTGTTTTGTTGA
This sequence comes from Bacteroidota bacterium, assembly GCA_046046935.1. Classification (GTDB taxonomy): domain Bacteria; phylum Bacteroidota; class Bacteroidia; order Chitinophagales; family Chitinophagaceae; genus Sediminibacterium. The sequence continues at coordinate 22,165 of JBJOIU010000015.1, forward strand.
TTGGAAATAAAGACTTCTTTGTTTTTTGTCGGTGCATCTTCATTTAAATGCACTCTACAATCTCTTAATTTCTTGTTATGTAAATTAGCTTTTTTAGCACGCTCATTGGCCAATTTTTTAATACCTGCCAATTCTTTTCGCTCTCTTTCGTTTTGTTCAATACGCTTTTTTAACGCATCTGCAGTTGCTGGATTTCTATGCAAGAAATTGTCTAATTCTTTTGATAAGAATTCAGTGACAAAATTTTTCATACTTGGGCCACCATCTGCCACATTCTGAGAACCTAATTTTGTTTTTGTTTGACTTTCAAAAACAGGTTCTTGAACTCTTACTGATACAGCGGCTACAATACTGGTTCTAACATCAGATGCTTCATAATCTTTTTTATAAAAATCACGAATCACTTTTACATAAGCTTCTCTAAAAGCTTGTTGATGTGTTCCTCCTTGAGTTGTATACTGACCATTCACAAAAGAGAATATATCTTCACCATAATCATTGTTATGAGATATTGCCACTTCAATATCTTCTCCACTTAAATGAATGATAGGATATCTTAATTCATCAGGATTCGTTTTTCTTTCCAATAAATCCAATAAGCCATTCTTACTTACGAATTTCTTATCGTTAAAATAAATTGCTAATCCAGCATTTAAATAACAGTAATTCCAAAGTTGACTTTCAATATATTCATAAATGAAATGAAAATTTTTGAATACAGTGGAGTCAGGAACAAAACTTACCAATGTACCATTGGCTTCAGTTGTTTTAGCTTCTTTTGTTTCTTCAATTAATTGACCTTTCTTGAAACTTGCAGATCTTGTTTTACCTTCTCTAAAAGCCGTAACAGTGAAATCTTCACTCAATGCATTCACAGCTTTGGTACCCACACCATTCAAGCCTACAGATTTTTGGAAAGCTTTACTATCGTATTTAGCTCCAGTATTAATCTTACTTACAACGTCTACAATTTTACCTAATGGAATCCCACGTCCATAATCCCTAATGATAACTGTTTTGTCTTGAATGCTAATTTCAACCTGTTTGCCATACCCCATAGTATGTTCATCTATACAGTTATCTATTACCTCCTTGATCAAAACATATATACCGTCATCGGGTGCCGATCCATCACCCAACTTACCGATATACATTCCTGGCCTTAAACGAATATGTTCTTTCCAATCCAAAGACCTAATGGAGTCTTCATTATATTCTACGGGTATTTTAGCTTCTGCCATAATTATCAATACTTTAGGGGCATAAATTGCCCCGAGTTTGTGCAAATCTAATTCTCAAACGGCCTTATGCCATCTAAAATTGTCCAAAATGACCTAAATGTGGATAAATGGATTAAAGCAGTATCTTTAACACATCGAAAACGCACCAAAATACCCCGTAGTTGACCTAGAATGGATCAAAACCAAGTCCATTCAGCTTGAGCCAGAAAACCTTCAATTTCAAGATTATTTGAGGGAAATGGATAGTGAAAGTCTAGACAAGGCAGTTTTGACCCTATCTGATACCATTTCTCCGGCAATAGATTGCACCCAATGCGGCAATTGTTGTAAAAGTTTGATGGTGAATATCAATGACCAAGAAGCAGACAATTTATCAGCTCATTTGGGTCAGACCCGCTTCGAGTTTGACGTTAAATATCTTGAAAAAGGAGAATCTGGAAGAATGGTCTTAAATGCTATCCCCTGTCATTTTTTAGTAGGCAATAGTTGTAGTGTTTATGAACATCGTTTTGAAGGATGTAAAGAATTCCCCGCTTTTCATATTAAAGATTTCAACAAGCGTTTATTTACGACTTTCATGCATTACGATAGATGTCCTATTATTTTTAATGTCGTAGAAACTTTGAAAAAAGATTTGGAATGGCAATACGTTTCGGAGTAGATAAAATAATAACTGAAAATCCTTTATGGAAAACACAACGCATTGGTTTTTTAACCAATGACGCTGCCAGAACTACTCATAATATAAATAGTAGACTAGCTTTAATCAATGCAGGATTTAATATTCAAACATTATTTTCTCCAGAACACGGCATTGACACTAAAGGAGCAGACGGAGCAAAAATGAATAATGGAATAGACCCATTAACCAAACTTCCCGTTATTAGTTTATACGGAGAAGGCTATGCCCCATCAGAAAATGATTTAACAGAAATTGATATTTTACTATTTGATATCCCAGACGCTGGAACTAGATTTTATACTTATTTATGGTCAATGACTTATTGGATTGAAGCTGCTGCAAAATTGAATAAAAAAGTAATTATACTTGATAGACCGAACCCCTTGGGAGGAGACTTGGCAATGATAGAAGGCCCTGCTCTAGATACAACTGTAACAAGTTTTATAGGAAGATTCAATATTCCGGTAAAACATCAATGTACTTATGGCGAATTAGCTTTGTATTTTAATCAAAAAAAACACTGGAACGCTTCTCTCGAAGTGATTTCATGTGAAGGACTTCATAGAAAAGATTTATTTCCTCAATGGAATCAAACTTGGATCCTCACTTCTCCAGCTATACAAAATTATAATGCTTGTCTACTATATCCTGGTTTATGTTTCTTTGAAGCAACCAATGTCTCTATTGGAAGAGGAACTACTTATTCTTTTGAATGGTTTGGAGCGAGCTGGTTAAATATCGATGCCTTGGTAGCTGTTTGTAAAAACATGTTTATCGATGATATTAAAATGGAGATACTTAGCTTGGCATTTAAAAAAGACCAAGCAACCCATTGGCTTCCGGGTATACATTGTGAGGTGAAAGACCCTAATAATTATGATGCAGTTTTAAATGGTTTAATATTATTGAAATTAGTGAAAGATTTACATCCCAGTCAATTTCAATGGGCACCCTATCCAACATTTGCCAACCCAACAGGAGAAAATCATTTGTCACTTTTAATGGGTGTTCCAAATGCAGAAAAACTATTTGAATTGCCATTACAACAATGGCTTCAGCAAATTAATAAACTATTGAGGGTTGAGGGCTGGAAAAATGAAATAGCTGAATTTTTATTATATTCATAGTCATATGAGTAATATTAGTTCAGTAGCCATTCTTACAAATTCACTCTCCGGAAAACATAAAGGGGCTGAAACAGCTAAATGGCTATCCGATCAATTAGCAAAAAAAAATATAGCTAACACTATTTATTCAGATCATTGGCCTTCAAATGAAATGCTACACCAGTTTTCAGATTGCTGGATTATTGGAGGTGATGGCACTATTAATTATTTTATAAACCAATATCCAAATTGCACATTATCATTGGTGCTATTTAATGGTGGAACTGGAAATGATTTCGCATGGAAATTATATGGAGGCTTATCCAATAAAGCACTATTTAATTCAGTTTTTGATAGAACACCCCAATATATTGATGCGGGCAAAGTGAATGAAAAACTTTATATCAATTGTCTTGGTATTGGATTTGATGGTGAAATAGTTGCATCAATGAAAACTATTCGAATTATTGGTGGACATATTGGATATCTAATAGCAGTTATATATAAGATACTATTTTTCAAAGAACCATTACTTGAAATTCAATGTGGAGAACAGCTATTTAAGGGAAGATTTTTATTGGCATTATTTGTAAACTCCTCTAGAGCAGGTGGTGGATTTTTTATTGCACCCACCGCTAAAATAGATGACGGAAAATTAGATATGGTTTTAGCCAATAATATGCCTGTATGGAAAAGGCTTATGTATTTGCCAATAATAAAAAAAGGGAAACACTTACACTACCCTTTTATTACACATAAACTTGGCGAATCTTTTACTATACATTCCAATACAGAATTACCTATACAGATGGATGGGGAATTATTGTATTTAAAAAAAATAGAAATAAAGGTATTACACAAAAAATTCTTATTTAGAATCTAAATTAGTTTTATCTACTCTTCTTGTGCCATCATACATTTCGTATTCAAGTAGTCTACAATCAATTTTAGCATTCAAGAATTCTATCCTTCTACTTGGCTTTAATCTTATTTTTTTAGCCAATTCTAAATTACCTGTAAAAATATAACCAGTAGCACCTTTACATTTGTTTTTCAAGAAGTCACCCATTCTAGCATAGGTTTTTTCTAACTCAATCTCTTCGCCAAGTCTTTCTCCATATTCTGGATTGAACATTACAATTGCGCCATTCATTTCTTCAGGAAGATGAGTTGCTTCGAAATCACACACTTGAAAATCAATTAAATCTTCTACTCCTGCAGCTGCAGCATTAATTTTGGCTACTTTGATAGCATCCTTACTTAAATCAGATGCGATTATTTTTAAACTTGGTAAAGCTCTAACTTGACCTTCAAGAACTTCTCTCTCCTTATTATACACTGCGCTATCATATCCTATCAAATGCATAAAAGCATAATTATCCCTTAATAAACCAGGAGCACATTTAGTAGCTATTAAAGCTGCTTCAATAGCCAATGTACCTGACCCACACATTGGATTAATAAATGGCGTAAATCTATCCCATTTAGTTGACAGTATTGTTGCGGCTGCCAATGCTTCTAACATAGGCGCTTTTCCAGGAAGTTTGCGATAACCATGTCTCGCTAAAGAAGCACCTGAAGTATCTAAGAAAAGTTCTGCTTCGTCATTTTTCCAAAATAAATACACCACAGCTCCAGACAATTCAGAACCAGTTGATGGACGCTTATTGGTGGTATTTCTAATTCTATCAACAATTGCATCTTTTACTCTCAAATTGGCAAATAAATTTGTTTGAATAGTTGGTGTAAAAACATTGCTAATGACAGAAAAATAACCATCTGGCTGAATCATTTTCTCCCAATGAATACTTAAAGCTTGATGGTATAATTCGTCAGGATCATTGCAAATAAATGTTTTCAAAGAGTACATTACCTGGCTGGCAGTTCTTAAGTTCATATTCAATTTAATACAATCATTCACATTTCCAGTTAGTTCAACGCCCGTTTGAAAAACTCTATCTATAGAAAAACCCAAAGAAACCACTTCTTGTTTCAAGGCATTAGATAGCCATTTATTACAGGTGATGATGATTTTACTTTGGTTTGTAAATACTAGCATAGGGCAAACTTAGACTAAAATGAATAAAAAAAGTCCCCAACTATTGCTGAGGACTTTTTAATGGGTGGGAGCACACGGGTTCGAACCGCGGACCCCCTCGGTGTAAACGAGGTGCTCTAAACCAACTGAGCTATGCTCCCATTTCCCTTTTGAGGAGTGCAAAAATAAGGCTAGGATTTTAATAATCCAAAAAAAATGATAATTAATTTAATTGTACTGCAGGAAGCCTAGTAGATTGACTATCATATACGAATAATTCTACTATTTCATAATTCCAATACTTTGATAATGGTGATTTATCCAAGATATCACCTGCTTCAGCTTTTGTTAAGGCATTTAACGTAACCCAAGACTGCTGTGTTTCCATACTAACTGCATAACTATCAATAATTCCCTTATTCAATAAGTAATTGATATAAGTTCTATGGGGAGGCACAAAAGACATAAACTCCTCGTCCATCTCAAAAAATATGATTGCTTGATACTTTTTCATCCTTTAACTAAGTTACTAAAGAAATTTATTAGAAAATATCCTAGGGATACCTTTTTTCGGAAATAATAAAACTTGTTTAAGGATTGGTAAAATTATATCTACCAATTCTACCACCTGCACCTGCAAAAAAAACATTTTGGGTACCTGGTAGTACTTTTAAAACATGAAAGCTTTGATCGGTAATTTTTTTCCAAAAAAGGCCTTTATTATTAGAATAATCCACCCCACTGGTACCACAAGTAACAATCTTGTCATCAGTAATAAATTGAACACAAGATTTATAACCATTGGGAGATTGGATCGATTTATTGATTAACCACTGATACTTTAATTTTGTTTTATGCTTGCCTTCAGAATTAGGGCGACGATACCTGTCTAACCTTACTATATTCTTTTCAGATACTTGTTCTTTAGAGAAATCTCCTCCTACAATCATGATGGTGTTTTGATTAGGAGAGATTGCTATACTATTGGCACCTGTAGATTGCATACCCATAGTAATTGGAATTTCTTTAGCATGTCCGTTCTCCCAAAATCTACTATGTAGACCACCTGAAACAAAAAATAAATGTTCAAAATCAAAACAAAGATTGGTACTACTTGAAGCAAAAAAAGATTCTCCATTTTTAACATGGGATTTGAAAAACTTATTGGGTATTTGATTCCATGTATCGCCACGATTTTGCGTTTCTAAAAGCACAATATGATGATTAATAGGATCGCCTACTACTACTCCATAATTATTATCTTTAAATTGAATAGCATCGAGAAAAATTGCAGTGTCAACATTTTCATATACTTTGACCCATGATTTACCACCATTTATAGTCTTGAGAATAATTCCAGGAGAAGCAACAGCAACAATAATTGCTTCGTTTTCATCAAATGCATGAATAGCTCTAAAATCTCTTTGTTCATATCCTTTAACCTGCATCCATTCAAATTGGTTTCCACCATCCACCGATTTTGCAATACTTCCCTTAGATCCACTTGCCCAAATAACTTTATTGTTGGGTTTAGACAAACCCCTTATACTTACTCCTTTTTGTTCGGTAAGAATATCTATAGAGCTTTGTGCAAAAACCTCCACCGAAATGAATAATAAAAAAGTCAAAATAATTTTTGATATAGACATAGCTTTGTTGATTTTTGCAACATAAATATACAATATGATCCCTTATTGGATGAGTCGAACTCAATTAATGTTAGGAGACGAAACCGTTTCCAAATTAATGCAAAAAAACGTACTAATTATAGGATTGGGTGGTGTTGGAGGTATTTGCGCAGAGATGATCGCAAGAGCAGGCGTTGGAAAAATGACGATAGTGGATAACGATAATGTTGATTTGAGTAATATTAATAGACAAATTCCTGCATTACATTCAACAGCTGGTCAACCAAAAGCACAGGTTTTGGCTGCCAGATTAAAAGATATTAATCCTTCATTAGAGCTAACTGTCAAAGAAGTATTTATAAAAGATGATATCACTAAAAACCTACTTGAAAGTGAAGCTTGGGATTATGTAGTGGATTGTATTGACACTTTATCTGCAAAAGTTTTTTTAATTAAAGGATGTTTAGACCGTAAATTACCTATCGTAAGTTCTATGGGTGCTGGTGGTAAGGTTGATCCATCGCAGATTCAAGTGACCGATATTTCTAAAACTAAAATATGCAATTTGGCAAGGTATGTTAGAAAACGTTTACAAAATCTAGGTATTAAAAAAGGACTGAAAGTGGTTTTTAGCCCCGAAAAAGCAGACCAAGACAAGATTATAGTAACTGAGAAGGCCTACCCTAAAAAATCGATTATTGGAACCCTAAGCTATATGCCAGCCATGTTTGGTTGCACAGTGGCAAGTGTGGTAATCAGAGATTTAATGGCAACTGACTGATTTAAAGCTCTTTTTCTTTGAATTAAGGCCAAATTTTCTTTAATTTGCACCTCCAATTGGAAGCTCCTGGTTCGGTAGCTCAGCTGGATAGAGCAACTGCCTTCTAAGCAGTAGGTCATTGGTTCGAATCCAATCCGAATCACAAAGCCTGTCACAAAGTGACGGGCTTTTGTGTTTTGAAGCTGTGTCGAAAGCTTGCTTTCGTAAACAGATGAGAAGCACAAAAGCAAAAGAACAAGCTACGCTTGTTCTTTTAAAGGCTTTGGGTAAGATAGCTAAGGGATCAGCGAACAAAGTGAGCTAATCCCTTAGGGTAAACTTGAGGTAAATGGATGACGGCGCAGTGAAACGAAGCCGTCCATCCATACTTTAGAATAAAGTTTGAGAAACCATACTTTAGAATAAAGTTTGAGAAACCATACTTTAGAATAAAGTATAGGATCAGCGAACAAAGTGAGCTAATCCATTGGATTAGCAGCTAGTAAATAACATATAACAAAATAATAATAACCCTTACCTTTATTTAAATTGAAACCTTTTGAAAATAAACAAATCACATATAATATATTTTACATTTGTTTTATTTTCAATACAATCCATTTCTGCACAATCAAAATTAACTGACCCATTAACCTTCAATGCTTCAAGCGGAACTTACAAAAACCTCTTTGAAGTGATAGATTGGAATTTTGGAGAAGTTTTCACCAACTCCTTTTCTGATAAAGAAAAATTATTGATTACTTCAGGATTTCTACAATCAAAATCAATAGAAAAATTAGTTAAACCAATTACAGATAGTACTCAGTTTTTAGATAAAAATTCAAACTATTTAACTCTTTCTCCAACACTGGTTACTGATCAAGTGTATATAAATAATAAGCAAGCTCTTTTTAAAATAGTTGAAGTTTTAATTTATGATATCAATGGAAAAATGATCAAAATTGTTGATGAACCATTTAGTACACCAGTATTTACAAAAAGTATATCTCTACAAAATTTAACAAGTGGCTCATATATAATGATGATAAGCTATATAATCAATCAAAAATATTATAGAGTTAAATTATTTAAGTTCATAAAAATGTAAACATGAAATATTATTTATTATTTATATTCATATCGATACAACTGATAGCTAATTCTCAAAACGAAAAAGGGATTAATTTTCAAGCAGTCGCAAGAAATGCTGACGGATCAATACTTTCAAATAAAGATATTTCTGTAAGATTATCAATTAGACAAGGAACTGCAGAAGGTTTAATTGAATATCAAGAAATTAAATCGGTTTCTACAAATGTAGTAGGTTTATTCAATCTAGTTCTTGGATCAAAAGAAAATGCAAATATTGTAGTAATTGGTGATTACAATTCTATTAATTGGAATAATGGTATTAAATATTTACAAGTAGAAATAGACCCATTTAATTCTATCAATTTTATTTACTTGGGGGCTCAAAGAATTAATTATGTTCCATATGCATTAGTTGCTGCTTCTGTAGATATGAGCAATGTGAATGGCTTAAGCAATACATTGAATAATAAATTAAGCATAAGTGATACTTCAAGTATGCTTAAGCCCTATTTAAAAGGGAATTTAAATTTTGTAAAAGAAAGTTCCTTGAATGGGACAGACATTTATGATATAAATTTAAAAGGGAATATTAGTACTACTAAAAACATTACCGTGGCAGGTAATTTAGAAGCACTAGGTGCTACATCAACTTTAGGAACAGTCGAAAAACCATTTAAAGGACTTTATTTATCTTCAGGTTCATTATCAATTGCTAGCGACCTATTAGACAGGAATAATCCCGCAGCGATAATAAGTAATGTAGAAGGTAATTTACAAATTTCTGCAGGTGGAATAAAATTGATGGGTAATAGTTCGTTAATTGCTCCTAGAATTGAAGGAACATTAATTGGTAATGCTAATACTGCTTCAAAACTTATTATTCCAAGAAATATAAATGGCGTTGCATTTGATGGTAGTTCAGATATTACCATTAATCCGGTAAACACTGTTGATATAGCTCATGGAGGAACAGGTGCTGTGTCAATTTTAGGTATCAAGCAAAATATTAATATAGAAAACGTAGATAATACTACAGATGCTTCAAAACCGATTAGTATTTTAACACAACAAGCACTTGATTCTAAAGAAAATACTTCAAATAAATCAATAAGCCTCAACACAGATGGATCTTCGGATATAAAATATCCATCTGCTAAAGCAGTAAAAACATATGTCGATGCAACTACAGTCTCTGGTGCCCCAGATGCTGATGCTTCCACTAAGGGAATACTAAAGCTTAGTGGAGATTTGTCTGGATCTGCAATATTACCAACTATTGCAAATAACGCGATCACTACTACTAAAATTGCAGACTTAAATGTAACTGATGCAAAAATAAATTCGTTAAGTGGTTCAAAAATAACAGGAAATATAAATGGCAACGCAGCAACTGCAACTCTTGCGGGAAATATAACAGCTACAACAAATACCAGTTTAATTGGCCTAAGTAATTTACAAACTGTTGGAACAATCACAAATGGTACTTGGAGTGCAACAATTATTGATATTGCTCATGGAGGAACCGGCGCAAATTCACTTAATGGTATTTTATTAGGTACAAATGGATCTGGTGCAACCACTATTAGAACAGCTGCATATGGATCATTTTATGATCTAACAGATCAAACAGTGTCAACAACTAATACACCCACTGCCATATACTACAACACAACTGATTTTGCCGAAGGGGTTGTTATAGAAAGTAATGGAACGCACCCAACTAGAATTAAAGTATCCAATACTGGGAAATACAACATTCAATTTTCTGCGCAATTAGGAAGAAGCGCAGGGACATCAACTGAAACAATATCAATTTGGTTGCGAAAAAATGGCACTGATGTAGTTGCAAGTTGTACTGATGTTGTAATTCATGGTTCTGCAGCCTTGTCAGATTTGGTAGCAGCTTGGAATTTCTTTCAAAATTTACAGGCCAATGATTATATTGAAATTATGTGGAGCTCAACAGACACTAATCTTTTAATTGACTATCAAGCAGCAAGAACTTCACCTACAAGACCAGCTGTTCCATCCATAATATTAACAGTACAACAAGTTTATTAAAACAATCATCTAATTCTTAATTTAGAGTATGTTTAAATTTGTAAAATATATATTTTTCTTAATTGGAAAAGCGATATTCCAATTAAAAGCATCTGCCAAAAATACAAAGGCACTTATACATCAATTAGAACAAAACCATCAAGGCAAATTCACCCCATCTGCTATCCAAAAAGCTGCAAGATTTCAAGCAGTTCAACAAATATTCATCAATGATGCATTTGCTAATTTAATGAAGAGAAATACTACTTCATTTGAAAGAACATCCAATAAGCTCTATTTTATATTATCAGGCTTATATGACGATATTATTGATCAGCAATTACTTTCCATAGAAGAGATAGATACCTTATTTGACAACCCTTTAAAAAATAAGGACTTTTTATTTGAAGCAAAAGCATTAGTAGATGTACATCTACAATTACTTAAAAGAACGCAAGAACCAGAAAAATACAAAAACACATTAGCTAAAATTCACCAAGCACAAAAAGATTCACTCAAACAATTTAATGACAATATAGATAGAGGAGAAATTTTGGATATTACCTTAAGAAAAGGAGGTTATAGCTTACTCATGTGTAGACATTATATCGATTTGCCAATTTCAGATAAATTAGATCAGTGTTGGTATCAATTAGGGGGCATTATACAATTTACCAATGACTTATTTGATATTTATAAAGATATCCAAGATGGAATTCATACCTACCCCAACAGTTCTACCAATCTCACAGATTTAAAAGAATGTTTTGATCAATTAACTACTGATTGGAAAGAAACTATTCAATCAATTCCCTATTCACCAGCAGAAAAAGAAACATTACTTATAAAATTAAGTCTTATACCTGCCTTTGGTTATTTAGCATTAGAAAATTTAGAAAGTATATCTAATCAAGATGGAACATTAGCTTCATTTAAAAACCTTCCAAGAAAAGCCTTGATT
>JBJOIU010000016.1:0-32410 GCA_046046935.1 Bacteroidota bacterium
GCGATATTGTAGAAGTTTACTACTCAGATGAGCAATTTGCTGGCCGTGGTTATATTAACCCAGCCTCTCAAATTATTGTAAGATTATTGACTAGAAAAAAAGAAGAGATCAATCCAGATTTCTTCTTTCTTAAAATAAAAGAAGCATGGGCTTATCGCCAAAAAATGGGTTATACAGAAAACTGTAGATTGATCTTTGGTGAAGCAGATGGCTTACCTGCATTAATCATTGATAAGTTTAATGATTACTTTGTTATTCAAACATTGGCATTAGGTATGGATATTTGGAAACCTGCTATTGTAGATGCGTTGAATAGCGTATTTAGTCCAAAAGGTATCTATGAAAGAAATGATGTGCCTGTAAGAGAATTAGAAGGCTTACCACAAATCAAAGATTATTTAAGTGCACCCTTCCCTACAGAAATAACTATTAATGAAAATGGATTACAGTTTTATGTTAATATTGAAACTGGACAAAAAACCGGATACTTTTTAGACCAACAAGATAACAGAAGAACTATACAAAATATTGTAAAAGGCGCAGATGTTTTAGGTGCATTTACATACACGGGTACTTTCGAAATTCATGCAGCGCATTACGGCGCTAAATCTGTTCTAGGAATTGATATTTCAGAAAACGCAGTGGCACAAGCCAATAAAAATGCTGCTTTAAACAAACTAGATCATATTGTAAAATTCGAAGCCATGAATGCCTTTGATGTATTAAAGGCCTGGGGCAAAGAAGGAAGAAAATACGATGTGGTAATGCTTGATCCTCCTGCTTTTACGAAGAGTAGATCAAATATTGAAAAAGCCATTACGGGATATAAAGAGATTAATTTGAGAGGAATGAAATTAATTAAGAACGGCGGATTCTTAGTGACATCAAGTTGTACCAATTTAGTAAGTCCTGAGTTATTCTTAGAAACTATTAATATGGCTGCAAAAGATGCGAGAAAAAGAATTAGACAAGTTACCTTCCAAACACAATCAAGCGATCATCCGATTATATGGGGAATGGAGAATACACATTATTTGAAATTTTTAATAGTAGAGGTCTGCGACCGATAAAACAAAGCCGCTGAAAATTCAGCGGCTTTTTTTATCGTGTTAACAAGATTTGATATTTCAGTTTAACTTGTTTAAAGTAGTTTGAATCGCCTCAAAGTTTGGCAAATCACCTGGAGTTGCACAAACTTCTTCGTATTGCACCACACCCTCTTTGTCAATTACAAAAGCTGCACGCTTTGCTACACCTTGCATTTCAAAAGCTGGGAATGTTTCATATAAAACATCGTATGCCTTTGCTGCCGTTTTATTAAAATCACTTAATAATTGAAAGTTTAATTTTTGCTCTTCTTTAAATTTACCCAATGTGAATAGAGAATCTACAGACACGCCTAACACTGTCGCATTTGTAGCATTATAGATTCCAATATTATCTCTGATATTACATAACTCTGTAGTGCATACACCTGTAAATGCTAAAGGGAAGAATAATACTACTACATTTTTACCTTTAAGATCTGATAATGCTACTGCATTTTTGTCTGTGTCAAACAAAGTGAATGAAGGCGCTGCCTTTCCTATTAAATTACTCATATTAAATGGTTTTATTGATTTGTGCTCAAATGTAAAAACACTTGGGCAATTAATACTTATTTAGTGTACGTTTAGTTGTAGTTTTTCCCTTTTCGACAATGCATAGGCCGAATCCATCAATTCCTTAAATTCTATTGGTCTCTTTTGTAAATAGGTCAAAGTCTCATAAAAGTCATTTCTATTAACTTTATTTAACTCGAAAATTTGTTTATAGTACTGGATATTTTTCTTTTCTAATTGCATAGCAGTATCCGCAGAAACCATTCTTGTATAATACTCATCGGCTTTCATCAATTGATACAATACCACTTTCATCTTTTCAAATGGCACCATATTTTTGGGTAGCTCTTTATCTTGACAAGAAAAAACAAATAAACATACTATTAAGCAAATCTTTCTCATTCTAATTTCTCTTTATATCGGTTAATATTTGCTATATCAATTGCTGATAATGTATTTAATAATTGCTTCTTCATTGACTTATCAGCATTGCCAAAAATACCTACAATTTCTGTAAATTTTCCCTGCATTAAAATGGGCACAACCATTGAATTTACATTGGCATCATTTATTTCCTGCATGGCCATTAAAGCATTTAAAATAGCCGCCCTAGCCATCTCAGGCTTATCTGCCATTTGGTCTAGCCCTTCTCTATTATAAGAGTATATAACTTCGTGTAATTTATCAAATCCACTCTTAGTAAGATTGTCTATGAAAATATACCTATTTCTTTGTCCGTCATAAGATTTCCAACCACTAATCCCAGAACCCTCTGGTGCATTATACACTATGTTTAAAGCTTTATTAAAATAAGGTGCGCCAGCTTTTGGAGCAAAAGAATCATAGTCTAAACCTATAATCACATTAATATAATAGGCTATAACAGCGGTTAAATTTGCTTCTAATGGATCAGCACCTTGTACCCTATTTTCATTAAACTCCATGGGTTGTGCTAATTGATATTTGAATGTGAAATTAGCATCTTGCAAATTCAATAATGGAGTTGTATAATTAGCATTATAAACAGGTCTATTGGCTACTACGCTTAATTTAGCTTCATATACACCCGGAGAAACAACAGACTCTATGGTTATATAAAAACTGCAATCAATTTTCTCTTCCAATGTAAAAACATCGGTCGTCCATTTTCTTTGATTAATAAAATCTTTTAATTGTTTCTGAAACTGGATGAAAATCTTAGCGTCAATTTGATTTTCTACCTTACTAGCTTGCACATTCACCGTTGCCGATAGCTCTTGCGCTTTCACAGTAGTGAAAGTCAAACTAATAAAAAAGGCTATGATCAACTGCTTATAACGCATAGTGTTCTATTGTAGTTCTAAAATACAAAAACGTCCCGATTAATCGGGACGTTTTTACAATATTCATGACCGAATTAACGGAAAAGATCTGTTTCTTCGTTTTTACGATAATAGATTTTATCATCGATAAACTCAGCTGTTGCTAAAATAGCTGGATTAGGCATACGCTCATATGCTTTAGAGATTTCAATTTGCTCTTTATTTTCGTGGATTTCTTCTAAGCTATCCGTATGACTAGCAAATTCTTCTAATTTAGAATGTAATTCTTCTCTAATAGAAATATTAATTTGATTAGCTCTTCTTGAGATAATAGAGATAGACTCATACAAATTGCCAGTTTTAGCTTTTAATGCTTTTAAACTTTTAGTTTCCACTACTGCAGGTGTGTTAGCACCCATATGTCTTCTTAATTTGCTCATTTTATATTTTTTAAAATATTATCAGTTTGTGTTTTAATTTTTTTTGCTTCCGGCATTAACGGACTATCACTAAATCTGTCTACAAAATCGTTGTACTCTTCGATCACTTTGTCAAAACGCTCTTTTTGTTTTTCTACAAAACTATTTTCGGCAAATTTATAATATGCCTTTAAAGTCAATAATTTATACTTATCTGCTTCTTTTGAATCAGGATACCCATCTGATAATAAACCATAAGATATAGCAGCTGCACGGTATAAAGCTAAATCAAAATACAATGTAGCCGTTTTATAATCTTTCAATTCTAATTTAGCTCTACATGCATCGATGGTTTCAGTTGCAGCTTTAACTCTAGCACTAGTTGGATGCGCGTCAATAAAACTTTGCATTAATTGTATAGTTCTATTGGTTGTAGTTTGATCTAACTCTGCTTTTGGAGAACGTAAAAAATAAGTGTACGCTCTTAAGTATTCTACTTCTTCTGTTCTAGTACTATTAGGAAAATATTCAATGAATGTTTTAAACAAATTTTCAGCATTCTCATAATCCTTATCTAAGTAATAAGAGTTTGCGTACATTAAATATAATTCTTCGTAACGAGGTGTACCTTTTACAAAATTGATAACAGATTCAAAGAGCTGCTGCGCGTTTACGTACTTCTTTTGCTTATAGTACTCTTCCGCCATTTTAATTTTATAATCCGTGTCCTTATTCTTCATCACTTTTTGAAACTTTGAAGTACAAGAACCCAGGCTTAAAATAACAATAAAAACAACTATAATTCTATTCATACAGGGAGGCAAAATTAACTAATATTCAGCAATTTAGGCCGAAAAAGATTGCGAATAAAGGCCTAGACGTTAAGAATTAGCTAAATCAGGCCTAAAATAACAAAGCCCCGCTAAAGCGGGGCTTTGTGAACTATTTCAAAATGAAGAAATTAGCCGTTGTTTTCGTCTAATTTAGCCTTGATTTCTGCCAAAGCACCTAAATCACCCAAAGTAGATTTTTCTACTTTAGCTTGGATAGTTTTTACTGCTTTTTTAGTTTTCTCAGAATCAGCTTTCGCTTCTTTCTTAGCGGCTTCTTTTTCTTCTACAATATTTTGTTCCCAGATTCTTGCATGAGAAACTACAATTCTCTTTTCATTACGATCAAATTCGATCACCATGAATTGAGCAGTTTCTTCTGCTTGAACTTGCTTACCATCTTCTTTTGCAAGGTGACGGTTAGGAGCAAATCCTTCTAAACCATGAGGCAATTGTACAATAGCACCTTTATCGTCTTTACGAACGATAGTACCATCATGAATTGATCCGATTGCAAAAGTTTCTTCTAATGCATTCCAAGGATCTTCTTCTAATTGCTTATGACCTAATTGTAATTTTCTGTTTTCCTTGTCGATGTTCAAGATGATGATATCAATGTTATCTCCAACTTTTACATACTCAGATGGGTGATTGAAACGCTTCAACCAGCTTAAGTCGCTGATATGGATCATTCCACCAATTCCAGATTCTAATTCAACAAATACACCATAAGGAGTGATGTTCTTCACTAAACCTTTATGCTTGCTGTTTTCTGGGAATTTATTTTCGATTGCATTCCAAGGATCTTGTGTCATTTGTTTAATGCTCAAGCTCATCTTACGTGCATCTTTATCTAATGTTACCACTTTCGCTTCATGCTCATCTCCTAATTTGAAGAACTCTTTAGCGTTGATTGGCGTGTTAGCCCAAGTGATTTCAGAAACGTGTACTAAACCTTCAACACCTGGTTGAATTTCTAAGAACGCACCGTAATCTTCAATGTTAACTACTTTACCTTTTACTACACTACCTTCTGATAAATCACCAGGTAATACATCCCAAGGATGAGGAGTCAATTGTTTTAAACCTAAGCTGATACGCTTCTTGTCATCATCAAAGTCTAATACAACCACTTGAATCTTTTGATCCATCTTCACCACTTCACTAGGGTGAGAGATTCTACCCCAAGAAATATCAGTGATGTATAATAAACCATCTAATCCACCTAAGTCCATGAATGCACCAAAATCAGTGATGTTTTTAACAACACCTTCTAATACTTGGCCTTTCTCTAATTTACTCATGATCTCTGCACGTTGTGCTTCGATATCGCTTTCAATTAATGCTTTATGTGATACAACCGCGTTCTTAATTGTTTCGTTAATCTTAACAACTTTGAACTCCATAGTTTTACCTACGAATTGATCGTAATCAGTTACAGGCTTCACGTCAATTTGAGAACCTGGTAAGAATGTTTCCATACCAAATACATCAACGATCAAACCACCTTTTGTTTTGCTAGTTACTAAACCAGTTACTACTTCACCAGTTTTATGTACTTCCATAATTCTCTCCCAAGCACGGAAGATACGAGCAGACTTTCGGCTTAAGTGAAGATTACCATCACGGTCTTCTTTCTCTACTACCATTACTTCAACTGTATCACCAGTCTTAACACCGTTAGTGTCACGGAATTCATTCAATGAAACTAAGCCATCACTTTTAAAACCAATGTTTACTACAACATCTGTTTTTGTTAAAGCAACAACTAAACCATTCATGATTTCGCCGTCGTTAATTTGTACGAAAGTGTTATCATACACTTTGTCATACTTTACTCTTTCTGCTTCAGCATAATGACTAACGTTTCTTTTGTCAACGCTCCAGTCAAAATCGTCATGAGCAGTTTGTACTTCAGGGGCAGTTTTTGTCGCAGCTGCATTAGTAGTGTCACCACCAGCTAAGTCCTGAGCGTCTGCGTTTAGGGTTTTGAAAAATAATTTCATAAAATAACCGGCGTTTTTAAACCGGAGGGCAAAGGTACCAAAAAAGCTTAAAAAAGGGGTGGTTTTAGCTCAAAAAATTAGATTTTATCAATTCTTAACTAATTGATTTTCAATTGAAAAAATGCATGATTTAGGCTAATTCGGCCATATGGTGTGCGGCAAGCCAACCCGAAGTCCAAGCGTGCTGAAAATTAAAGCCGCCAGTGATGCCATCAATGTCCATCATTTCGCCTGCAAAATGCAATCCTGGACAAGATTTGCTTTCCATTGTTGCTGCATTTATTCCAGCAATATCAACTCCCCCACAGGTAACAAACTCTTCTTTGAAAGTTGTTTTTCCTTTGATAGGTAAAGTATAAGTAGTGAGTAATTGAATCAATATATTTTGTTCAGCACTTTTTATATCGGCCCATTTTGTATTGGGTTGAATAGCGGCTTCTTGTAATAAATATTGCCAAAGTCTTTGAGGTAACGCAAATGGATTTTTATTGCCTATTTCTCTTTTACCAAAATCTGTTCTAAAATTTAACCACTCCATTTTCAAACTCTGTGCATTATACATAGGTACCCAGTTAATTTGAATAGCACCTTCGTAATTTTCTTCAGCCATTTCTCTTGCACACCATGCAGATAATTTAATAGCAGCTGGCCCACTAATACCCCAATGTGTAATTAATAAAGGGCCTTGCTCAATATGTTTGTTGCCTTTCCATTGTATGCTTGCATTATCAACTGCAACACCCATTAAAGTGGTGATATTTTTTTGGGCAACATTAAAAGTAAACAAGGAAGGTACTGGCGAAATGATTTCATGTCCCAATTTTATCAACCAATTTAATTTATCAGCTTTTAACATTCCCCCAGTAGCGATACATACCGTGGCTGCGTGTAATACTTCCCCATTGGAAAGATGCACTAAGAAATCATTTTCTTTTTGCACATCTATTACTTCGGTTTGTAATCTTAATTTGATTTTATATTGATCTAGTTTCTTTAGAAAGCACTGTATAATTGTCTCCGAATTATTAGTTGTAGGAAACATTCTTCCATCTTTTTCTGTATGCAATTTTACATCATTGTTTGCAAACCATTCAATGGTATCTTTTGTTGCAAACTGATAAAATGCTTTTTTTAAAAACCTTGCGCCTCTTGGATATTTTTGTAATAAATTTTCAACATCAGGGCATGCATGTGTTACATTACAACGACCACCTCCACTTACTTTTACTTTAGATAAAACCTTTGAAGATTTTTCAATGATTTGTATATTCCAATCTGGATGTAACTCTGCTAATTGAATAGCGCAGAAAAAACCTGCTGCTCCTCCTCCAATAATTATAGCATTAGTAGTTGACATGCTGCACTATTAATAGTAAGTACTATTTAAATTGCTATTTGCTTTTTCAGCTGCTTCAATAATAGAGAAATCAGATAAGACAAGTGCTTGTCCGGCTTTCACACAAACATCATGCTCGAAATGAACAGACACTTTACCATCCTGTGTTTTCACAGTCCATCCATCTTCGTCTGTAAATACTTTATGTGTACCTAAATTGATCATAGGCTCAATTGCAAGCACTAAATTTTCTTTCATTTTTAAACCTGTACCTCTTTTACCATAATTAGGCACTTGTGGATCTTCGTGTAATTCTTTTCCTAATCCATGTCCTACTAATTCTCTCACTACACCATATCCATGTAATTTTTCTGTATGCTCTTGAATAGCAAAACCAATATCACCTACTCTATTATTGACAATCGCTTTCTCAATTCCTTTGTATAAGGACTCCTTGGTCACTTTAACTAATTGAATTGCCTCTGGCGCAGCTTCTCCTAAAATGAATGTATATGCATGATCTCCATGCCAGCCATTTAATATCACGCCTAAATCTATTGATACAATATCTCCTTCTCTTAATGCAGTCTTATTAGGAAATCCATGCACCACTACATCATTTACAGATGCGCAAATATTATGCGGGTACCCATGATAATTATAAAAAGATAAAACAGCTTTATGATCTTTTACATAGTTCATACAAAACTGATCTATGTCTAGTGTAGTCATACCAGGCTTTAATATTTTAGCCAATTCTGTTAATGTTTTACTCACTAACATAGCTGCTTCTTTCATTAAACCTATCTGCTCTTCTGTCTTAATATGAATCATATAAAAACGCTTTCTGTGTTTGACTAAAAAAACAAACCTGCCTTTTTGGGACAGGTTTGTTTATATACTTTTTATAAAAATTATATTGTTGTATTAGTAATACCACTTCTACCTTGAACACGACCTGTACTCATTAAGCCATCATATTGACGCATTAATAAGTATGTTTCGATTTGTTGTAAGGTATCTAAGATTACACCTACCATAATTAATAATGATGTGCCACCAAAGAATGTACTGAAACCTTGCGTTACACCTAATTTTTGTGCAAAGCCCGGTAAAATACCTACCAATGCTAATAAGATAGCACCTGGTAAAGTAATTCTATCCATAACTGCTCCGATATAATCTGTAGTTGGTTGACCAGGTTTAACACCAGGTACAAAACCATTATTACGTTTTAAATCTTCTGAAATTTGCTTTGGATTAAAGATCAAAGCAGTATATAAGAAAGTAAATCCAATTACCATTACAGAGTAGATAACCATGTACCATACATTGCTATGATCGTTGAAAATTCTTACAATACCTTGTGCAGAATCGATATTAGTAAAAGATACTAATGTAGGCAAGAACATAATTGCTTGCGCAAAGATGATTGGCATTACACCAGCACTGTTTACTTTAACAGGTAAGAATTGACGAGCACCACCTACTTGCGCACCACCAATTACTTGCTTAGCATAAGTTACAGGGATCTTACGAACACCTTGAACTAATACAATCAAGCCCATGATGATCGTTACCAAGATAGCAACCTCAATTAAGAATATTAATAATCCACCACCGCCTTTTTGGCTCTTAGAACCAAACTCTAGGATAATAGATTGTGGAAGACGAGCTAAGATACCTACCATGATTATGATTGAAGTACCGTTACCTAAACCTTTATCTTGAATCTTCTCTCCTAACCACATTACAAACAATGTACCAGCTGTTAAAGTGATTACTGTAGAGAACCAGAAATAAGGTTTGAATGCAGGAATCAACGCATCTGCATAACCTGGACTATTTAAATAAGCAACATAAGCACCCGCTTGGAAAGCAGTTACAATTACTGTCAAATAACGAGTCCATTGGTTGATTTTATTTCTACCGCTCTCTCCTTCTTTTTGAATCTTTTGTAATTGAGGAACTAAGATAGTCATCAATTGCATGAAGATAGAAGCAGAGATGTATGGCATAATACCTAAAGCCAAGATAGATGCTTGTGAGAAAGCACCACCAGCGAACATATCAAAAATACCTAATAAACCATTGTTGCCGCCTGCTTTTTGAGCAGCTTCGATAGCTAATGGATTGATACCAGGTAATGTAATTTGTGCACCAATTCTATAAGTTAATACCAATGCTAAGGTTACTAAGATTTTACTCTTAAGCTCATCGATAGCCCAGATATTTTTAAAAGTGTCTATTAATTTTTTCATCAGAATTTAGTTAATGTACATTCGTCTTTTAATATAAAGAGACGCTTTTGTAATGCGTCTCAATATACAAAAATATTTTTAGATAATTTCGATAGTGCCACCCGCTGCAACAATGGCGTCTTGTGCCTTCTTGCTCGCTTTGTTTACTCTGAAATTGATCTTTGTTTTTAATTCGCCAGTTGCTAAGATCTTCACTAAGTCAGTGCGGCTTATCAAACTGTTCATGTACAAATTCTCAGGAGTGATTTCTGTGAAACCGTATTTCTCGATTAATTGGTCTAATTGACCTAAGTTGAATACTACATACTCAACACGGTTGATGTTCTTAAATCCACGCTTAGGGATTCTACGTTGAATTGGCATCTGACCACCTTCGTGAGCCATTTTACTTTTGTAACCAGCACGAGACTGACCACCTTTGTTACCTTTTGTAGATGTACCACCTTTACCAGATGCTTCACCTCTACCAATTCTAATTGCTTTGTGTACTGAACCTTCTGCAGGTTTTAAATTGTGTAATTTCATTTTATTGATTTTAACTTTCGGGGAATCTCCCCTCGCTTATTAATAATGAAGAAAAAGCAATTATGCTACTTCTTCAACTTTTACCAAGTGGCTTACCTTGTTAACCATACCTAAGATTTGAGGAGTAGCCTCTACTTCTTTAGTAGCATTAACTTTTTTAAGACCTAATGCAATCAAAGTTTGCTTTTGACGCTCTGATCTATCGATACCGCTTTTTACTTGAGTAATTTTTATCTTTTTCATCTTTAATTATTTATGAAGGTATTAATGGTTAAGTATAGATTACTGACCAGTAAATACTTTTGATAATTTAATGTTTCTAGTTTTCGCAACTTGAATTGGCTCACGTAATAAGCTTAAAGCTTTGATAGTTGCTTTAACCACGTTGTGTGGGTTAGCAGAACCTAAGTTTTTAGCTAATACGTCAGTAACACCAGCGCTCTCTAATACAGCACGCATGCTACCACCCGCAATTACACCGGCTCCGTGTGCAGCTGGCTTGATCAATACTTTAGCAGCACCGTCTTTAGCTAACTGATCGTGAGGAATAGTTCCGTGCATAATAGGCACTTTCACTAAATTCTTCTTAGCATCTTCGATACCTTTTGTAATAGCTTCTTGAACTTCTTTAGCTTTACCTAGACCTTGACCTACTAAGCCATTTTCGTTACCAACTACTACTAAAGCTGAAAAGCTAAAAGTACGACCACCCTTTGTTGTTTTAACTACGCGGTTAATTGAAACTACTTTTTCTTTTAGTTCAACATCACCTGCCGCTTTAACTTTATTTACATTTACTTTAGACATGATTTTCTATTAGTATTTTTTTCAAATTAAAATTGAAGTCCTCCCTCTCTTGCACCATCAGCTACTGCTTTGATTCTACCGTGGTATAAGTTACCACCTCTATCAAATACACATGTAGTGATTGATAAAGCAGCTGCTTTTTTAGCAATTGATTGACCAGCTAATTTAGCTTTTTCAATCTTCACCACTTTTTGTGCTGCGATATCTTTTTCAGCTGAAGATGCTGCTGCTAAGGTTACCCCGTTAACATCATCTATCAATTGACAATAAATTTCAGCGTTGCTTCTAAATACAGATAAACGAGGCTTGCTAGCAGTACCTTGTACTTTCTTGCGAATTCTGTATCTGATCTTTTGTCTTTGAGCTAATTTACTCATATGATTTATTTTTATCGAAGTGCGATGCTGCCGCTCTTCTGGATTTTTTAATGTTTATTATTTACCTGCTGCTTTACCTGCTTTTCTTCTTACGATCTCATCAGAGTATTTCACACCTTTTCCTTTGTATGGTTCAGGCTTACGTAAGCTTCTTAATTTAGCAGCTACCGCACCGATCAATTGTTTGTCACTTCCTTCTAAGAAAATCTTAGGGTTTTGACCTTTTTCGGTTGTAGTGGCAACTTTCAATTCTTTAGGTATTTCGAAAACAATGTTGTGAGAATAACCTAAAGCTAAATCTAACAAGTTACCTTGGTTAGATGCTTTAAAACCCACACCCACTAATTCTAATTCTTTCTTATAACCTTCAGTAACACCCTTCACTAAATTAGCAAGTAAAGAACGGTATAAACCGTGCATTGCTCTGTGACGGATTTGCTCTGTTGGACGAGTAACAATTACTTCAGAAGCTTCTACTGTAACAGTGATGTCACGGTCTACTTCTTGAGATAATTCACCCTTTGGTCCTTTAACAGTAACCACTGAATCTTTTACCGTAACTGTAACCCCTGCTGGGATTGCGATTGGTTTTTTTCCTATACGAGACATAGTCGTTTTTTTTATTTTTCACTTAGCTGTTTTCAGCCCCGACTAAAAGGCTTAAACGCAAACTAAGTATGAATGAATTTAGTTTTCTATTGATCCATTAAGATATTGCACACAATACCTCACCACCTACGTTGTTCGCTTTAGCTTGCTTATCAGTCAATACTCCTTTTGAAGTAGATAAGATAGCAATACCTAAACCATTGCTTACTCTTTTGATTTCAGCTGGCTTTGCGTACTGACGTAAACCTGGACGGCTGATACGCTCTAAAGAACGGATAGCTGGTTGTTTAGTATTAGGATCATATTTTAATGCGATCTTAATTAAACCTTGTTTTGTATCGTCTTCAAATTTATACTTCAAGATATAACCTTGATCATATAAGATTTCTGTGATACGCTTCTTTAAGTTAGATGCAGGGATTTCTACGATTCTATGTTGTGCCATTTGAGCATTACGTATTCTCGTTAAAAAGTCTGCTATTGGATCTGTTACCATATTAGTATTTTAAATCAGTTCTTAATGTTGTTTTGTTTCAGTATTCAATACTTTGATTGAACTTAAATCAATTGATTGCTGTTCTTACCAGCTTGCTTTCTTAACGCCTGGGATCAAACCATTCAAGGCCATGTCACGGAACATGTTTCTTGAAATACCGAAGTATCTCATATACCCTTTTGGACGACCTGTTAATTGACAACGATTGTGCAAACGTACTGGAGATGCATTCTTAGGTAATTTATCTAAACCTGCATAATCACCAGCAGCTTTTAAAGCAGCACGCTTTTCAGCGAATTGTTTAACTGTTGCTTCACGCTTTCTTTGTCTGGCTTTAACTGATTCTCTTGCCATAATTATAATTTAATTAGTTGTTATCTTTTTTGATGTTTTTGAAAGGCATACCTAATTCTTTTAATAATTCGTATGCTTCTTCGTTAGATTGTGCTGATGTCACAAAAGTGATATCCAATCCAGTAATTTTATTTACTTTATCGATGTCGATTTCTGGGAAAATGATTTGCTCAGTAACACCTAATGTGTAGTTACCACGGCCATCAAATGCCTTATCGCTAACACCTTTGAAGTCACGTACACGAGGTAACGCAACAGATACTAAACGATCTAAAAATTCGAACATCTTCTCGCCTCTCAAAGTTACACGAGCACCAATTGGCATACCCTTACGTAATTTGAAGTTGGAGATATCTTTTTTAGAGATTGTTGGAACTGCTTTTTGACCAGTGATAGTAGTTAACTCATCGATAGCGATGTCTACTAACTTCTTGTCATTTACTGCGCCATTTACACCACGGTTGATGCAAATTTTTTCCAACTTAGGAGTTTGCATTACAGACTTGTAACCAAACTTTTTAGATAAAGCAGGTACAACTTCTTTAGTGTACTTGTCTGCTAATCTTGGAGTGTATTTTACGGTACTCATTATTTAATTACCTCCCCTGATTTTTTAGAAATTCTTACTAATTTACCTGTCTCTCTTGAACGTTTTACTTTAGTTGCAGCGCTAGTTTTAGCATCCCATAACATTACATTACTAATGTTAATAGAAGCTTCTACTTTAACGATACCACCTTTAGTATTAGATGCAGATGGTTTTGT
Source organism: Bacteroidota bacterium (assembly GCA_046046935.1). GTDB lineage: Bacteria > Bacteroidota > Bacteroidia > Chitinophagales > Chitinophagaceae > Sediminibacterium. The sequence continues at coordinate 13,688 of JBJOIU010000016.1, forward strand.
GTGCTTAGTTGCGATAGCTACGCCTTCAACAACTACACGACCTTTTTCTACATCCACTTCCAACACCTTGCGAGGTTTTTTCAAGTCCTTGTCATCACCAGCGATTACCACAACGGTATCACCTTTCTTGATGTTGTATTTGGGTTTGAATCTGTTACTCATAATTATATTTATTTTATAACACCTCTGGTGCTAATGAAACAATTTTCATGTATCCTTTATCACGCAATTCACGAGCCACTGGTCCAAAAATACGCGTACCTCTTGGTTCTTCTGAATTGTTTAATAATACTACTGCGTTGTCATCAAAACGGATATAAGATCCGTCTTTTCTACGCAATTTGTTTTTAGTACGAACAATAACTGCTTTAGATACAGTACCTTTTTTGATACCGCCTGCTGGAATAGCATCTTTAACTGTTACAACAATCGTATCACCGATTTTTGCATAGTCTTGACCGCTATTACCTAATACTTTGATACAAAGTACTTCTTTAGCGCCGCTATTATCAGCTACATTGAGCCTACTTTCTTGCTGAATCATTTTATTTAGCTTTTAGCTTTTTAATTTTATTACTTAGTTCTTTTTGAAGATGTTTGTTTGTAGTGAAGCTTATTTAGCTTTTTCTACAACTTCAACTAATCTCCAACGTTTTGTTTTACTCAACGGGCGAGTTTCCATGATCTTAACAATATCTCCCATTGTACACTCGTCTTTCTCGTCATGTGCGTGGAACTTTGTTGTTTTTTTCACGAACTTACCGTAGATAGGGTGTTTTACTTTTCTTTCAACAGCAACAGTAATGGTTTTATTCATTTTGTTACTAGTTACAACACCAATTCTCGTTTTACGTAAATTTCTTACTACCATTGTTTTTGATTTATGGTTAGATACCTAACTCTTTTTTCTTTAATTCCGTTTTTAAACGGGCAATGTCTTTACGAAGTCCGCGAATACTCATTGGATTCTCTAAAGGAGAAATAGCATGAGCGAACTCTAATTTTTTAAGTCTTAAACTATCGTCGTTGATACGAGCAGTTAAATCTGCAGCGCTCAAGTCTTTTAAGCCTTTGTTGAAATCGTATTTTTTGTTTGCCATAGCAAATGCTTTTTTTATTTTCTTCTAATTAGATTACAAGTCTCTTCTTGTAACAAACTTAGTTTTGATTGGTAATTTTTGTGCAGCTAATCCCATTGCTTCTTTTGCAACTTCTGGAGTAACACCGTCGATCTCAAAAATGATACGACCTGGTTCTACTACAGCAGCCCAATACTCAGGGTTACCTTTACCTTTACCCATTCTCACCTCTGCAGGCTTATGAGTGATAATTTTATCTGGGAAAACACGAATCCAAACATTACCTTCTCTTTTCATTGCACGTGTCATGGCTTGACGAGCAGATTCAATTTGTCTACTAGTTAACCAGATTGGATCTAATGACTTTAATGCAAAAGAACCAAATGCAATAGAAGTACCGCGCTTCGCTACTTCGCGAATGCGTCCTTTCTGTTGTTTTCTGTGTTTACTTCTTTTTGGCTGTAACATCTTATTATATTGTTATCTCTTTTATAAATTGTTTTTGTTCGAGTTTATTTTCTTCTTGCGCCTGCGCCTGCTCCACCACGACGGTCTCCACCATCACGACGATCGTCACGACGATCACCACCACGGAAGTCAGCTCTTTCACCACCTTCTTTACCACCTACAAAGTTAGGGTTCAATTCGCGCTTACCTAAAACTTCACCTTTACAAATCCATACTTTGATACCAATCTTACCGTATACAGTTAATGCATATACATTAGCATAATCGATATCCATTCTGAAAGTATGTAAAGGAACTCTACCTTGCTTGATTTCTTCGCTACGTGCAATCTCAGCACCACCAATACGACCACCTACTTTGATTTTGATACCTTCTGCACCCATTCTCAAGGTAGAAGCAATCGCCATCTTAATAGCACGTTTGTAATTGATACGGTTTTCGATTTGACGAGCAATTGTATCACCTACAATTGTAGCATCTAATTCTGGACGACGTATTTCCAAGATGTTGATTTGAACATCATCTTTACCAGTTAATTTCTTTAACTCTTCTTTAATACGATCCACTTCTCCACCGCCTTTACCAATAATGATACCTGGCTTAGAAGTATGAATTGTGATAATTAACTTACCTAAAGTTCTTTCGATAACAATACGAGCGATACCGCCTTTATTGATACGAGCGTTTAAGTATTTACGAATTTTTTGGTCTTCGATTAACTTGGTTGCGTAATCTTTTTTATTACCATACCAGTTGCTTTCCCATCCGCGGATGATGCCTAATCTGTTACCTATTGGATTTGCTTTCTGACCCATAGTGATGGTTTAGAATTTAATTTTTTGAATCTGATTTTGTGTCTACGATCAATGTTACGTGGTTGCTACGCTTACGAACTCTATAGCCACGACCTTGTGGAGCTGGACGCATACGCTTTAACGTACGACCACCATCTACAAATACAGTCTTAACTACTAAGTTACTGTCTGCTGCACTCGCACCGTTGTTTTTTTGCTCCCAGTTACTGATTGCACTTTTTAACAACTTTGCTAATGGAACCGCATTGTGTTGTGGATGGAATTCCAAAATTGCCAATGCTTTTTCCACTTCCATGCCACGAATTACGTCAGCGATCAAACGCATCTTACGTGGGCCTGTGGGATAATTGTTTAGTTTAGCTACTGCTTCCATTTCTTTATTGTTTAGTGTTTGATTGTTACCTCAAACCTTAATGTTTATTTACTACTTTTTGCTACCTGCGTGTCCTCTGAAGTTTCTAGTTGGAGAGAATTCACCTAATTTATGTCCTACCATGAATTCGGTAACATATACTGGGATAAATTTATTTCCATTATGAACAGCGAAAGTGTGTCCAACGAAATCTGGAGAAATCGTACTTCTACGGCTCCAAGTTTTGATAACTGCTTTCTTTGTTTTGCCTTCGTTCATACCCTCTACTTTTACTTCAAGATTATGATCTATATAAGGACCTTTTTTAATCGAACGACCCATAGTGATGAGTTAATTTGAATGTTAATTATTTAGTCAATTTTTTACCGTCACGACGTTGAATGATCAACTTGTCGCTACCTTTTCCTCTTGTTCTAGTTTTCTCTCCTTTAGCGTACTTACCAGTTCTGCTTCTTGGATGTCCACCAGACGCTCTACCTTCACCACCACCCATCGGGTGATCCACTGGGTTCATCGCAACACCTCTTACACGAGGTCTTACGCCTTTCCAACGGTTTCTACCTGCTTTACCAGCAGTTTCAAGGCTATGGTCGCTATTAGAAACTGTACCAACAGTTGCGTAACAGTTAATCAATAATTTTCTTAATTCACCAGAAGGCATTTTCAACACTGCATAGTCTTCTTCTTTGTTCGCTAATTGCGCAGAAGCACCAGCACTTCTCACCAATTTACCACCTTGACCAGGTTGCATTTCGATGTTGTGAACAACAGTACCTAATGGAATATTCTTCATTGGTAATGCGTATCCAATTTCTGGAACCACATTCTCACCTGAAGCTACAGTTGCACCCACTTGTAAACCTTGTGGAGCAATGATATATCTTTTCTCGCCATCAGTATATTGTACTAATGCGATAAATGCTGTTCTGTTTGGATCGTACTCGATAGACACAACAGTTGCGTTCATGTCTTTTTTATTTCTTTTGAAATCGATTATACGATAGTGTTGTCTATGACCACCACCCATGTAACGCATTGCACGACGACCTTGGAAGTTACGTCCTGCAGTTTTCTTTTGCGGTTCTAACAAACTCTTTTCTGGTTTGTTAGTAGTGATTTCAGCGTAGGCGTTGCCAATTCTCCAACGGGTTCCTGCTGTAATCGGTTTGTACTTTCTTAATGCCATTTTGTTTTGTTTTTTTACCTGCGAAATTTTCAGCTTCGCTTGCTATTATTAAATGCTTGCGTAAAGGTCAATGGTTTCACCTTCCGCAACTGTAACTAATGCTTTCTTATATCCAGATTTAACACCAGAGATAATACCAGACTTAGTTGAACGTGTTTTGTTTTTACCTGGAACTACTAATGTGTTAACTTCTAACACATTCACGCCATAGAATTGCTCTACTGCGTTTTTGATTTCCAATTTGTTTGCACGACGATTTACTTTGAAAGCATATCTTCTTAATGACTCTTGTTGAGCATTTGCTTTTTCAGTTAAAATCGGCTTTATTAATATTTCTGTTACTTTCATGATTGTCAGTTTTTAAAACAATACTATTTAAATTAAGCTGCAGCTTCTTCTTCGTTAAAAATTTTAGCAGCGCTTTCAGTGATTACTAATACATCAGCATTCATAATGTCGTATGTATTGATATCAGCTAATAAAGAACTTGCTACGTTTGGAATATTGCGAGTGCTTAAATAAACATTATCATTATACTCTGGTAAAATCACCAAAGTCTTTTTGTTGTCTAATTTCAATTGGCTCATGATAGAAGCAATTGCTGATGTTTTTGGAGCATCTAATTTGATGTCTTCTAACACTAAGATTGCTTGATCAATTGCTTTGTGAGATAAAGCAGAAATTTTTGCTAAATCTTTTACTTTACGATTCAATTTGAAATCATAAGAGTGAGGCTTAGGTCCAAAGATGGTACCACCACCCTTATACAAAGGGTTACGGATATTACCCTTACGAGCTCCACCAGTACCTTTTTGCTTGTGTAATTTTCTGCTAGCACCTTGTACTTCCGCACGAGTTTTCACTTTATGCGTACCTGAACGGCGTGCTGCTAAATATTGTTTAACGGCTAAATAAATAACGTGGTCATTTGGTGTTGCACCAAAAATTTCAGCAGGTAATTCTACCTGTCTGCCAGTCTTTTTGCCTTTTATATCTATTACTTCTAATTGCATGATTGTCGATTAATTGGTGATTACTTTTGGATTAAAACGATTGAACCGTTATGTCCTGGTACAGAACCGCTTACTAGTAAGTAGTTTTTCTCTGGGAATAACTTTAATACTTTTAATCCTTTTGTTTTAACGCGATCATTACCCATATGACCCGCCATACGCATTCCTTTGAATACTCTTGCAGGGTATGAAGATCCACCAATAGAACCTGGTGCACGAGAACGATCGTGTTGACCGTGTGTAGCTTCACCCACACCACTAAATCCATGACGCTTAACAACACCTTGGAAACCTTTACCCTTTGTTGTACCAACAACTTCAACAGTATCTCCTTCAGAGAACATGTCTAAGGTAAGTGTAGTTCCTAGTGCAGCTTCAAGATCGTAGTTGCGGAATTCCTTTACAAATTTTTTGGGAGCAGTCTGCGCTTTTGCATAGTGATTAATTTCAGACTTTGTAGAATGCTTTTCTTTTTTGTCGCCTAACGCTAATTGTACTGCGCTATAGCCATCAACTTCAGGAGTTTTCACCTGAGTTACTGTACATGGACCAGCTTCGATAATGGTACAAGCAATTTGCTTTCCATCTTCTCCGAAGATGCTAGTCATGCCGATTTTCTTTCCAATAATACCTTTCATCTTTTTTGCGGTTTATGCCCCGCGTTTGGTTCTGAGGACATCCGATGATGATGCTACTTTTATGTAGCTCGGATTCAATCCCTGTTTGCTGCCGACCTTTTCCTTTGTTTCTCAATTGAGAGGGGAAGTACCGGAAGTAAACAAACCTCGAAGGGCCTGTTTATATTTTACTTACTTCAAACCAGCGCTCCTTTTTCGACTACTGCATAATGGGCAGCGATTGGGAGATGGTAATTATAAATAGTGTTATGCTTTGATCTCCACTTCAACACCAGAAGGTAAGTCTAACTTACTTAAGGCATCAACTGTTTTAGAAGAAGAAGTGTAGATATCCAATAAACGCTTGTGCGTTGCTAATTGGAACTGCTCACGACTTTTCTTATTAACGTGTGGTGAACGTAACACAGTAAAAATGCGTTTGTGTGTAGGCAAAGGAATAGGACCAGTTACTACTGCACCTGTACTGCGAACTGTTTTTACGATTTTCTCTGCAGACTTATCTACTAAGTTGTGATCGTAAGACTGTAATTTTATTCTAATTCTCTGAGACATAGCTTATTTTTCCAAATTATCTTGGGGTTGCAAAGGTAATGCCTTGTAACCTAACATTCAAGAAATATTGTGCTTTTTTTCATTTTTTTTGAAAATAATTTCCAGGGCTAAAAAAATACCCCCTCCTATTAAGGAGAGGGTATATATATGATTGATAATCAATATTTTGACTATTCTTCGTCTTTGATACGGCCCTTGTTCTTAGCCATTACTTCCTCAGCAATATTGTTTGGTGCTGGAGCATAGTGACTAAATTCCATAGTTGAAGTTGCACGACCAGAGCTCAATGAACGTAATTGAGTCACATAACCGAACATTTCACTCAATGGCACTTTAGCTTTGATAACTTGTAAGTTACCACGGCTATCCATACCTTCTAACATACCACGACGACGGTTCAAGTCACCTGTCACGTCACCCATGTATTGGTCAGGAGTTACTACTTCTACTTTCATAATTGGTTCTAATAAAGTAGGCTTCGCTTTCTTACCAGCAGTTCTGAAACCAGCTTTAGCACACAATTCAAAAGACATTGCGTCAGAATCCACATCATGGTAAGAACCATCATAAACGCGGATCTTCATGTTGTTCACTGGGAAACCAGCTAATACACCTGTAGACATTGCTGTATCAAAACCTTTTGTAATTGCAGGAACAAATTCTTTAGGGATAGATCCACCAAATAAATCGTTCACAAATTGGAAAGCTTTCTTATCACCTATTTCTTTTAACCACTCCTCGTCAGCAGGTCCGATAGAGAATTGGATATCCGCGAACTTACCACGACCACCTGATTGCTTTTTCAATACTTCTCTGTGTTCGATAGTTGTTCCGAAGGCTTCTTTATATGCTACCTGAGGATTACCTTGGTTGATTTCCACTTTGAACTCGCGACGCATACGGTCAACGATAATTTCTAAGTGTAATTCACCCATACCTGATAAGATTGTTTGACCAGTATCTTCGTCAGTCTTAACTCTTAAGGTAGGATCTTCTTCTACTAATTTAGCAATAGCCATACCCATTTTATCAACGTCAGCTTGCGTCTTAGGCTCAACTGCAACAGAGATAACTGGTTCTGGAATAAACATATTCTCCAATACGATTAAGTGATTCTCATCACATAATGTATCTCCTGTTTTAATTTCTTTGAAACCTACTGCTGCTGCGATATCACCTGCTTCGATAAAGTCGATTGGGTTTTGTTTGTTCGCAAACATTTTCATGATACGAGAGATACGCTCATTCTTACCACTACGTACGTTTCTTACATAAGAACCCGCATCTAAGTGACCAGAATAACATCTGAAGAACGCTAAACGTCCTACGAATGGATCTGTCATAATTTTGAAAGCCAATGCAGCAAATGGTTCTTTTGCATTTGGTTTACGTGTAATTTTTTCTCCTGTATCTGGATCTGTACCTTCTGTATCATCCACATCTACTGGAGAAGGTAAGTAACGACAAACTGCATCTAATGCTGTTTGTACTCCCTTATTTTTGAAAGAAGAACCACACATCATTGGAACGATACTTAAATCGATACAAGCTTTACGGATCGCTTCATGCACCTCATCTTCAGAAATTGAATCTGGGTTTTCAAAAAACTTCTCCATTAATTTGTCATCATATTCAGCAACCGCTTCAATTAATTGAGCTCTCCAATAATCTACATCTTCTTTCATATCATCTGGTACTGGAATCTCTGTATAAGTCATACCTTCTGTTGCGTCATCCCAGATAATACCTTTCATTTTAATCAAGTCAACTACGCCCTTGAATCCATCTTCAGCACCAATTGGTAACTGTAAAGGAACTGCTTTAGCACCTAACATTTCTCTTACTTGGTTTACTACCATTAAGAAGTCAGCACCAGCACGGTCCATTTTGTTAACGAATCCAATACGAGGAACTTTATAACGGTTAGCTTGACGCCATACAGTCTCAGACTGAGGCTCTACACCATCTACCGCAGAGAACAACGCGATCAAACCATCCAATACACGCATTGAACGCTCTACTTCTACAGTAAAGTCTACGTGACCCGGAGTATCGATAATGTTGAAATAATAATCTTTAGTATTCGCATCTTTCTTACCCAATACAGTTGGGAACTGCCATTGACAAGAAACAGCTGCAGAAGTAATTGTGATACCTCTTTCTTTTTCTTGTTCCATCCAGTCAGTGGTAGCACCACCATCATGTACTTCACCAATTTTATGGATCATACCTGTGTAACGTAAAATACGTTCAGTGGTAGTTGTTTTACCCGCATCAATGTGGGCTGCAATACCAAAGTTTCTTTGTAGTCTTAAGTCCGCCATATTAAGTTGTTTATTTTTTAGTCTAAATTCCGAGGCGCAAAGTTAATGATATAAGTGATTGAACAAACAAAAAACCCCAAATAAATGGGGTTTTGTATAAATTTTAAATCAATTAAATGATCCTTAAACTTTGAAGTGAGAGAAAGCCTTGTTGGCTTCTGCCATACGGTGAACGTCTTCTTTCTTTTTGAAAGCAGCGCCTTCACCTTTTGTAGCTGCGATAATTTCGTTAGCTAATTTGTCAGCCATTGTTTTACCATTACGCTCGCGGCTGTAACGTACTAACCACTTCATACTCAAAGAGATCTTTCTGTCAGCACGAACTTCAGCAGGAATTTGGAAAGTTGCACCACCGATACGACGGCTACGAACTTCAACAGCTGGAGTAACATTAGCTACTGCCTTCTTCCACATTTCATATCCATCTTCTCCAGTGAATTTGCTCACTTTGTCTAATGCATCATAGAAAATATTGAAAGCTGTAGTCTTCTTACCATCTAACATAATGTTATTGATAAAACGAGTAACCAATTTATCGTTGAAACGAGGATCTGGTGCTAATGGAATTTTTTTAGGTTGTGCTTTACGCATGTCAGTCGAATATTAATGAGTTGTTATTATTTTTTTGCTTTTTCTTTCTTAGTACCATACTTAGAACGAGACTGCTTACGGTCTTTAACACCAGCAGTATCCAAACTACCACGAACAATATGATAACGTACACCCGGTAAGTCTTTCACACGACCACCACGTATTAATACGATACTGTGCTCTTGTAAGTTATGGCCTTCACCTGGGATATAAGCGATTACTTCAATCTTATTAGTCAAACGAACCTTCGCTACTTTACGTAACGCAGAGTTTGGCTTTTTAGGAGTTGTAGTATAAACTCTTGTACATACACCACGACGCTGAGGACATGCATCCAAAGCTCTTGATTTACTTTTAGCCCTGATGATCTCACGGCCTTTTCTCACTAATTGTTGAATAGTAGGCATTTATTATGCTGTTTTGTTCAATTCTGGTTATAAAAAATTCGGACGGCAAAGGTAATGCCTGTAAACGAATTCCCAAAATGTTTATTGGCTATTTTTGAAAAAAGCCTATAAATAAATTGATTTGGGTACGTAAATGGCTGTTTACCAATATCTTGTACTAAATATGCATTAGCCAATTATATTTATCTTCCACATTGCCCATTCTGATATCATTTAACTGTTTTTTAAGCGCAGGTGCCACTTTCAGTGCCTCTACGTCAAAATCCATATGATAATCTCCATGTGATAATCTAGAGATATAAGAAACTACTGCAGCTGTTCCCACACCAAAAACTTCCTGGAAAACTCCTTTTTTATGTGCGTCTACAATTTCTGAAACAGATAAATTTCTTTCTTCTACTTCATAACCCATATCTCTTAATAATATAATAGCACTTGCTCTTGTTACTCCTTTTAAAACGGTTCCTCTATCTACACTAGGTGTAATTACTTTTCCCTCTATGACAAACATAACATTCATCATTCCCACTTCTTCTACATATTTATGTTCAATAGCATCGGTCCATAAAACTTGATCAAAACCTTTTTCTTGTGCTAAATTAACAGGGAATAAACTTCCGCCATAATTTCCTCCATTCTTTGCAAATCCAACGCCACCAGGTGTTGCACGTGTGTATTGTTGTTCGATTAAAATTTTCATTGGGGCAGAAAAATACGCACCACTTGGTCCAAGAATAATCATGAACTTATATGTTTGCGATGGTCTTACTCCTAAGAATGGATCTGTTGCAATCATGAAAGGTCGTATGTACAAAGAACATTCTGGCAAATTTGGAATCCAATCTTTCTCTAATGTTATTAATTGTTTCATGCCATCCAAGAATAACCATTCTGGCACAGCAGGCATTTGCATACGCGCTGCAGAAGTATTGAAACGTATAAAATTTTGATCTGGTCTAAATACAACTACATCTCCTTTATCATTTTTAAAAGCTTTAATACCTTCAAAAATAGTTTGACCATAATGCAATGTGGCGCATGATGGATCTAACTCTAATGGTGCGTAAGGTTTGATGACTACATTTTTCCATTCACCATTTTCATAATCTGCCACTAACATGTGATCAGTGAAATTTTTACCAAAGGCAATTTCATTCATGTTGTAAGTAGGTAATTTAGGTTGCGTGTTTTGGATTACCGGGATCACTTGAGTAGACATAATCTAGTTATTTATTTGTATCAAAATTGACTACAAAGAAACGACAAAAAACAAGTACTTACAAGTGTTATTTTTCTTATTGGGTCTTTTCATTTAATTTTCCATTTCATGAGCGCCGAAAAAACCATATTATCCAATGCTGTTCTAGCCAATTTGTACAAGGATAACTTGGTAGTTATTGACCATACGCCTCAAATTACTCCAACAATTTCAGAAGCAACTACTCCAACAATTACTGTAAAAGCGGAAGCTATCCCAGAACTTAAATGGGAAGGCCCTATAAAATCTTTAGGGGAACATAATAAGAAAATTACAGTGATCGTGAATGACCCTAATTCGGTGCATTTAAACGAAATGGATTTTATATTATTGACTTCTATATTGAATGCCTGTAGATTAACCATTGCAGATATCGCATTGATTAATATTGGCAAACAACCAGTTGGGTTACATCAAATCTTACAAGAATATCCTTCCACTTTAGTAATATCATTTGCAGTAGATGCAACACAATTAAAAGTAAAATTACCGAGTACATTATATAAAGTAAGTCAACTAGGTGAATCGCATATTTTATTCAGTAACGCATTGTCTACCATGCAAGGTACTGGTGTTGAAGCCAAACAAGAAAAAGCAAAACTTTGGACAGTACTTAAAAAGATTTTTGAGCTATAATTTTATTTCACTCTAGCAATATGTATCAACTAATTTTCGCAACCAATAACGCCAATAAAATTGCAGAGATTCAATCTTTAGTTGGACCAGATTTTAATATTATTGATATGAAATCTGCAGGTATTGATATAGATATTCCCGAGCCATATGCTACATTGAAAGAGAATGCATTTGAAAAAGCGAATACCATTTTTACTATTACAAAAACAAATTGTTTTAGCGAAGACACTGGCTTAGAGATTGAAGCATTGAATGGCGCACCAGGTGTGAAGAGCGCGAGGTATGCTGGAGAGGATAGAAATTTTCAGGCCAATATCGATAAAGTATTAGAGGAACTTTCTGCTAAAGAAAATAGATTTGCTCAATTTAGAACAGTGATTTGTTTGATCTGGGAAAATCAACCCTATTATTTTGAAGGCATTTGTAAAGGTTCAATTGCGAAGACTATGCATGGAGAAAAAGGTTTTGGTTATGACCCTATTTTTATTCCTGATGGTGCAGATAAAAGTTTTGCTCAAATGAGTATGGAAGAAAAAAATACTTATAGCCATAGACAAAAGGCAGTCAATCAATTATTTGAATTTTTAAGAAAGAAATAAAGTAGCTACTTTATTGTTCTAAAGGTGTTTGGCTATTCCAAATTTCCCAACTAGCTTCTGCTTGCAAATGCAACATTTCTAATCCGTTTTGGATAGTGGCACCACGCACCTTCCCTTTTTGTAGAAATAAAGTTTCAGCTGGATTATAAATCAAATCGTATAAATGATGTGCTGCTCCAATAGCACTATAATCCAATGCAGGCGCATCATGGAGGTTTGGATACATTCCTACTGGACTAGTATTAATGATCAAAGTATATTCTTGTATGATAGCAGCATTGAGCGTTTCATAACTTATTACATTATTTGCGCTTGCATTTCTTGAAACATATTTAAATGTAATTCCTAATTTATTTAATACCCAAGCTACAGCAGCTGCAGCACCACCTGTTCCAAGAATCAAGGCTTTGGTATGATGGGCTTGCAAGAAAGGTAGAAGAGATTTTTCGAAACCAATTACATCCGTGTTGTAACCATATAACTTACCATCGTATTTTCGAATACAGTTACATGCATTGATTGCCTTCACTACAGAAGATGGATGATCTAAAAAAGGGATTACCGCTTTTTTGTGCGGAATAGTGATATTAATTCCTTCTAGTTGCGAATTTTGTTCCCATAAATCCTTGAATTGATCAATAGATTCAATTGGGTAATTTTCATATTGAGTTTGTTCAATATTTTCTTTGGCAAATTTCTCTGCAAAAAATCCTTTAGAAAAAGAATGCGATAGAGGGTATCCAATTAATCCAAACGCTCGCACTTTATTTATTTAAGTATAAATGAAAAGTGTCTCCTCTTAAACCTATTCTCATTGCTTCTAATGGAATAATTTCAGAAGGAGCAATATTTCCAAGATTAACATTACAGCCAATCAATTCTAGAAAATATAATTGTTGTGCTTTTTGTGGAGCTTCCCAGATAATTTTTTCAGCTGGTATCTTGGTTAAAATCTCTTGCACTAAACCTTCTCTTACCTCACCACTACCTCTGTAAATACCCACATTACCAGCCTCTCTTGCCTCAGCAATTACATAAGAAGCACCCGCATTTAATTCTGCACTCATTAACTCAATCCATTTATAGGGAGGGATAATATGCGCTGCATCTTTACTACCTACTTCACTTAATACTTTGGCAAACTTGGCAATTTTTTCGATATGTCCACATTTTTCTGTGTGTGGAATTTCGATAGAGCCATCACTTACTTCAATCATATCAATTCCATAATCTTTACACATTGCAATATAGTCGTCCATTTGATTTCGAATCAAAAATGCTTCAAACAAAGTACCTCCAAAATAAACGGGCATATTATGGCTTTGATATAATTCTATCTTCTTTCTTAAGTTAGGTGTTACAAAAGAAGTTCCAAATCCTAATTTAACAATATCCGTATGGGGTTTGCCGACACTAATAAAATTTTCTGCTTCTGAATAGCTCAGGCCCTTGTCCATTACCATCGTTAAGCCATGCTGACGTGGCTGTGCTGTTCTTTCCGGAATCTGACTTATATTAAAATTCATACGTAGATATATTTTTGCAAAGTTAATTTAAAATAAATCAAGAACCCTTGCTCTTCTTACTCTTTTTATACTCACTGAGCAAAGTCATGACTTTAGTGTCTTGTACAACTTCTGGATAGAATTTAACAAACTTATTCAACCACTTAGCAGATTTAGACAAGGCCATTTCCAATTGCAACAAGCCTTCATTTGACTTACCCATTTTGAATAAAATGGCGCTTCTATAATATATAAATACGGTTTTACCTTGGGTAGAGATATAAGCTAGTTCTGTTTGCTCTAAAGCAGCGTCTAATTGCTCATTGGCCATCAAACTTCTTATTAAAAATTCCCAACCAGCAATTTGCTTTGGCTTATTAGCGACCACTGTACCAAAATAACCTGCAGCATCTACATATTGCCCTAATTGCATATAACACTCACCTAGTTGAATATAGTATTCATTGATATGTTTATGAATTCTAAGTGCATGTTCCATTTGTTTGATGGCCATTTCCCAATGACCTTCCTGCATATAAGTACTTGCTATTTTCTGATACAATCTGCTATCGTCTGGATTTAAATGCACTGCTTTTTTATAATGGAATCTTGCTTGAGCATAATTCTTCATCCTATGATAACAATGCCCAATCGCCTCGTAAATAACATCTTCGGGTCTAGACAATTCCAAAACTTTTTCTAATGCTTCAATGGCTTCTTTGTATTTTCTTAATCGCAAATAAGCGTCACCCATATTACGATACGCATAATCAAATTTCTCATCAATCACAATGGCATACTGATATGCATCAATGGCTTTTTCATACAATTTCAATCCTTGAAAAGAAGCAGCCAAATTAAACCATGCCAATGCATTGTAGGGTTGTTCATTGATAATGCGTTCATGCAATCTTATACTCTCTTCGTTTCTTCCTGTAAAATCAGTCCAAAAACAGATTTTGTATAAAGCTTCTTCATTGTTAGGATCTTCCTCTAATATTAATTGCAAGCAATCAAAAACTTTATCAAAAGCTTCATGATCATCATATACATCTGCCAATTCAAATAATACTTCCGTTCTTTCTGCACCTTCAAATAAATGCAATGCTTCTTGTAAAAGCACTATTGCTTTATCTGGCTGATCCAATGCTAAGTAGGCATCTGTTTTTAAAATGAATAAATTCATTTCTTTATGATCATATAAACTGGCGGCATCCAATAAATTTAATGCCTCTTTATATTTTCTAGTGGCTAATAGTAGGTCGGCTTTTTTAATCATCAATAATGCAGAATGCGGATATTGATTCAAGCCCAAATTTGCCGCTTCTATGGCATCAGCAATCTCGTCTTTTTCGTCCAGGTGCTCAATGATTCTCTCAAAGTCGTCTTCCTCTATATAGGCATTAGCTCTTCCATTTTTTAAATTCTGAAAACGCTGTAATAAATCTTGGATATCTCCTCCTTCTTCGTCTCTATGCGGTTCGAACATGGCTGATTAGATTATAGGGTTTAATAATAATCATTGATTTTCAATTACTTATAATATAAAGTATATCTAAAAATGATCATATTAAATATAGTTACAAGGCCTGAAATAGCCATAATTTGTTCTGCACATTGGGTCTAAAAAGGTTTAAAATAATTTTTCAAAGAATCTATTGATTTACTTATCTTCGTAATAACCATGCGTACCTTGAAAAACATACTATTTGTTTCCTGCTTGACCATTCTTATGAATAGTCAATCAAAAGCTAGTACTGTTGTATTAAGTAGCACTGAGTTAAAATCAACTTCTACTGCTGTTGCCAATAAATACAGTTTAAAAAATATTGGTACAACTTCTCTTAAAACTTCTACCTTCTTTACTTTAAGATCAAGTTTAGAGTACAAAGGAATGGCCGCAGGAAATGCTAATGCAAACTATTTGAAATTCAATAAAGGAAATATCTCTTACGTTATCCCTTATAGATACAAAACAGTTTTGCCTCGCTTCAAGACCCCAACTCCACAGCAACCTTAATTATTTGTCAATTATTTGATAGTCATTACTATTGAATTCAAATTGATTCAATGTGATTGGACTTAAATCGACTTGTGTAGCAGTATACTTTATTGGAACACCTTTATTGGTAGTGATAGAATAAGCAAGTACCAATCCAGGAATATCTTTAAAAGCTATTTCAAAATATGGAATAGTAGGAATAATGGCTGTTGTATAAAATACATCGTAAGTAGTTTGGTCGCTAAATACTAATTGTAAAGCATTACAAGTATAGCCAGCAATCATCAACACAGAATCTGCATACAGCTTTTTCATGGTAACTAATGTTGGCAAAGTCTTTGGCGGAAAATTGATATGTTGCAAAAATTTACTATCCCCTATCTCCTTCATTAATACTGCACTATCTTGCAAACTAGAAAATACTAGGGTTTGAAGTAGTTTAGGAGTGGTCAATATAGTCTTGCATTGGCTTCCTTTTATAAAGACCGATTTTTGACCTAAAGACTGCCATTGTTGATTTTGATATTGTTCGATATTAAATTGAACACTACACTCTCCTACCACTTTTGTTTGAGCATGGGAAGTAAATGCAACCAATAGGTATACAATTATGGGGGTAATTTTATACTTCATTTAAATAAAATAATAAGAGGCCTCAATAAAGTAGGCCTCTTAGGGGGGATTATTTTTTAGTTTTATCTTTTAGGTTCTGTACCTTTTTTTGAGCATCCATCATTTGTTCATACTTCTCTTGCCAATTACTTTTTTTCTTTGGCGTCTTTCTCTTCACTTGAATTTCTGCTAAAATTTTATCGTGATTTATAATGAACTTTTGAATGATGAATTGTAATAATAAAGTAACAATATTAGAAACCGTGTAATACCAAGTTAAGGCAGATGGTAAACTGTTAAAGATGAACAATAACATAAAAGGGAAGATATATGGCATGTATTTCAATGCTGGATTATCTTGCGTTGGAGTCATTGACATATTGTAAACAGACATGATTAAACTTGTGATCACAGCAGTTAAAGTAAATAAACTGATATGATTACCAAATCCCATTGGAATAGTAAACGGAAGTGTTGCAATGACATCATAGCTAGATAAATCTTTACTCCACAAGAATGCTTGACCTCTTAATGAAATATTTGCATTAAAGAAGCTATATAATGCGAAGAATATAGGAATTTGCAATAATGCTGGTATACAACCGCCTAAAGGATTTACCCCTGCTTCTCTAAATAATTTCATTTGCTCCATTGCAAAGCCTTGTTGATCGTCGCCAAACTTCTTTTTAACCTCATCTAGTTCTGGCTTTAACACTTTCATCTTTGCACTACTCAAATAACTTGAATAAGTTAAAGGCGAAGTAACCAATCTAATAAAGATGGTTAATAACAATACCACCCAACCATAATTAGATACAAAGCCAGCAAAGAAATCAAATACTGGGCTAATGATATATTTATTAATAGGTCTAACGAATGAATATAAATCTCTACCCAAGTTCACAATCTTATCCATTTCTGGAGCTTGTGTTTTTAAGATACTCATATCATTTGGACCATAATATAATGATAATGCAAGCGTTGCATTATTCCCGTCAAGCTTTGTCTGCAATTGTGTTTGCATAGCAGCTAAAGAATTGCTACTATCTACTCTTCTTTGCCAATCGATTTTACCACTAGCAAAATCAGATTTCGCAATTAAAGTAGTGTTGAAAAATTGTTGCACTAAACCAACCCACTGTACTGGTTTTTCAAAAGTCCAGGTTGTTTTACTAGAAATATAATCGAACTCTTTTCCTTCAGAGAAACAGATATTAGACATCTGACGCTCATAATTCAAAGTACTTTCTTGTTTGAATGAATGCGCTTCCCATAAAACATTCAACTGACGGTTGGTTAATAATTGATCTGCTCCATTCAATTGAATAGTCCAATCAATATTATATTGTTTTGGGGCTAAACTAAACAAGTGCTTAATGGTATTACCAGTTGGGGTTGTTAAAGTAAAAGCTAATTTTTGCACCCCATTCTCTGTAGGCAACACTTCTACTTGCTGAAACAATAACTGATTAATTTGTGCAGACTGATTATTAGCAATATTAATTGGATAGTTTAGGCTTGTACTATCTCCTAATACAACTTGTTGTTTATTTGAATTAGTGTAGTTCTTCAATAATACATTGGCTACCTGGCCACCCTTATTGGTTAAAGTAACTTTTACCACTTCGTTTTCAAGCACTACCAATTGCTCTTTAACAGAGTCTACCTTCAAAGAATCAGTTGCACTAGCTTTAACAGTACTGTCCACTAAAGTTGCTGCTTTAAGTGCTTCCACTTTTTGAGCAGCAGATTTCACCATTGCTACAGAATCGTCAAAATGCTTCTTATATGTTTCTAATTCGTTTTGTTGTTTGTTGGTAAACCAAAAATAAGCAAAGAATAAACCTGCTAGTAACACAAAACCAATGACCGTATTTTTATCCGTATTCATTTGAATAGATTATTTTTTTTTAAGGGAGTAAAGGTACATGATTTATTACTGGAAAATTATGCATTTAAACCAGCTTGAAGCTTGGCTGCAGCAATAAAATGTACAAATAATGGCGCTGGCGCTTCTACAGTACTCTTAAGTTCTGGATGATATTGCACCCCAATAAAGAACGGATGGTCTGGCAATTCAACTATTTCTACCAATCCTGTAGCAGGGTTTACACCACTTGTAACCATTCCAGCATCTTGATAAGCCTTTAAATAGACATTATTAAATTCGTATCTGTGTCTATGTCGTTCACTAATGGAACCTGTTCCATAAATACGATGCGCCAAAGTACCTTCCGTTATTGTGCAAGGATAAGCACCCAAACGCATTGTACCACCCATCATGGTAATTTTCTTTTGTTCTTCCATCATATTAATTACCGGGTCTGGACTATTTGGATCCATTTCTACTGAATGGGCTTTAGATAATCCTAATATATTTCTACCAAATTCAATCACAGCCATTTGCATTCCTAAACAAATTCCAAAGAATGGTAATTTATTTTCTCTTGCATACTTCACTGCAACAATCTTTCCTTCAATACCTCTGTTACCAAAACCAGGAGCGACTAATAAACCATGTAAACCTTTTAATTGCTCATCCACATTTTCGGCAGTTAAGTTCTCACTATGTATGTTAACTACTTTTACTTTCACTTCATTCATTGCACCTGCATGTATGAAGCTTTCCAAGATAGATTTATAAGCATCTTGTAATTCAATGTAC
>JBJOIU010000017.1:0-32124 GCA_046046935.1 Bacteroidota bacterium
TTTAGATAAATACAGAAACTACGGATTAGAGAGCAGGATAATTACAGATTATTATGTAGGGAAAATTCAAAACACTATTTCCGCTGGACTAAGATTATATACAGGAAGTACGAACAGATTAGCTGATGGTAAAGGAACTACAGGTGTAATTTATGATATTGCAATTGAAGGAACTTTCCCAAGAGCGATTAATTTTGTATCTAATAATATTGCCGGGTTTATTGAAAACATAATTAGAGTAACGGACAAGTTATATTTAATTCCAGGCATAAGATATGAATGGCTAGAAGGTGCAGCTTCTGGAAGAAATGGCATTTCTAATGGCAACCCTATCCTTTTGCAAAACATTACAAGAGCTAGATCATTTTTATTAAGCGGTATTGGATCTGAATACCATCTTGGTAAAAGCACTGAATTTTATGCCAATATTTCACAGGCTTATAGACCCATTCAATTTGCCAACTTACAAGCACCCCCTAGTACAGATATTGTAGATCCAAATTTAAAAGATGCTAAAGGATATAATGCAGACCTAGGATTTAGAGGTAAAATAAAATCTTATGTACAATTTGACATAAGCGTTTTCTATTTAAAATACAATGACCGAATTGGAACTTTAACTCCATTAGGCAAAAACTATAGATTGATCACCAATGTTGGCGCAAGTAATAGTAAAGGTTTCGAAGGATACGCAGAGTTTAATCCAATACGAGCATTTACTTATAGCAATACAATGGATTGTATACTATATGCATCTTATTCCTATACAGATACCAGATATAGTGCTAATCACAAAGATGCCAATACTAAAGACAAGAAAGTAGAAAATGCACCAGCAAATATTATAAGAGCAGGTATTAGCATGAGTGTTAAAGCTTTTCAACTAAGTGCTCAAATAAGTAAAGTTGGAGAAAGTTATAGTGATGCTAATAATACGATACAACCAAGTGTCAATGGAAATATAGGATTAATACCATCTTATGCAATAACAGATATTACTAGCACATATAAGCTTTCCAAAAACTGTAGCGTAAAAGCAGGCATCAATAATCTAATGAATGCAAGCTATTTTACAAGACGCGCTGGCGGCTATCCTGGTCCGGGCGCATTACCTGCTGATGGTAGAAACTTTTTTATTACTGTTGGAGTAAAACTATAAATTAAACAAACCCTTATTGATTAGCTGTAAGGTTTTTGTTTTGTGTTCGCTAGGTAATAACAAACTTATATTATGTGGACTTCCACCATAGCTTACCATTGTTACTGGCACTTCGTTGATGGCATCAAATAATTTTTTTAATACAGCATCTGTCTGAGCAATTTCGTTACCTACTATAGAAACAATAGTTTGGTCTTTTTCGATTTCAACAGAAGCAATATTACTTAACTCTGCAACTATCTCTGCCAAATGTGTATCACTATCAATAGTAACTGATACTGCTACTTCTGAAGTAGTAATCATGTCTATTGGCGTCTTATACTTTTCGAATACTTCGAAAATCTTTCTCAAGAAACCATATGCCAATAACATTCTACTACTCTTAATCTTCACAGCAATAATTCCATCTTTTGCTGCAACTGCTTTCACGCCTACCGTACCAGCTTCCTTCTTAATAACTGTTCCCGCTGCAGAAGGCTGCATGGTATTTAATAATTTAACAGGGATATTTTCTTGTTGAGCAGGCCAAATACAGGTTGGGTGTAAAATTTTTGCTCCGAAATAAGCCAACTCTGCCGCTTCATCAAAACTTAATTGTTCAATAGCAACAGTTTTATCTACCACACGAGGGTCGTTATTATGCATGCCATCTATGTCAGTCCATATTTCACAAACAGACGCTTTTACGGCAGCAGCAATCAATGATGCCGTATAATCAGATCCTCCTCTTTTTAAATTGTCTACTTCCCCTTTTGCATTTCTACAGATATAGCCTTGTGTAATAAATAATTTTTTTGTTGGATGTGACGCTAAGACCGTTTGTAATTTTTCTCTAATCACTAATAAATCAGGTTCTTCATTTGTATCTAAACGCATAAACTCCAATGCTGGAATTAAAGCATGTTCAATTTTTTCTTGCTCAAGATATAAAGAGAATAATTTAGTACTCATTAATTCGCCCTGTGCTAAAATATCTTTATTTAATGCATCACTTAAAGAAATTCTTTGTGTGATTTTTAAGAACTCAAAATGTTCGTCTATAATTACATTTGCTTTTGCTCTAAGCTCTTCTGTTTTTAAAAGATCTAGAATAAAAGAACGATAATGTTTTTCTAAATTATCAATGATAGTTACTGCTCCCTGTTTATCTAATTTTGCCAAAGCATCACTTATCCCTACTAAACTATTGGTTGTACCACTTAAAGCACTTAACACAACAATAGTTGGATCGCTATCTTTTGTGATCAACTGAGAAACCTGATGCATTCTTTCTGGCTTACCAACACTGGTACCACCAAACTTCATAATCTTCATAAATAAACTTAATTAGAGAAACAAAGGTAAAAAATTAAATCGCAAACATGCGTTAGTCTAAGCTTAAATAGAGAGCTTAAATTTTATTGCAAGGGCTTCTAAATCCTTTACAACCTCTTCAACTAATGGAATGCCTTCTTTCATTCTTGCAGCCTCCATTGCTCTTTCTATATCACCTGCTACATATACTTTGTCTTGACCTTGCATAGGTTGAGCAGATCTGAATCTATTTAACCACAAATCCATATTGGATTTAAAATCTTCTGCTGGTCTAAATGCATCAATACGCATGGCACCAATAAAATGTCCAAGACCTTCTCCAGGCATATTCTCTGGCATAGGTACATAAGCAGGAAATGGTGGTGCCCAAGGACCAAAACTTGCACCGCTTAATACTGCGCTAAATATATCTACAATAGAACCTAATGCATATCCCTTATGACTTCCTTGTTCTTTTTCTGAACCAAGAGGTAATAATGCACCACCCTTCTTTAAGATATGTGCATCATTAGTTGATTGTCCATTTTCGTCCTGTGCCCAACCAGTAGGTATAGGTTGATTATTTCTTTGTGCAATTTCTAGCTTACCATTAGCTGCAGTAGTAGTTGCAAAATCTGCAACAAAAGGTGCTTCCTTTCCAGCAGGTATAGCTACTGCAATAGGATTTGTTCCCAACATTTTTTCTGCAGCATAAGTGGGTGCCACTAATGCACTAGCATTGGTCATGGCCATGCCAATCATATCTTCTGTTAATGCCATCATTGCATGATAACCTGCAATGCCAAAATGATTACTATTTTTTACACTCACCCAACCTGTTCCGACTTGTTTTGCTTTTTGCATAGCAATTTGCATGGCTTTTGGAGCGACAACTAATCCTAATCCTCTATCGCCATCTATCACAGCAGTAGAGGGCGTTTCGTGTACTATTTTAATTTGTGGATTCGCATTAATTCTACCAACTTCCCATAGTCTTACATAACCTACTAGTCTTGCAATACCATGACTGTCTATACCTCTTAAATCGGCAGACAATAATACACTAGTAGCTAAACTAGCATCTTCGTTAGAACATCCGATGCTAGTAAATACTTGTAATGCAAATTGATATAATTCGCTATAACTAAAAACGCGCTGATTCATCCTTGATTAGAATGGTAAATCGTCCATCGCTTCATCTGAAGCACTTGGTGCAGCTGTTGGTGTATAGTTAGAAGGAGCTGCGCCATCAGAAGATCCACCTGAAGGTTTTGCACCTAATAATTGTACTGAGGCAATTCTTAGCGTTAATGAAGCACCTTGACGACCATCAGCAGTAGTATAAGATCTTACATCTGGTGTACCTTCTACATAAACCTGTGTACCTTTCTTTAAATAAGGCGCTACAGCCGTTCTATCTGTCCAATAAGAACAATCGACCCAAGTAGTTCTGTCTTTTTGATTGCCTTGTGCATCCTTATAACGTTCTGTGTGTGCAACGTTAAAATTAATCACTGTCTTACCGTTAACATTGTTTACTTGTGCGTCTTTTCCTAGGTTTCCGATTACTTGTAGCTTTATCATATAATTATTATTTACACTTTTCGAGTATATGAAGGTAGTAATTTTTCGTTACTTTTGTGCCAAGCCAACTTTTAACTGGCCAAAGCATATGAGCAAAAAAGGAAAGGTTTTAGTAGCCATGAGTGGCGGAATAGATAGTACGGTAGCCGCTCTTTTATTACACAACGAAGGCTACGAAGTAGTGGGTATCACCATGAAAACCTGGGATTACTCCACCAGCAATACCAACGGAAAAGAAACAGGCTGCTGCAATATTGACTCTTTCAACGACGCCAGATTAGCCGCAGTAAATAACGGGTTCCCCCATTTTATATTAGACATTAGGGAAGAATTTGGAGATTTCGTGATCGAAAACTTCGTGGAAGAATACTTAGCAGGCCGAACCCCTAATCCCTGCGTAATGTGCAATACCCATATTAAATGGAGGGCATTATTAAAAAGAGCTGACGCCCTAGGATGTGATTTTATCGCCACAGGCCATTATGCCAAAGTGCGTCAACACACCAATGGTAGATATGTTATTTCTAAAGGATTAGATGAAACCAAAGACCAAAGTTATGTGCTATGGGGAGTGGATCAGGATTTATTAAGTAGAACCATTTTGCCTTTAGGAGGAATGCATAAAAAGGATATCAAGCAAATGGCTATAGACATGGGCTATCCTGAACTAGCTAAAAAAAGTGAGAGTTACGAGATTTGCTTTGTGCCAGATAATGATTACAGAGGATTTCTAAAAAGAAGAGTAGATGGATTAGAAGAAAGAGTGAATGGAGGTTGGTTTGTAGACACCAAGGGAAAAAGATTAGGTAAACACAAGGGCTATCCTTTTTATACTATTGGTCAAAGAAAAGGACTAGAAATTGCACTAGGTAAACCTGCCTATGTTACAGCAATAGATCCTGTAAAAAATATTGTAGTGATTGGAGACGAAAACGATTTGGACCAAAACGATATGATGGTGGCCAAATTAAATTGGATAAAATACGATCATCTAGAAGGACCAATGGATTTAATAGCAAAGATTAGGTATAAAGATAGTGGTGCACTTTGTACTTTATCTCCAACAGATATGGGTGTGCAAGCTAGATTTTATGAAAACGTAAAAAGTATTGCCCCAGGTCAAAGCGCCGTATTTTATGAAGGCGATGATGTAGTAGCTGGAGGAATTATTCAGAGTGGAGTGCTTATAAAATAATTAAGGCCTATCCTATTTTTTGCAATAATGCTCCAAATAAAGTATCTGCTTTTTGAGTATAGCCTTTATAATAAGTTTGCTCTATCAATTTAAATTGTCCTGTAGCTAAAATAGCATCTACTCTATTTTCGTTTTCTACTTTGTACACAGAACAGGTTGCATATAATAAATAACCACCTATTGTTACAGTTGGAATTAAATTAGTTACAATCTGAGATTGTAATTGAGTGTATTTGTCTAATTGTGTATGATTAAAAAATGCTAATTGCTCTGGGGTTCTACCCCAGGTGCCACTTCCAGAACATGGAACATCTGCTAGTACAACATCGAATTGTTTTTTAATATCGAAAGGCATAGTCAAATCAATCACTTGAACACTTGCTGGCCTTATACCTGCTTCTTGCAAACGTTTTTCTGCATTGGCTAATATACTAGTACGAATATCTGAAATATGAATATTGATATTAGATAAAAAATCGAATAATAGAATAGTCTTTCCTCCACTAGCTGCACAAGCATCCCAAACCATCATGGGCTTACCTTGCTTTGTAGGAATATGTTTTAATAAGTTGGCTAAAGCTTGAGAACTTAGGTCTTGAATAACTACTTCTTTATTAATGTCTAACACATCTTGAATAGCGGTGGTATTTACAAAAGACAATGCATCGTCCCCTATTATTTCAAACTCGATAGCAGAGGCTTTTAGTTTAGCAATGACTGTATCTTTTTGCCAAGGCCTTAGTCTTACAAATAATAAAGGTTGTTCTTTATGAGAAGCAATGAAAATATTTTTATCAATTGCATCAGAAATTTGATCCGTTAATGGGAAACTATTGGCAATATTTCTAAAATGCGCATAACAAAGTGCAGCAATATTTTTTCTGTCCTTACTGCCATGCTTTTTATTCGCAGCAAAATATTTCTTCAGATAATTTGCCAAGGGCTCTGAACCATTGTAAGCACTTACTAAATTATCTGCGATATTTTGATGGACTGCAAAATGCATTACAGTTCTAATAAACTTGCTACTGGATCTTTTCCGATTAATAATAATTCTGGACGCTCTAATAATTCTTTTACTCTTACCAAGAATCCAACGCTCTCTCTACCATCAATAATACGGTGATCATAGCTTAATGCTAAATACATCATTGGTAAAATTTTCACTTCACCATTTACCGCCATCGGACGATCTTGAATTTTATGCATTCCTAAAATAGCAGACTGAGGTATATTGATAATGGGCGTACTCATTAAACTTCCAAATACACCACCATTGGTGATAGTGAATGTACCACCCGTTAATTCTTCTGCTGTTAATTTACTATCTCTTGCTTTTCCTGCTAATTCTATTACTTTCTTTTCAATACCTGCCATGCTTAGACTCTCCACATTTCTAATAACTGGAACAGTTAATCCTCTTGGCGTACTTACTGCAATACTGATATCTGCATAATCATGATACAATAATTGATCTCCATCTATAAAGGCATTTACAGAAGGCCATTCAGTTAATGCAATCGCACATGCTTTTGCAAAGAAACTCATAAAGCCAAGGTTTACACCATGAGCTTCTTTGAATTTGTCTTTGAATTGCTTTCTTGTATTCATAATGGCTGTCATGTCTACTTCATTGAAAGTAGTTAACATGGCTGTAGTATTCTTTGCCTCTACTAATCTTCTACTAATTGTCTTTCTTAAATTACTCATCTTCTCTGGACGCACATTACGAGAGAATAAATCTTGTCCAGGGAATGCAGTTTTACCAGGATTATTTAATGCATCTAATACATCAATCTTAGTTATTTTTCCAGCGTAACCACTAGGTTTTATTTGTGTAGCATCTACTTTTTTATCTGCAATAATCGCTGCAGCTACAGGTGTTGTTTTAACATTGTTTGGAACAGCTGTTACAGGAGCTGCACTGGTTGGTGCTGCAGGAGCTGCTGCTTTAGGCGCTTCCGCTGGCTTTTCAGCCGCTGCTGGCTTAGGTGCAGTCTCATCAATATCTGCTAAAATATCTCCAATTAATATACTATCGCCTTCTTTGGCTTTATGTACTAATACACCTGCTTGTTCTGCATTCACTTCAAAAGTGGCTTTCTCACTTTCTAATTCTGCAATAACCTCATCACGATCTACCCATTCTCCTTCTTTCTTTGTCCATTTTAACAAAGTAACTTCTGTGATAGATTCTCCTACTGTTGGTACTTTAATCGAAATCATGATTGTTTATTTAAATAGCAAAAGCTGTTGTGATTATTTCGTTTTGTTCTTTAGCGTGTACTTTAGAATAACCAGTTGCTGTTGAAGCACTAGCTTGTCTGCTGATCACACCATATTTGATTGACTTTAAATTCATTTGTAAGAAACCTGCTGCTCCCATATTCAATGGTTCTTCTTGAACCCAGAACCAAACTGCTTTACCATACTTCTGATGAATTGCAGCAATTTGCCCAACTGGCAATGGATGTATTTGCTCTAATCTTACAATCGCAATATCTTGTCTATTATCTGCTTTTTGTTTCTCCATTAATTCATAAGAGATTTTCCCAGAGCAGAATAATACTTTCTTCACTTGTGTAGCATCTTGCACAAATGAATCATCAATGACTTCCTTAAATCCACCTTCTGTTAATTCATTGATATTACTAAATGTCCAAGGGCTTCTTAAATTCGCTTTAGGAGAGAAATTAATCATTGGCTTTCTGAAGCTCCAAGTTAATTGTCTTCTTAAAGCATGGAATAAATTGGCTGCAGTAGTAATATTGGTTACAATCATATTGTTCTCTGCACATAATTGTAAGTAACGTTCTAATCTTGCACTACTATGCTCAGGTCCTTGCCCTTCATATCCATGAGGCAATAACATAACTACCCCATTTTGTCTTTGCCATTTTTGCTCACCAGCTGCAATAAATTGGTCAATGATAGTTTGCGCACCATTAGAGAAATCTCCAAACTGTGCTTCCCAAATAACCAATGCATCTGCGTTAGCTAATGCATATCCATATTCATATCCTAAAACACCATATTCACTTAATAAAGAATTATAAATTCTAAATGGTTGTTGACCAGCTTTAACCTGATCTAATCTATTATATTGTTGATTGGTATTTTCATCTACCAACACTGCATGTCTATGACTGAATGTACCACGCTTCACGTCTTGACCACTCATACGAACAGACTTTCCTTCTGCTAATAAAGAAGCATAAGCCATCAATTCACCAGTTGCCCAGTCAATTTTATTTTCGGTTTCGTATAATTTAATTTTCTCTTGAATTAATTTTTCTACTTTCTTTAATGGCGTGAAACTTTCAGGCCATTTCATCAAAGCATTGAATATACTTTTTGCATCTTCTGCCTTGATCGCTGTTGCTGGTGACTTAGCAAAATCTTCAGTAGTAGCTTTACGCATATTTGCCCAAGCTTCTTCTGGCGCCTGATGTTTATATGGTAATGGATTTTGTTTTACCTCGTCTAATCTTGCTTGTAAGTCAGACCAGAATTTCTTCTCCATTTCTTTTGCCAAATCCTGAGCACTTGATTCACCATGTGCTAACAAAAATTCTGCATAAGTCTCTCTTGGGTTCTTATGCTTTTCAATTAAGCTATATAATTGCGGTTGAGTGTACTTAGGATCGTCTCCTTCGTTATGGCCATGTTTTCTATAACATACCATATCAATAAAAATATCACTCTGGAATGCTTGTCTATATCTTGTTGCAATTTCTGCAGCTTTCACCACCGCTTCTGCATCATCTCCGTTTACGTGCAATACCGGAGCTTGAACCATCGCAGCAACTGATGTACAATAGTTCGCACTTCTTGCATCATCAAAATCTGTTGTGAATCCAATTTGGTTATTGATTACAAAGTGCATTGTTCCACCAGTTCTATAACCGTGTAATTGACACATTTGTAAAACCTCGTATACTATACCTTGACCTGCTACAGAAGCATCACCATGAATTAAAATAGGCAATACTTTAGTAACATCAGAATTATATAAAATATCACTCTTTGCTCTTGCAAAACCTAATACTACTGGATCTACTGCTTCTAAGTGTGAAGGGTTAGGCATTAATTTCAAATGCACTTTGTTCTTGCTTGGCGTTTCCACTTCAGAACTATAACCCATATGATATTTCACGTCACCACTTCCCATGGTTTGATCCATTACAGCAGTACCTTCAAATTCGCTAAAGATTTGCTCATAGGTTTTACCCATGATATTTGCTAGAATATTTAATCTACCTCTATGCGCCATACCAATCACTACTTCTTTCACACCGCTTTCGCTTGCTGTATTAATGATTGCATCTAAAGCAGCAATAGTTGTTTCACCACCTTCTAAAGAAAAACGCTTTTGACCAATGTATTTTGTGTGTAAGAACTTTTCAAAAATTACCCCTTGGTTTAATTTTTCTAAGATGTTCTTTTTCTGATCTAATGAAATTGGTTTAGCAAAATTATTTTCCATCTCATTGGTCAAAAAGTCTACTCGTTTTTGATCAGAGATATATTTAAATTCAATACCTACATTGTTCGCATAGGTTTTTTGTAAATGCGCTAAAATATTTTTCAAACTTGTCGCGCCTAAGCCAATGATAGATCCTACATTAAATGTCTTGTCTAAATCCGCATCTGTTAAACCAAAGAATGCCAAATCTAAATTAGCACCTCTATCCTTTCTTGTTCTAATTGGATTGGTTGTTGCAATTAAATGTCCTTTGTTTCTATAACCAAGAATCAATCTATATACTTTGATTTCGTTTGCCCAATCTGCATTTGATGATGCAATTGGATTTGCACTGGAAGTAGTTGTTGCTACTGTTGCAACAGATCCATTCTGCATAGCAAAATCAAAACCTTCAAAAAACTTTTTTAAATCTGGATCTATAGAAGATGCATCATTTAAAAATTGTTGATACATCCCTTCAATAAAAGAGGGATGAGAGTTGGTGATATAGGAGAAATCCTTCATTTTGTTATCCTTTCTTAATTTGGCAATACAAGTTCGCAAATATCGGTTTAAAAGATTGATTTATAAAGGAATTAGGCCTAAAAAGAGGGCCAAAAACGGCCTTTTTTTGCCAAAATGAGCCTTATTTTATTTTTTTTCGATTTTATTTTCAATTATTAACCTAGTTACCTTACCTTTGCCCTCCTGAAAATTAACTAGTACATGGCAAATCATTCGGCTACCAAAAAAGATGTAAGACAAGCTACAAAGCGTCGTGATAGAAATCGTTATTACGGTAAAACAACTCGTAATGCAATTCGTGAGTTAAAAACAATCGAAGAGCAAAAAGCATACGACGAGAAATTGCCTAACATCGTTTCTCAAATTGATAAATTAGCAAAGCGTGGCATTATCCACAAAAACAAAGCGGCTAATTTAAAGAGCAAATTGGCTAAGCACGTTGCAGTTAAAGCTGTAGCGACTAAAAAGAAGTAATTACTGCGCTCAGCGCTTTAAACTTATACACTACTAAATCCTACCCTTCGGGTGGGATTTTTTTTTGCCTTATCTTCGCGCTATGACTGAGAAAATATTAATCCTCGACTTTGGTAGCCAGTATACTCAATTAATTGCTAGAGCAGTTAGAGAAGCAAACGTGTATTGCGAGATTACCCCCTTTCATCAAAACATCGATTTTGACCCAAGTTTAAAGGGCGTTATTTTGAGTGGCTCTCCTGCAAGTGTAAACGAAGACAAAGCACCCAATGTAGATATCCAAGCTATTTTGGATCGCCTTCCAGTATTAACTGTTTGTTATGGTGCTCAGTTAAGCGCTAAGAATTTTGGGGGCAAAGTAGAAAAGTCAAACAAGAGAGAATACGGTAGAGCTCAATTAAGAATCCAAAAAGAAGACATATTATTCAAAAATATTGCTAATAATAGCCAGGTATGGATGAGCCACAGCGATTCTATTACCCAATTGCCCACAAATTTTGAACTCTTGGCCGATACAGATAGTATCCCAGTAGCTGCTTTTCGAAAAAAAGCAGATAATAGCAATAGCTTACATGGTTTACAGTTTCACCCAGAAGTATACCATTCAACCGAAGGCAAGAAAATGATCTCCAATTTCTTAGTGGAGATTTGTGGCTGTAAACAAGATTGGACCCCGGCTTCTTTTGTAAATGAAACGGTAGAACAACTGAAAGCACAAATTGGAGATGGTCATGTTATTATGGCATTAAGTGGAGGGGTGGATAGCACAGTTGCAGCTACCCTAATTCATAAAGCGATCGGGAACCGCCTTCATGGCATTTTTGTAGACAACGGGGTTTTAAGAAAAGACGAGTTCCAAAAGGTATTAGATACCTATGATGCTATAGGATTAAACGTTAAAGGTATCGATGCTAAGGATATGTTTTACAATGCCCTTGCAGGTAAATCAGACCCTGAAGAGAAGCGTAAGATTATCGGAAAACTATTTATAGATGTATTTCAAATAGAAGCTTCTAATATGTTGGAAGCCAAATTTTTAGGTCAAGGAACAATTTATCCTGATGTAATTGAATCTGTGAGTGTACATGGACCTTCTCAGACCATTAAGTCTCACCATAATGTGGGCGGCTTACCAGATACTTTACACCTTAGTTTAGTAGAGCCACTAAGAAGCTTATTCAAGGATGAAGTTAGAAAAGTGGGCCTAGAGATGGGTATCCCTGCCGACATGATCAACCGCCACCCTTTCCCAGGACCAGGCTTGGCTATTAGAATATTGGGAGATATTACCCCAGAGAAAGTAGACCTTTTACAAAGAGCGGACGCCATTTATATTAATGGACTAAAAGAGTTTGGCTTATACGATAAGGTATGGCAGGCAGGCACTATCCTTTTACCAGTTAAAAGTGTGGGTGTGATGGGAGACGAAAGAACTTATGAGTTCACTGTTGCCCTAAGAGCGGTTACCTCTGTAGACGGCATGACTGCAGATTGGGCACATTTACCGTATGAATTCCTAGCCCATATTAGTAATGCAATTATCAATGAAGTAAGAGGAATCAACCGTGTTGTCTACGATATTAGCAGCAAACCACCGGCTACAATTGAGTGGGAATAAATTACTATTTAATTTTAATAAAAATGCCCTAAATTATTGATTGACAATATTTTAGGGTATTTTACTTTACAGTAAAAAGAATCCCCACTGGGAGACTCTTTTTGAAAATTCACTAATGAGTCTCCCGCAGGAGACTCATTAGATTCAATTAATTCATAGTTCTCTTCAGTGTACTAATCTTATCCTGAAGACTATTGACTACTCCAGCCAACTGATCCACATCCCACATAGGCTGTGCACCTGCTTTTTGGATCACATATACTGCTTTCCAGATCTCTACTATATCTTGACTATTTACTTGATATGGCTCGTATAATGGATTGTCACTCAATAAAGTAAGCTTTTCTTGATGATCATCATTGGTGATGATTCTCTTATAAACCACCCCATCTGCATTAGAAACAACGATATAGGTATTAGAGTTCTTAACTTCCTTTAAATTTGCTACTTTCTCTCCCACGATCACACTTCCACTTGGAGTGGGTAACATACTATCTCCAATGATTTCAAAAGCTCTATAATCTCCAGGTGCCAACATAGGTAATGTGAATGTATTTAGTTCATCTAGGAACTCAGGGTCTGCATAGCCAGCTAAATACCCGGCAGCTGCTTTTACAGGCACAAAAGGCACTATTGGAACGATAGACGCAGATTTATCCATTTTCATGGACCTACGACGATCTAAATAAGAATTGGAACCGCTTGAAGAACCATCCTGACCAAAACCGCCCTTCTGAGAGAGATCTTGGAAAAGAAATTCTTCCAAACTAAGATTAAATAAAGCGCAGATGGCTTCTTGTACCTCTAGTCTTGGTTCAGCCCTTTCTTCTTCATAAGCTCCCACTAAAGAACGCTTAATTTGAAGTTGTTGAGCCATTTCCTCCTGTGTCCATTCGCGCTGCTTTCTGATGAATTTTAAATTCTTTCCTGCGTATGACATAACTAATGATTTTAGTGCAATTTACTAAATTATTTAGTTTTACCAAATATTTTTAGCAATTTTTTTTCTGCAAGCCAAAACCTAACTTGCAGTATGGCAAAAACACAAAAAGAAAGACCCCTTATTTTAGTGACCAACGATGACAGCATCAATGCTCCTGGGATACGCGCTTTGGTAGAAGCTGCCCTTCCTTTGGGTAAAGTAGTAGTTGTGGCTCCAGATAAGCCACAAAGCGGAATGGGACATGCCATTACCCTTGGTCAACATCTTAGACTAACTAAAGTGAATTATATGGAGGGTGTAGAAGCCTATGCTTGTAGTGGCACCCCAGTAGATTGTGTGAAGCTAGCAGTTGATAAAGTATTACATCGCAAACCAACTATATGCATAAGCGGCATTAATCATGGCGCCAATCACTCTATTAATGTGATTTATTCAGGTACCATGTCTGCTGCATTGGAAGCATCTATAGAAAGTATTCCAAGTATTGGATTTAGTTTATTGGATTTAAGTATTGAAGCAGATTTTACTGCAGCAACGCATTATGCTCGCATTATCATGGAACATGTTTTAGCAGATAAGAAATTAGATAAACACCTTTGCTTAAATGTGAATATTCCTAAAGTGAAAAAAGAATTAATCAAAGGAATTAAGATTTGTAAGCAAGCATATGCAAAATATGATGAAGAATTTGTGGAACGCAAAGACCCTTTTGGGAAAAAATATTTTTGGTTAACCGGTATTTTCAAAAACTTTGATAAAGCTAAAGACACAGATGTATGGGCCCTTGCACACAATTATATAAGTGTAGTGCCGGTTCAATTTGATTTAACCAATCATGCATTAAAAGCATCTCTTAGCAAAAAATGGAAATGGTAATGTTAGAGAAAGACAATTATGTTCTAGGAGTGTTACTAGGTTTAGCCCTACCCTTTTTAGGATTTGTAGGATTTTACCAATGGAAATTTAGTGTCTTCACTGCACAAGAATTTCTAACCCTTCTAGCTCAACAAAAAACAGTACTCTCTGCAATGATTAGTGTTTCTTTATTGATCAATGCAGCAGTACTCACTTTCTTTATACAAAAGAAAAATGACAAGACAGCTAAAGGCATCTTTTTTACCACCTGTATTTATGCAGTAGTTGCTATTGCATGTAAATGGTTTTTATAAATGCGTTATTATATTATTGCTGGTGAAGCCAGCGGCGATTTACACGGATCAAATTTGATCAAAGCCATTAAAGCAAAAGACAGCAATGCAGTAATACATTGCTGGGGCGGAGATTTAATGGAAGCTGCTGGAGGCAAACTGGTAAAGCATTATAGAGAATTGGCTTTTATGGGCCTTGTAGAAGTATTAATGAACCTTCGTACCATTTTATCGAATATTAAATTTTGCAAAAAAGATATAGAAGATTTTGCTCCAGATGTATTAATCTGTGTGGATTATCCTGGTTTTAATTTACGCATAGCTAAATGGGCAAAAGCAAAGGGATTAAAAGTGATTTATTTTATTGCACCACAGGTTTGGGCATGGAAAGAAAATCGAGTACCCCAAATGCGTCAAACAATTGACAGATTACTTTGTATACTTCCATTTGAAAAAGCATATTTTAAAGACAGATGGGACTGGGAAGTAGATTATGTGGGACACCCACTCATGCAGGTATTAGCTAATCAAAAAAATCTGCCAAACCCTATTCCAAACATAGAAGGACAAGATATTATAGCACTACTTCCAGGAAGTCGTAAACAGGAAATTTTAAAGAAGTTGCCTGTAATGTTATCTGTTGTGAATACTTTTCCGAATTATCAATTCGCCATTGCACAAGCACCGGGTTTAGATGACGAATGGTTTGCTTCAATGGTGCCAGCTAATAAAAATATTCATATTGTAAAAGACAATACATATGCTTTATTAAACCATAGTAAAGCAGCATTGGTCACTAGCGGTACTGCTACTTTAGAAACAGCTTTATTGGGTGTGCCAGAAATTGTTTGTTATAAGGGCAACCCCATCACATTGGCATTAGCAAAACGATTTGTAAAAATTAAATTCATTGCACTGGTGAATTTAATCATGAATAAGGAAGTAGTAAAAGAATTAATACAAGAAGACCTCACTACCCAAAACTTGGTGAGTGCTTTAAAAGATTTATTAGAGAATCCAGTTAAGCAGGCACAAATAAAAGAAGATTATGCAGCTTTACAAAAAGCACTGTATACAGGACAAAACGCTGCAGAAGTATCTGCTGGAATTATCTTAGAGGAACTTTCTAATTAAGATTACAAGTATCCCAATTAAAAACACAATCAAAGAAATACGGTTCATACCATGCATGGCTTTCATCATGCCTGTTCTTTCTTGAATAGGATCGCGTTTTACTAAAAATAAATATTCACCTATTTGTCTTAAGAATCCCTTCATAAAATTGTTAGATTTAACTTTTCTGAGACACCAACCAACTTTTTAATAAGTTGGAAATTTGTTTTGTTTCAATAATAAAACCATCATGTCCATACATAGAATCTATCGCAATTAATTTTGCGTTAGGCATATGGTGTTCCATAAATCTTTGCTCATCTAATGGACAAAGAATATCACTATTGATTCCAATAATAAATGTAGGCGTTTTAATAGTTGCTAGCGTGGTCATTAAATCTCCTCCACGTTTACGCGCCAAGTGATGACTATCCATCGACTTAGTTAACAACCAGTAACTATATGCATAAAATCTTTTCACTAATTTTTCTCCCTGATAAATCATATAAGAAGAAGCTTTGAAATTATCAATCTTCTCCGGATCCTCGTCTGTTTGTTTCTCTTGGAAGATACCATAGTTGCGATACGTCAACATGCCAATAGCTCTTGCTGCTTTTAATCCATTCGCACCTGCATTAGGGGTAGCGTCTTTCCAAGTAGGATCCGCTTCAATAGCCAATCTTTGAGCAGTATGTACAGCCACACCCCAAGCACTTTCAGATGGCGAGGTGGCAATTAAAAACATTTTCTTAATAACAGATGGCTCGTATACAGCCCACTCTAAGGCTTGATATCCTCCCATACTTCCACCCATCAATAAATCTATCTGCTCAATGCCTAAATGTTTTCTTAATAAGATATGCGCTTCCACCATATCTCTAATGGTCAATGTGGGGAAATTATTTAAACTAATTTTTGTGCCCAAATCTTCCACACTTAAAGGGCCCGTTGAACCATAACAAGAACCAATAATATTCGCGCAAATAATAAAATAATCATTAGGATTAATCAGGCTACCCTCTCCCACTAAACCCTTCCACCAATCTGCTACATCACTATTTGCTGTGAGTGCATGACATACCCAAACTACAGGTTTACCAGCAGTTAATTCCCCATAAGTGTGATAAGCTATCTTAAGCTTAGGTAAACTAACCCCACACTCTAGCGTGAAAGGTTGATTATATTGATATATAGTTGGCGCCATTTTTTATTTGAATTACCTTTGGCAAAGGTACAATAATTATAGTTCGTATATACTAACAAGCATTAACTATGGCAACAATACATTTAAAGAGAATCGACGAAGACTATTTGTTTGAAACTACTGACGAAGCTGGTAAAACCATGACAATGGATATACCTGCTGACCAAGGTGGACATAGTGCCGGCGTTAGACCCATGCAAGCATTATTAAGTGCACTAGGTGGATGTAGTGGTGTAGATGTAGTAATGATTTTAAAAAAACAAAAAGAAATCATCGAGCAATTTGAAATGGTAATTAGTGGAGAAAGAGCAGTGGGTAAAGAACCTGCTTTATGGGAAACAGTAAATGTTGTTTTCAAATTGAAAGGAACTATGTCTAAAGAGAAAGCAGAAAAAGCATGTGCTTTATCAATGGATAAATATTGTTCTGTTGCTGCAACTTTAAGAGCAGCTGGCGCAGTAATTACTTGGAGTGTTGAAATAGTTTAATTGAATTTTAAAAAAGGTTTTATGCAGCATAAGCAATCAAAATTAATTAGAGCAAGAGTGGATCAAACTAAAAATAATGAACACGCTTCTCCTTTATTTCTAACAAGTAGTT
Source organism: Bacteroidota bacterium (assembly GCA_046046935.1). Lineage (GTDB taxonomy): Bacteria > Bacteroidota > Bacteroidia > Chitinophagales > Chitinophagaceae > Sediminibacterium. Next base: position 17,322 of record JBJOIU010000017.1, read on the forward strand.
TCACTTTTGATTCTGCAGAAGATATGCGTGCTGCTTTTGCTGACGAAACAGATGCGAATATTTACAGTAGGTTTTCGAACCCAAATGTGAAAGAGTTTGTAGATAGATTATGTATTTTAGAAAATGCTGCATCAGGATTTGCCACTGCAAGTGGAATGAGCGCAGTATTTGGTTCTTTTATGGCTCTGTTAAAAAAAGGAGATCATCTAATTTCTTGCAATGCTGTTTTTGGAAGCACCCATACCGTGATTTCAAAATATTTGCCAAAATATGGTATTGATTTTTCTTATGTAAGCACCAATGCAACAGAAGCAGAATGGGAAGCTGCAATTACGCCGCAAACCAAAATGATTTATTTAGAATCTCCCACCAACCCAGGTTTGGAAATTATAGATATTGCAATGGTAAGTAAGATTGCTAAAAAGCATAATATTATCTTGAACGTTGATAACTGTTTTGCAACACCCATTGGGCAAACCCCAATCGATTTAGGCGCAGACTTGGTAGTGCATTCAGCAACTAAATGGATAGATGGCCAAGGCAGGGTTTTAGGTGGAGCAGTAGTGGGTAGAAAAGATTTGATTCATGAAATTTATTTATTCTGCAGAAGTACCGGGCCATCCATGTCTCCTTTTAATGCATGGGTATTAAGTAAGAGTTTAGAAACTTTAGAAGTCCGTATGGATCGTCATTGTTCTAATGCACACTATATCGCTGAAAAATTAGAAGGTAATTCGCATATTAATTTTGTGAAGTATCCATTCTTAACATCCCACCCTCAACATGCCATCGCGAAAGCACAAATGAAAAATGGTGGTGGTATTGTTTGCTTTGAATTAAAAGGTGGTCTAGAAGCAGGAAGAAAATTCTTGAACCAAATTAAGATGCTTTCTTTAACTGCTAATTTAGGTGATACAAGAAGCATTGCTTCACATCCTGCAAGTACTACACATGCAAAATTATCTGAAGCAGAACGTCAAGCAACTGGAATTACACCGGGCCTAATAAGAATCTCTGTAGGTCTTGAACACCGTGACGATATTTTAGCAGATATTTTACAAGCTTTAAACTAAGAATTCGACACTTGTAGCTCGTTTTTTACGGTATTTTTTAGTATATTGAATGCGCTAAAAAACCAAATTAACGATTCGTTTAATTAAAACTACAAGTATGAAATTAAAGACGGGCTTGCTATTATCTGCCATGATGTTTCTCCAATATTATATTTGGGGTGCATGGTATGTGACCATGGGAACTTATATGGGTGAAGTATTAAAATCTTCAGGTGTGGACGTAGGTGCCGCATACAGTGCTGGTGCAATTGCGACAATTATTTCTCCTTTCTTTGTAGGGATGATTGCAGACAAATTCTTTGCTGCTCAAAAAATTATGGGTGTATTACACTTAGTGGGTGCTGCTTTATTGTATTACGCAACTCAAGTAGACAATTCTAGTTTTTACTGGGTAATATTAGTTTACTCTTTATTATACATGCCTACTATTGCTTTAAGTAATAGTGTTGCATTTGCACAAATGACCGATCCAGGAAAGCAATTCCCTTGGATTAGGGTTTTTGGAACTTTAGGATGGATTGTTGCTGGATTAATTATTTCTAAATTAGGTATTGAGAAAACAGCGGGCACATTCCATGTTGCTGCAGTGGTTTCTGCAGTATTAGGAGTAATTAGTTTTGTATTACCTAATACACCACCAAAAGGTGCTGGTACTAAAACTGACTTAGGTGCTATCTTAGGCAAAGATGCTTTTGTGTTATTAAAAGAAAAATCTTACTTAGTATTTTTTATTGCTGCAATTTTAATTTGTATCCCTCTTTCTTTCTACTACGGATTTGCTAATCCATTCTTAAACGAAGTGGGTTTGGAAAATGTAGCAGGTAAAATGACCATGGGGCAAATGTCTGAAGCAATTTTTATTCTAGCTATCCCCTTCTTATTTAACAAGATTGGTGTAAAGAAAATGTTGATCTTAGGAATGAGTGCATGGGTATTAAGATATATCTGTTTCGCATACGGCACAATAGATGCAAGCTGGATGTTATATGCAGGTATAATTTTACATGGTGTTTGTTATGATTTCTTCTTTGTTACAGGGTATATGTATACTGAAAAAGCTGCAGGCGAAACCATTAAGAATGCCGCACAAGGTTTATTCACTTTTGCTACATATGGCGTAGGTATGTTTATTGGTACATGGTATAGTGGATTTGTGGTAGACAATAACAAATTAGGAGAAGCACAACATGCTTGGACCAATATTTGGCTAACTCCTGCTGCTATTGCTGGTGCAGTATTGATTGCATTTATATTATTCTTTAAGGAAAAGAAGACTCAAAATGTCTAATGAAAAAAGATGATTTAAATCAAATACTATTGGATAAGCTATTTAACCCTTTTTATTTAAACAATTAATTTATAAGATATGCGTATTGCAATGTTAGGATCAGGATTCATCGGCAGATTTTATGCTGATGCCCTTCAAGGTTATAGAAGTAAAGATAAAGTGGTAAGCATTTATGCTCGCCGTGAAGAATCTGCAAAACAATTTGCTGCAGATTATAACTGTGCCCATTGGACAACAGATATGGAAGAAGCAATCGCTCATCCAGATGTGGATGTAGTTTGTATCTCTCTTCCAAACCATGTACATGAAGCTGCAGTCATGTTATGTTGTAAACATAAAAAAGCGGTCATGACAACTAAGCCATTAGGTCGTAATGGTGAAGAAGCAAAGAGAATGTTGATTGCTGTAGAAGAAGCAGGGATTTTTAATGGTTATTTAGAAGACCTTGTATATACCCCTAAATTTATCAAAGCCAATCAAAGTGTAAAAGAAGGTGCAGTAGGTCGTATTCTTTGGGCGAAATCTAGAGAGACTCACCCTGGCCCACATAGTGAATGGTTCTGGGATATTAACCAAGCAGGTGGTGGTTGTATTTTAGACTTAGGATGCCATTGCGTAGAGATTTCTAGAAGCTATATCGGAAAAGATATAAAGCCTGTAGAAGTAATGTGCTGGGCAGATACACAAGTAAAACCAATTGATGCAGAAGATCACGCTATTGGCCTAGTAAAATATGAGAATGGTGCCATTGGTCAATTTGAAGTTAGCTGGACCTTTAGAGGTGGCTTGGACTTAAGAGATGAAGTAATGGGTACAGAAGGTACTATCTGGATTAATAGTTTCTTAAGAACTGGTTTTGAAATGTTCACCACAGGAAAAGGTGGAGACTATATTGCAGAGAAAGCAGAAAGCGATAGAGGTTGGTTATTCCCTGTGGGTGATGAGTTAAATGAATTAGGCTATAACCATATGTTTATGGATATGTTTAATTCTATGGAAAAAGGAGTTGCTCCAAAAGAAACTTTCTATGATGGCTATGTGGTAAACTGTATTTTAGATGCAGCGTATAGATCTGCTAAATCTAAATTATGGGAACATGTTAAATTAGATATATGGAGAGGTCAGGAAGGTTTAACCAAAGAAAGTCATTTAGTGGAATATGATGCTGACCATTACTTAGTGAAAGAAGAAATGACTCACTATGGTGCGAAAAAATTAATCCTAAAGCATAAGACTACAGGAAAAATTACAGAACAAATTATTAATTAAAAATAAAGCCCTTAACAAAGTTTAAGGGCTTTATTTTTACTATAAACTCTTCTTGAATTTTTCGAAATTTTGAACAGAAGTCACTATGTTTTCAAAAGGCTTCTTAGGAAAATCTTGTTCTAAGAAGAAATACTCTAGTCCAGCGATATCTACATGCTTAAATGTTTCTTTGAAATCATAAGCTCCTTCTCCGAAAGGTACAATCTCCCCAGCAGTAGTCATATCTTTTACATGCAATAATGGGAATCTTCCTTTATGCTTTTTAAAGATTTCAACAGGATTTTTACCAGCTTTAAATACCCAGCCAAGGTCTAATTCCATTTTTAAATGATCCGCGCTAATTTGAGACGTAAAATAGTCAAATGAGATAATCCCATCTGTTGCATCAAATTCTGTCGCATGGTTATGATATGCTAATTGTACACCCGCTTTCTTAGCTTGCTCACCTGCTTTATGTAGTACTTCGGCAGATTTTTTTATCTCTTCCCCTGTTGCAATATTAATATTGGCACATACTAAATAAGGAATGCCTGCTTCTGCAATTTGATCCACTAATTCTTGACTATTGTCTTCTAAATTTTTCATAGGTGGTATCGAAAAAGGCTTGCCATCTGGACCAGTGGGCACTTTTACATTAGCAGGCATTTTAAATGGTCTGCCAATGACATGATGAGCTCTCCATTCCATTCCCATATCTTGCAATAATGCTTTAAACTCTTTTGGCTTCTTTCCATAAAATCCAGCCTGCTTACTAAAAGCAGATTCAATATTTTTATAACCTGCAGCTGCTACTTTTTGCAAAGCACCAACCGTATCTTGATCCATTTCGTTGAACAAAGTAAACAACTGAATACCCGGAGCAGGCAATGGTTTTTTTGCGAATAAACTATTGGCCCATCCAGCATTACTTAATAAAGCACCACCTATTGTTAAGGCTGCCGCTTCTTCTAAGAATTTTCTTCTATTTTTCATATGTCATTGCGTTAGTTAGACACAATATAAAATTTTTAGGGTAGTTACACAAATATTTTTATCTTTAAATATATGGCAAAGAAGGCGACTATTCACCCTGTGTTAAAGCAGTTATTAGAGAAAGGAGATAAACAATATCAAGCTGGTCTATCTGTGGATTGCGTGATTTTTGGCTTTCACGAGAATAGCTTGAAAATTTTAGTATTAGACGTTAAATACATAAATAAATGGGCATTGCCTGGCGGATTCATTAAAATAAATGAACCTGTTGAAGATGCTGCTTATAGAGTGTTACAAGAAAGAACTGGAGTGAGCAATATATTCTTACAACAGTTTGATGTATTTAGCAACCCTACCCGATCTGATGCATCTGTACACCAATCTAGGTATAAAGAATTTGGCATTAAGATTCCCAAAGACAATTGGTTAATGCAAAGATTTATAACTATTGGGTATTTTGCACTCATTGATTTTACCGAAGTGAAAACCACTGAAAGCAAAATGGATGCTGAATATTGTGAGTGGATTGACATTAATAAGATTGACAATATGATGATGGATCACCAATCTATTGTTATTAAAGCTTTAGAAAATCTAAGAACACAACTAGCGTATACGCCTATTGGAAAGAACTTACTTCCTAAAAAGTTCACCATGCCAGAATTGCAAAAATTATACGAAACCATCTTAGATCAAAAATTAGATCGTCGTAATTTTCAAAGAAAGATGTTAAGCTTTGGTATATTGAATAAATTAAACGAGACTAGAAAAGGCGGTGCACACAAAGCCCCCTTTCTATACACTTTTAATGACAAAAAATATCAAAAGGCATTGAAAGAGGGTTTGTATGGGTCATGGTAAGTTTGAAAAACTTACTTTACCCAGTTTATTTTTTGATTTTGTACATCTTTTGAACTAGTACCCACCATTATTTGAAAGTCCCCAGATTCCCAATCAAATTTTAAATCCCCGTTATAGAATTTTAATAATTCTGGAGTAATCTCAAAGCTTACATTTTTAGTTTCTCCAGGAGCCAATTCAATTTTGTTGAATCCTTTTAATTCTTGTACTGGTCTTGTTATTGATCCTACTTCGTCTCTAATATATAATTGTACCACTTCCTTTCCAGCATATTTTCCTATATTCTTCACTGGCACTGTTACGATTAATTTTTGATTACCCTTTAATTGTTTAGCAGACAATTGCATTGCACCGTATTCAAATTGTGTATAGCTTAAACCATATCCAAATGGATACAATGGCTCATTAGGAACATCGATATAGTTAGATTGGAATTTAGAGAACCATTTACCTGTTAAAGGACGACCAGTGTTCTTATGGTTGTAGTACACTGGAATTTGACCTACATTATGAGGGAAGCTCATACTTAATTTTCCTGAAGGATTCACCTTCCCTAATAATGCATCAGCAATAGCATCACCTGCTTCTGAACCAGCAAACCATACATCTAAAATGGCTGGTACATTTTCACTCTCCCAGCTTAAAGTCAATGGACGACCATTAAACAATACCAATACTACTGGCTTACCTGTTGCTAATAATGCTTTTAATAAACGTTTTTGTGCATAAGGGATATCAATTTCTGACTTAGAGGCACTTTCTCCACTACTCTCTGCACCTTCTCCTAAAGCTGCTACAATCACATCTGCATTTGCACTGATGCTAATTGCTTCTTGTATCATTTGTTCAGCTGTTCTGCCATCTCTTTCAATGTCTTTACCAAACATAGTTTGTCTTTTCTGCATTTCTTCATCATCTTCTAAATTGGATCCTTTTGCATACAATACTTTCCCATTATTACCCACAGCATTAGTTAAGCCTTTTAATAAGCTAATAGATTGCGCATTATCTGCACCAACGCTCCATGTACCTGTCATGTTTTCTTTAGCATTTGCTAATGGTCCCACTAAAGCAATTTTCTTGCCAGCACTTAATGGTAAAATATTATTGTTATTCTTTAATAAAACAAAACTTTGTGATGCAATCTTTCTTGCTTCAGCTCTATTAGCTGCAGTAAATACTTCTGTAGCAGATCTTTTTTCATTACAATATCTATATGGGTCATCAAATAAGCCTAATTTATATTTAGCTTCTAAAATTCTTTCACATGCTTGATTTATTTGAGCCATTGTTACCTTTCCTTCTTGCATAGATTTTTTCAAAGTATTTAAGAAACCCTCACCCACCATATCCATATCCACACCTGCCACCAAAGATTTGGCATTCACTGTTTGAAAATCACCATATCCATGGTTCACCATTTCTGGGATACCTGTATAATCAGACACCACAAAGCCATCAAATTTCCATTGCTTTCTTAATACATCATCTACTAGCCATTTATTTGCCGATGCAGGCACTCCATCAATTTCATTGAAGGAAACCATTACAGAACCCACTCCAGCGTCTATAGTGGCTTTATAAGGAGGAAAATACTCATTATACATTCTCACACGACTCATATCAGTGGTATTGTAATCTCTACCCCCTTCCGCTGCACCATATAAAGCAAAATGTTTCACACAAGACATAATAGTATTGGGTGCAGATAAATCATCCCCTTGATAACCATGCACCATTGCCTTGGCAATTGCACTACTTAAGAAAGCATCTTCTCCATTACCTTCAGATGTTCTTCCCCATCTTGGATCTCTCGTTAAATCCACCATTGGTGAAAAAGTCCATTGAATACCATCGGCACTTGCTTCACTCGCAGCAATCTGCGCAGAACGCTTCACTAAATCCATATCCCAGGTAGCAGACATACCCAATGGTATTGGGAAGATTGTTTTATAACCATGTATAACATCCATGCCAAATAATAATGGAATATGCAATCTTGTATTATTAACTGCGAACTGTTGTAACTCTTTGATTTTTGTTACAGAACGGATATTAAATACACCGCCCACTTTTCCTGCTTTTACTTTTTCTGCAATATCAGAACTGCTCACGGCACCAGTAACAAAATCACTTGATGCAGGCAGGTTTAATTGTCCTAATTTTTCTTCTAATGTCATCTTAGACATTAGATTCTTTACAAACTGATGCATTGCAGCATCTTTTGTATTTTGTGCCATACCTATTATACTTAATAAAAGTAAGGCTTGGATAAATATACTTTTTTTCATATCAGAGATTTTAATTGTTCGATTATTTAATTACCATACTATAGTAGAAACTGACCCAGCTGGTAAAGTTATAGAATAAGTTTGTTGTTTATTTTTCAATGTTATATTATTTAAAGGCCCCGCATTTAAAACAATGGTTGCTTTTTTACCATTCGGCAAAATAAAAGAACTTGTTTTAATTAAATCGCTAGAAGACTTACTCTCTATTCTCTTCGATCCACTTGGAACAAATTTAGAGATATGTCCTATTATATAATAACTTACATTTCTTGAAATTTCTTCCCCTTGAATAGTTAATGCCCCCTTGCACTCCGTGCACCCTCCTGGTGTATGAGGTTCAAACTTTGCATTGGCCGCTAAATTCCACTCTATGACTGCATTACTCCAATTATTTATAGTGCCCATTACAATATGTTCTGTATGCCAGAATAAATCCCCATCAAAACTGCCTTTTGCACCCGTCCATTGTTCTGTGAAATATAACTTCTTATCAGGATGTGCTTCATGCACTTTAGATAATGCCGACTCATTACCTAAATACAAATGAAAAGCAGTTCCTGTTGCATAGGATTTTGCTTTTTGATCATCTAATATGCTTATTGGATAATTTGGATGATCCGCATTATGATCAAATAAAACAACTTCTGTTTTTATCTGCTCTTTTGCAAGTAATGGACCTAAATGATCACGTAAAAAAACTTTCTGCTCTTCCGCATCCATCAACAAACTTGGATTATTGCCTCCGTGCTCTGGCTCGTTTTGCATTGTCAAAGATTGAATAAGAATTCCCTTTGCTTTCATGGCTTTGATATATTTTACAAAATATAAAGCATAGCTATCATAATATTGTTTTAATAAATGCCCTCCCATAGAATTACCATTGGTTTTCATCCATACTGGGGGACTCCATGGTGAGGCCATGATTTTTAATCTAGGATTAAGCTTTAAAGCTTTTTGAATAATAGGAATTAAATGTTGCGTATCCTGTGATAAATTAAAATGTTTTAATTCTGCATCGGTCTCTCCTTTAGGTAAATCGCAGTAACTAAATACTTCTGCATCTAAATCTGAAGCACCCATACTTATTCTGATATAACTTATTCCTAGATTTTCAGGGCCAGCTCCAAATAATTCATTTAACAAGGCTTTTTTCTTTGCCGCAGGTAATGCATCTATTAGTGCAGCAGAACCACCAGTTAATGCAAAACCAAAACCTTCCATGGTTTGTAATGTTTTTTGAGCATCTACTTCAATTGTCATTGAAGATGGCTGGGTATTACTAGCCTTGACTATTTGTTTTTGTAATAACTGCGTTTTATCACCTTTGGTAATATATTGAATAGCTTGCGCATTCAATTGTTGCATTCCAAGCATTAATAAAACAAGGGAACAACTTAAGTGTAATTTTTTTATCATAATTTTTTATCTTGATAAGCTTTAACAGCAAAGTCTACTGCTCTTGCAGTTAATGCCATGTATAAAATGGAAGGGCTTTGATTGCCTGTACTGGTCATACAAGCACCATCTGTAACAAATACGTTTTTACATAAATGGATTTGATTCCATTCGTTTAAAATGGAATCATTGGGATTTTTACCCATTCTACATCCACCCATTTCATGTATATCCAAACCTGGTGCTTGATGATTATCATGTCCATCTATTTCAACTACCCCAGCTTTTTCGAACATCTTCTTGGTCTCCGTTAGAAAATCATTGGTAAGTTTATCATCATTTTCATCATACCCTACTGATGTAATTAATAAAGGCAATCCATATGGATCTTTTTGATCCTTACTTAATCTCACATGATTTTCCTTCTTAGGTATTGTCTCTCCTTGCATGTAAGCATATACATGCCAGTATCCTGGACTTTCCATAGCTGCTTTAAAATCTGCGCCAATAGTTTCTGAACTAGTTTCTTCGTCAATTCTTTTTCTATAAGCACCCATGAATGTCGTATATCCACCTACAAAATTGGTTTCCTGTTTTCCTAAATTTCTATAATTAGCAATAATCGAATCTGTGGGATTTCTTCCAAAAACATATTTGTCTTCAAAGCCAGGCATCTTTCCCCATACTGCTGCTCTGTAATTATGATGGCAAATGTATTTACCTAATAATCCATTATCATTTCCTAAACCTTTAGGAAAACGCTTTGATGTAGAATTTAATAAAATTAAATTAGTATTTAAAGCAGAGGCATTCATAAAAATAATGTCTGCATAATATTCATAAGTCTTCTTATTGATGGCATCTATTACTTTAACACCAATCGCTTTCTGTTTTGTTTCATCATAGATAATGGAATGCACCACCGCATCGGTTAATATACTTAGGTTTCCCGTATTAGCTGCCCATGGCAAGGTTGAAGATACCGAACTAAAATAACCTCCAAAAGGACAACCGCGCATACACAAATTTCTAGCCTGACATTTCCCTCTTCCTTGCTCCAAATGAATAGGTTCTGGTTCTGTAATATGGGCCCATCTTGCGTGGACTAAATGTCTTCCAAATTCTTTGGCAATCACTTCTTTAACATGTTGTTCAACAATCGTTAAATCAAATGGCTTCATAAAATGCCCGTCCGGCATCGCTTCAATTCCATCTGCATTCCCACAAACCCCAATAAATTTTTCTACATGGGTATACCAGTCTGCTACATCATTATACCTAATAGGCCAATCTAATCCGTAATTAAATTTTGCAGGGGCTGTGAATTCATAATCACTCCATCTCTGACATGCTCTTCCCCATATGATTGATTTGCCTCCTACTTGGTACCCTCTAATCCAATCAAATGGTTTTTCTTGAATATAGGGCTGGGTTGCATCTTCAATAAAAAAATGTGCATTATCTTCTCCAAAACCCGCAGACTTTGTAATAAGTGGATTGGCTTTTTTAAATGCATTTGTACTATTTCCTCTATGTTCTAATTCCCAAGGCGCTTTATTTGCAGTGGGATAATCTTTTACATGTTCTACTTTCCTACCTCTTTCTATCACCAAGGTCTTTAATCCTTTTTCACATAATTCTTTTGCTGCCCAGCCACCGCTAATGCCAGAACCCACTACAATTGCCTGATAGCTTTTAATTGTAATTGTTTCGTTGGTATAATAGTTGATGGGTTGCATTAGATTTCGCCCTTTTTAAGTGCTTCCACTGCATAGTTTGCAGCTCTTGCGGTTATGGCCATAAATGTTAGAGATGGATTTTGTGTACTAGTGCTAACCATACATGCACCATCTGTTACAAATACATTTTTACAATGATGCATTTGATTCCATTCATTCAATAAAGAGGTTTTTGGATCTTTACCCATTCTTACCCCACCCATTTCGTGTATATCCAAACCTGGAGCTTGCTTAGTATCAGTTGCTACAATATTTTTACAACCTGCTGCTTCTAACATGGCTGTACCTTGTTCTAAAAAATCATTCATAGATTTTACATCATTCTCGTCATAATCAACAGAAGTAATTAATTGTGGAATACCCCATTCATCTTTTAACTCAGTGCTCAATCTTACATGATTCGTTTCTTTTGGTATAGTTTCCCCTTGCATCATCATGGACACATACCATTCACCTGGTTCTCCAATAGCTTCTTTATAAGCACCGCCAATGCCTTCTGTATCTTCTCCCGATGCATTTCCTCTACCAGCACCAAAGAAGGTCATATAACCTCTAAGAAAGTCTGTTTCTTGTTGATGTACATTTCTAAAATTAGGCATCATTGGTTGTGTAGGCCTTCTACCATAATAATAACTATCTAATGGCCCATCATAACTTGCAGATAAATTACCACGGTAATTATGAAAGGCAATATATTTTCCTAATAAACCATTATCATTTCCTAAGCCATTCGGAAAACGTTTGGAGATGGAGTTTAATAAAATTAAATTGGTATTTAAAGTAGCCGCATTTACAAATATTATTTTTGCATAATATTCTGTCACTTTTTTAGATACCGAATCTATAACTCTAACACCAGATGCTTTTTGTGTAGCATCGTCATAAATAATCGAATGTACTACTGCATTAGTTTGCAAAGTCAAATTTCCCGTTTTTTGAGCCCAGGGAATAGTAGATGAATTTGAGCTAAAATAACCTCCAAAAGGACAGCCTCTTTCACACATAGTTCTTGCCTGACATTGACTTCTTCCTTGTTCAATATGTATAGGTTCGGGCTTGGTTAAATGAGCGCATCTTCCTTGCACCACATTTCTATCAGTGAATTTTCCCATGATAGCTTTCTGCATTTTTTTCTCCACATCATTCATCTCCCATGCTGGCAAAAAATGCCCATCAGGTAAAGTTTCTAATTTATCATAGTTGCCACTGATACCAGCAAAGAATTCTACATGCGTATACCAAGGGGCTAATTCTTCATAAGTAATGGGCCAATTACCAAAACCATCTCTAGCAGGCCCTTCAAAATCATACTTACTCCATCTCTGAGTTTGTCTTGCCCATAACAAAGATTTTCCACCTACTTGATAACCCCTAATCCAATCATAGGGTTTTTCTTGTATGTAGGGATGTTCTTTATCTTTTACAAAAAAATGTTCTGTGGTTTCATCATAAGCATAACACTTATTTAAAACAGGATTATCTTTTTCCATTACCAAGGTTTTCCCTTTTCTATGAGGGAATTCCCAAGGTTGTTTTGTAGCAGTTGGATAATCTTTTAAATGAACCACATCTCTGCCTCTTTCTAATACCAATGTCTTTAACCCTTTATCGCATAATTCTTTAGCAGCCCACCCACCACTTATTCCAGATCCAATCACAATTGCATCATATTGGTTATTTGAAGTAGACATCTTAATTAGTTTAAAAGATTATACTGTAAAATTTATTCTAATATTTTTTTAACAACCAAACCACCTACTTTTTTACCTGCTTCTGCACCAGTATTAACACTGATTACATAATGAATACCACCATATACTCTACTCATGGAACATTCAGCAGCTGCTTCGTGTAAAGAACTGAACTTTCTTTTTAAGCCAATGTATTTATAATCACTTGAATCTTCAAAAGCTAAATTGTCTCTATATAACTTAGTTAACACAGTGGCTGCAGAAGCTGTAATAGTACTATGACCACTTGTGTATTCAGGGAAAGGAGGGGTCTGTAAGAAAGGCATCCAATCTTTGTCGATCATGTCTTTAATAACTGTTACCGGTCTAACATAATTAGATCTATATTTCTCATCCCAACAAGATATAAATGCATCATATAAAGCGATAGATGTTAATGCAAAAGTTTGTGCAGCTTTTACATGATCGGCTTTTTCTTGTTTGATAATTTGTGCAGCAATTCCCATCCAGTGTCCACCAGGAGTAATTTTTTTATTACCGAAAGTCATATGACCTGAGTGCTCAATCACAAATGGATTGTCATCCCAATACTTTGCAATTAATTTTTGCTCGTCTGTCAAATTTTTATTGATATCATATACTTCTTTTACCATTGTGTAAAAAGGAGAACCTGGATTTGCATTAAAAGCTGGTGGTAAAGATGGCTTAAACTGTGAAGCTGAATCCAATACCATTGTCTTCATCGTATTCCAACACCATTCTACCCCATCTAAATAATCTGGAGGAGTTGGACGCCATTGACCAGGCTCGTTTGAACCCAAGAACTTTGACTTACCTCTAGATGCCGCATAACCATCTGTTTTAGCTCTTTTTAATACTACATTGGCAATGGTGTCGCCAAATGCTACTGAAGCTTTATAAGTGGCTTCATCAAGCTGTTGTTTAAAATTCTCATGAACCGTATTTTCATAATTTGTTAAAGAGTCTACAGAAAACACTTTAACATTTCTTGCCACTTTAAAAAATGCTACACTAGCTGCTAAATCAAAGTCATATTTTTTTGAAGCATCTGGTTCTGGCATTTTATCAAAACCATTTAATTTTGCAGCTATAGATGGTGCATCTTTTTGTGCATGTCTAATAGCTTCATAAGCTGCTATAGAAGAATATACATAAATACGACTTGCCACTGGGGGCGTGAAAACGTCGTATATAATTATCTGCGTTAATTGATCCTCATTATTAATAATTAGATCGACTTTGTCTAATGGTACTTGTTTTTCTTGCTTACATGCAGCCATTCCAAATACTAAAATTAATGCTGCGCTAATAAAATACTTCTTCATACACTTCTATTTAAAATTTATTGAACAACTCTTTTATTTCCTTTATTATCTGTAATAGAGATCGACTTAATCTGGCTATTCTTATAAATACCTCTTGTAGATTGAGACATAAAAGAATTACCATAATAGAATTCTGTTATCGATTTTTTCCCATTGATATAAGTAATGCTTGCAGAAACCTCGTTTGCATTAATGGGAACCCATGTTCCCTTGTTTTTTAATTCAAATATCTTTATTGGACCTTTATTTTGAGAAGCAGCAACTAATTGTGACCCATTGGCAGCCTTTATACTCACCAAAGCTTTACCATTTCCAGGAATAAAAATTCCACTCTCTAATATACTTAATGGTTTAAATCCTCCGTTACCATCTCCTACCATTAATAAACCATTTAAAGCATCGTATCTTCCAACAGAAACTTCTGTGCCATAATCATTACCATTAATCAAAATATCTAAATTGCCATCAGCATTATAATCATCTACTAAAATGCCATTTAGAGCAGCAAACTGCGCTTGTTTAGGTAAAGGACTTAATTCAAATTGACCCTTGCCATTGTTTTTTAAATAACTTGAGCCAAAATAATTTGCTTTTAATATTTGCGCTCCTTTTAATTGCTCTGGTGTAAACATTTGATCAATTGGACTCAATGCAAAAGACCTAAAGTTTTGGTATTTGGCCCTCATACTAATCATTTGCTTGACGATATCTTCTCTTGTTTGTGCAGGGAATAATTTTCTAATGGTATCAGTATGACTTGTTGGCAAATACAATGCAGGAAAAGCATCATAACTATCATTATTGTCAAAGTCTTTAGCATAGATAGCTACAGGATAAGTATCTGTTGCTCTATAAAAAGAATTCATACCCAAATTGCC
>JBJOIU010000018.1:0-31593 GCA_046046935.1 Bacteroidota bacterium
TATGTGATGTATTAGTTGCAATGAATGCTGCTGCATTAAAAGTAAATTTAAAGGGCTTAAAAAAAGGCGGAAAAATTATTGCCAATATTGATGGCTTTGATGCAAAAAATTTAAGACTAGCTGCTTATCCAGAAGGTATTAATCCTTTGGAAGACGGGAGCTTAGATGGATATGAATTGACCAAGGTAGATATTACTAAATTAACAAGAGAAGCACTAAGTGCTTATACTGAATTAGGTAATAAAGAAAGAGATCGTGCTAAGAATATGTTTGTACTAGGTTTAATCTATTGGTTATACAATAGAGACTTAGAAACAACTATAGAATTCTTAAAAGAAAAATTTGGCAAGAAAGAGTATATTTTAAAAAGCAATATAGATGTATTAAAAGCGGGTTTCCATTACGGAGAAACAGCCGAATTATTTAATGCTAGATACAAAGTGGATAGAGCGAAGATGGAGCCAGGTGAATATAGAAGTATCATGGGCAACCAAGCTTTATCAATGGGCTTGGTAGCTGCATCACAAAAAGCGAAGCTTCCATTATTCTTAGGATCTTACCCAATTACGCCAGCTTCAGATATCTTACACGAATTAAGTAAGTATAAAAACTTTGGCATTCGTACTTTCCAAGCAGAAGATGAGATTGCAGGTATTGGTGCGGCCATTGGTGCAAGCTATGGCGGTTCTATTGGATTAACAACTACTTCTGGTCCTGGTATGGCATTAAAAACAGAAGCTATTGGATTAGCTACCATGTTAGAAATTCCATTAGTAATTGTAAACATTCAAAGAGGTGGACCATCTACAGGATTACCTACAAAGACAGAACAATCTGATTTATTGCAAGCTTATTATGGAAGAAATGGTGAAGCACCTATACCAGTAGTTGCAGCTTCTACCCCAAGTGATTGTTTTCACATGGCATATGAAGCAGTAAGAATTGCTTTGCAACATATGACACCAGTTATTTTATTAAGTGATGGATATATTGCCAATGGTGCAGAGCCTTGGAAATTCCCTAATGCCAATGAAATAGCTGATATCGAAGTAAAATTCAAAACAAGTTTAGACGAAGGTGAAGCGAAATTTTTACCTTATAAAAGAGATGAGAAATTAGCAAGACCTTGGGCTATTCCTGGTACCAAAGGATTTGAACATCGTATTGGTGGTATTGAAAAACAACACGAAACAGGTAATGTAAGTTACGATAGTGAGAACCATCAGTTCATGGTTAAAACTAGAGCTGCTAAAGTAGAGAAAATTGCAGACTATATTCCTTTACAAACTATTGATAGCGGAGCAGAGAAAGGTAAAGTATTGGTTTTAGGCTGGGGGTCTACTTACGGAACAATTAAATCTGCAGCATTACAATTACAAAGTCAAGGCAAAGCGGTAAGCCATGCACATATAAAGTACATGCGTCCTTTCCCTAAAAACTTAGGAGATATTTTGAAAAATTTCGAAACTGTTTTAATTCCAGAAATCAATAACGGTCAGTTAATCAAAATTATCCGTGACCAATATTTTGTAGATGCTAAAGGATATAATAAGATTATGGGTATTCCTATTACTAAACATGAATTAGTAGAAGCTATAGAGCAATATTTATAAAAAAAGGGCTAATTGTTTAGCCCTTTTTTATTTTAGTTTCTGATGATTTTTTCAATTTATCGTAATACTTACAATAGTCTTTAATTCCGCAATCATCACATTTAGGACTTCTTGCTGTACATGCATACCTGCCATGTAATATCAACCAATGATGTGCTTTATGCACTAATGCTGAAGGGATGTTTTTAATTAATTCTTTTTCTACCGCCAATGGTGTGCTGGCGGTTTGAGGGACTAAGCCAATTCTTCTACTAACCCTATAAACATGTGTATCAACGGCCATATTGGGTTGTTGATCAATCACACTAGTAATTACATTCGCTGTTTTTCTACCAACACCAGGCAAACTAATTAGATCTTTAATAGTCATGGGCACTTCTCCACCAAAATTGTCTAATAATAATTGGCTCATACCAATTAGATGTTTGGTTTTATTATTAGGATAAGAAATGCTTTTAATTAATGGGAACAAATCCTCAAAGCTAGCTTTAGACATTTTTTGAGGACTAGGATATTGTTTAAAAATAGCAGGCGTGGTTAGATTGACTCTTTTATCTGTACACTGAGCAGATAAAATGACTGCTACTAATAATTGAAAAGGATTTTCATAATATAATTCGGTCTCTGCAACAGGAACATGTTCCAAAAAATAATCAATCACCGCATTATAACGCTCTTGCTTTTTCATTGCCCCTGCTTATTTAGCTACTTCTACAGCAGTGGCATTGCTATCTTCAAATAAATACACTTCCTCCCCTTCTCTTCTCAATAAATATCTTTCTCTTGCATATTTTTCTACTGCAGCAGGATTACTTTGTATATTCTCTAATTGCTTTTTCGTATCCGAAATTTCTTCTTGATAATATTTTTTTGCAGCCTCTAATTTCTCTAAAGCATCTTTTCTCTCTCTTTGCAAAAAAAAATCTCTTTGATCAAAAAATAACATCCATACCACAAAACCTACAGAAACTAAAAAGTATCTATTCAATAAAAATGGAAGGATTTTTTTCACGAGATTCATAAGCATTAGTTCTGGGTAAAATTACACTAGTTACCAATATGCACAAAAAAAGAATGAGCCCCAGAGGAGACTCATTCTTAGATATACTTTCATAAACTTATATTGATGTAGTCTCCCGAAGGGGACTCAGCAATACTTTTATTTGCTACCGAACTTTAATTTACCCTTAGTTGGGAAAACACCAGTTTCACCTAATTGCTCTTCAATACGGATTAATTGGTTGTATTTAGCCATTCTATCTGTTCTAGAAGCAGATCCAGTTTTAATTTGACCACAGTTTAATGCTACTGCTAAATCTGCAATTGTAGTATCTTCTGTTTCACCAGATCTATGAGACATAATCGTGTTGTAACCATTATGTTGAGCTAAGCTAACTGCATTGATAGTTTCTGTCAAAGTACCAATTTGGTTTACTTTAACCAATAAGCCGTTGGCGATTTTCTTATCGATACCAGTTTGTAAACGATTTACATTTGTTACAAATAAATCATCACCTACTAATTGACATTTAGAGCCAATTGTATCTGTTAAATTTTTCCAACCTGCCCAATCATCTTCTGCCATACCATCTTCGATAGAAACAATTGGATATTTCTTCACCCAAGATTCCCAGTATTTCACTAATTGATCAGAACTCATTTCTTTACCAGAACTCTTATGGAAAACATATTTCTTCTTCTTAGCATTCCATAATTCACTATTAGCAGCATCCATTGCAATCGCAATTTGAGAACCTGCTTTATACCCAGCAGCAGTGATTGCTTCTAATACAGTTTCGATTGCTTCTTCATTGCTTTGAATATTTGGTGCAAATCCACCCTCATCACCCACGTTCGTGCTATATCCTTTTTTCTTTAAAGTGCTTTTTAATTGGTGGAAAATTTCTACTCCCCAACGTAAACCTTCACTAAAACTTGGAGCACCTACTGGCATGATCATAAATTCTTGGAAATCGATTTTATTATCAGCGTGTGCACCACCATTTAAGATATTCATCATTGGCATTGGCAATGTTCTTGCATTTGTACCGCCAATATATCTGTACAAAGGTAAATTTGCTTCTTCAGCTGCTGCTTTAGCAACCGCCATAGATACTGCTAAAATTGCGTTAGCACCTAATTTAGCTTTATTTGGTGTGCCGTCTAATTCAATCATCACTTGATCGATTGCAGCTTGAGAAGTAATATCAAAACCTGTAATACCATTAGCGATAATAGTATTTACGTTTTTAACTGCTTTCAAAACACCTCTTCCTAAATATTTCTTTTTGTCATTGTCTTTTAATTCCACCGCTTCGTGAATACCAGTACTAGCACCACTTGGTACTGCAGCACGACCTAACGCACCTTCATCAGTTAATACATCTACTTCAACTGTAGGATTTCCACGGCTATCTAAAATTTGTCTTGCCTTAACTTCAACAATGTAACTCATAGTTTGATTATTTATTTTCTAAAATTTTGTACTGATCGAGACTGCAATTTACATCCATTTTTTTTAATGGGTAAGCAATTTGAAGATTTCTTCTAAACTCGCTTGTTCTGTATGTAAACGCTCTATATTCAAGCCCATATCCAGAGCAAATTGCATGACTATTTTCTTAACATCCTTATCCTCAGCCGTTTTTACTACTAACAGATGTTTGTCAATATGTATCATCTCAAGAGATAGTTTCGAAAGATGCTCTTGAAGATGTGTAATTTCTTCTTCAAACTCAACATGCAAATGATTTGTCTTTGGCTTTAATAATTCTTCAATTGGTTCATTCGCTACTAATTTTCCTTGGTGCATCACTAATACTCTATTACAAACGGCAGTGACTTCTTGTAAAATATGAGAAGAGAACAACACCATAGAATGAGTACTCAATTGTTGAATCACTTTACGAATATCCATCAATTGATTAGGATCTAAACCCGAAGTAGGCTCATCTAATAATACCAAAGCTGGCTGATGTATAATAGCTGCAGCAATACCCACTCTTTGCTGAAAACCTTTAGATAATTCTCCTATTTTCTTTTGTTGCATACTGCCTAATTGCAACAATTCAATGACTTCTTTAATTCTTGATTCTATATTTTTTAATGAATGAACATTTCCCAAAAAATGCAAATACTCTTTTACATACAGGTCTTTATACAATGCATTGCTTTCAGGCAAATAGCCTACTAATTTTTTAGTATTTACTTCATCTACCCCAACCGTTAAATTATTGATGGTGATTTTTCCGGCATCTGCAGATAGTATGCCAGCAATCATTTTAAGGGTGGTACTTTTACCTGCTCCATTAGGACCCAAAAAGCCCACTATTTCCCCTGGTTGCAGTTCAAAAGACACTCCTTCTACAGCAACCTGTTGATTATACTTCTTTTGAATATTGCTTACTATTAAAGACATATCCAAAAATACACAATTCAATGGCTAATCCACTATTTCTGAAGAAGATTCAGGCAGATGATCATAAGCATTTTGAGAAGCATATTTTCCAAAAATAAAAAAGCCAATAGTAATTGGTAAGAATATTAATAATATAATAACCCATTGTAAAATTGTATTGGCTTTAGCTGCTTCTGATGCTGCTCCAATTTTTACAAATGCTTGGTATACCAAAAAAATAATGATGGCAGGCGCCATGATCATCCAAACATAGCCTAGTAATTTTTTTATAGTGTTCATTGTACAATACTTTTCAATTAATAATAATTTAATCCATCACATTTTTATCCATCTTATTGTTCAAATAAATGGCGCCAATCACTAAGCAAACTGCAGCAACTCCTATAGGATACCACAAACCTGCTAAAACATCTCCTGCTGGATGTGCTTCGGATTTTGTAAACTCCACAATTAATGTACCCAAGAAAGGCACCAATCCGCCAAATACCCCATTGCCAATATGATAAGGCAAAGACATAGATGTATACCTGATTTTAGTAGGGAACATTTCCACTAAAAATGCAGCAATGGGACCATATACCATAGTGACATAAACAATTTGAATAAACACCAACCAGATCATATCCCAAAAAGCAGCTTTACCCAATGTTTTTTCTACATGCACAAATGGTTTAGGTGATTGGTATTTGATCATACTTGGAAAGATTAATGTCAATGGTCTTGAAGAATGAATCGAATCTTTCATGATCAAAGTATCCACTTTACTATACCTAAAAACTGAGCCGTCTAAATAGGTGGTGTCTTCTTGTTTTTTGATATATAATTTGGTTTTATCTTTTGCATCAATCAATGGAAAAGCTGTCATAGAGCTTGACAATCTATTGTCTACTATTTGTGTTCTTTTAGAAGCATCTGTAATATTGATGAACTCTTTATAGATAGGCCTATAAGTCATTACAGCCAATAGCATACCTGTTAACATGATCCACTTTCTTCCAATTTTATCACTTAGCCAACCAAACAAAACAAAACATGGAGTTGCCATCAAAATAGCAATCAACATAATATTTCTAGATTGAACAAACTCAATTTTACAAACCGTTTCAATAAAGCTTTGCGCATAAAACTGTCCTGTATACCAAACAACACCTTGACCCATTACTGCTCCAAATAATGCTAGTAAAACCATTTTGAAATTGGCCTTGTTCCCGAAACTTTCTTTCAATGGATTCACAGAGGTTTTTCCTTCAGATTTTAATTTGCTAAACATGGGCGATTCACTCATGCGCATTCTAATTAAAACAGAAACACCTACTAATACAATGGAAATCCAAAATGGATAACGCCATCCACCCCATTCAGCGCTAAATTGGTCTACACCTTGACTTGAACGAATTAATATAATCACACCTAATGCCAAAAACAATCCTAATGTAGCAGTTGTTTGAATCCAACTGGTCCAAAAACCTCTTTGACCGGCTGGTGCATGTTCTGCCACATAGGTTGCTGCACCTCCATATTCACCGCCCAAGGCCAAACCTTGTAATAATCTTAATACTAATACTAAAATAGGCGCCAACCATCCAATACTGGCATATCCAGGCACCAAACCAATGGCGAATGTAGAACCTCCCATAATAACCAAGGTTAACAAAAAAGTATGTTTTCTGCCAATAAGGTCACCTAATCTACCAAATACCAATGCCCCAAAAGGACGCACAATAAAACCTGCAGCAAAAATGGCTAAGGTGCTTAAAAGCGCTGCCGTACCGGCATCTGCCGGAAAAAATTGTTTGGATAAAATGGTAGCCAACATTCCAAAAATGTAAAAGTCATACCATTCAATTAATGTGCCCACAGAAGATGCGCCAATTACAAAGGCAATTTTACTTGGCTGTTTTGTACCATTCATAATACTATTTTTAACAATCGATTCATCAAGTTAAATATTTAAACTGAAAAACGTAAATTTGGTTAAACAATTTATAACGATTGCCATGTCTTATCCCTATCAAATTAAGAGTATCGAAGCGTATCACGCTGCTTACAAAAAAAGTATCGAAGAACCTGCTACATTTTGGAGTGAAATTGCAGCACATTTTACATGGCATAAAAAATGGGATACCACACTAGATTGGAATTTCAAAGATCCCAAAGTAGAATGGTTCAAAGGAGGACAATTAAATATTACCGAGAATTGTTTGGATAGACATTTAGCTACAAGAGGAGACCAACCAGCAATTATTTGGGAACCGAATGACCCAAGCGAACATCATAGAATAATTACCTATAAACAATTGCACACCAAGGTTTGTCAATTCACTCAAGTACTTATCAATAATGGTGTCAAAAAAGGAGATCGTGTTTGTATTTATATGGGCATGATTCCAGAACTTGCCATTGCAGTACTTGCTTGTGCAAGAATGGGCGCCATTCATAGTGTTATTTTTGGAGGATTCTCTGCACAAAGTATTGCAGATAGATTAGAAGATGCAAAGGCAACCTGCATTATTACATGCGATGGAGCTTATAGAGGTGCAAAAGATATCCCATTAAAAGGAGTGATTGACGACGCATTAATTGGCAACAAAACAGTTAACAAAGTAATTGTTTGTACTAGAACAAGAACTGCAGTCTCTATGTTAAAAGGCAGAGATGTGTGGTGGGAAGATGAAATTAAAAAAGTAGAATCGCAAGACATAACAACAATTGCTGCAACAGTGATGGATGCAGAAGATCCATTGTTTATTTTATACACTTCTGGATCTACTGGTAAACCAAAAGGTGTAGTACATAGTGTTGCAGGATATATGGTGTATACTAACTATACTTTTGTGAATACATTTAATTACCAAGCTCCAGATATTTTCTTCTGCACTGCAGACATTGGATGGATCACAGGACATAGTTATATTGTATATGCACCATTAAGTGCAGGAGGTACAAGTTTGATGTTCGAAGGCATACCAACCTTCCCAGACGCAGGTAGGTTCTGGGATATCATTGATAAGTTCAAAGTAAATATTTTATATACTGCACCAACTGCTATAAGATCATTAATGGGATTCGGTTTAGGACCAATACAAGACCATGATTTAAGTAGTTTAAAAGTATTAGGAACTGTTGGAGAGCCTATCAACGAAGAAGCTTGGCACTGGTACAACGAAAATATAGGAAAGAAAAAATGTCCTATTGTAGATACTTGGTGGCAAACAGAAACCGGAGGTATTTTAATATCTAACATGGCCGGTATCACTGAAGGCAAACCAGGATGGGCAACTTACCCCATGCCTGGCATCAAAGCAATATTAGTAGATGATAAAGGAGTGGAAGTAATAGAAAAAGATGAGGAAGGAATTATTCGCGGTAATCTATGTATTACACAACCATGGCCTTCTATTTTAAGAACCACTTATGGCGATCATGAAAGATGCAGAACCAATTATTTTGCTACATATGATAATTTATATTTCACAGGAGATGGTGCAATAAAAAATGAATTAGGCCAGTATAGAATTACCGGAAGAGTAGACGATGTTTTAAATGTTAGCGGTCACAGAATTGGTACAGCAGAAGTAGAGAACGCTATTAATATGCATGCAGGCGTAGTAGAAAGTGCGGTAGTAGGTTATCCGCATGATATCAAAGGACAAGGTATATATGCGTATGTAATTTATACAGGCTCTCATGGACAAGACACTCATGGAACTGCAGATCAAATTAGAAAAGACTTATTACAAACCGTGACTCGCGTCATTGGCCCAATTGCCAAACCAGATAAAATACAATTTGTCTCTGGCTTGCCCAAAACAAGATCGGGTAAAATTATGCGACGCATACTACGCAAAGTAGCAGAAGGAGAATTAAAAAATCTCGGCGATACTTCTACCCTGCTTGATCCTGCAGTAGTAGATGAAATTGTTCGTGGCGTATTGTAATTATGCTATTGCTCCATTAAATTCTTCAATTTACTAGACAAGAAAAATAAAATCAATGATGCAGTACCAGCAACTAATACAAAGAACATAAAGAATTCATGCAAGTTGGTGATTTGATATCCTGCAAAAGAAGTGGTCTTTCCATTCTCTGGATACAATGCACTAAACACACCAGCTAATTTATTAGCAAAAGCATTGGCTGTAAACCAAACACCCATCAATAAAGAAGCAAATTTTATTGGAGCTAATTTGTTAAATAATGACAATCCAATGGGAGATAAACAAAGCTCCCCTAGGGTATGCATCATATACATGCCTAATAACCAAATCATACTTACTTTAATACCAGCGCCTACTCCATTGACACCTGTTGCAATCCATAAATAACCCATTGCTAAAAAGAATAAACCCATTGCCATTTTAAAAGGAGAAGAAGGTTCTCTTTTCCCTAACTTAATCCATACCCATGCTACCACAGGCGCTAATGTTACTACAAATAATGAGTTTAGAGATTGAAAAAAACTAGCAGGGACAATATAAAATCCTAGATCTCTCTGTGTATTTTCTGAAGCAAAATAAGTCAATGAAGCGCCAGCTTGTTCGAAAGCGCTCCAGAAAAAAATAACAAAAAAGGAGACTGTAAAAAGCACTGCTACTTTTTTCTTTTGAATTAGATCTAAAGATTTATCAGAGAAAATAATAAAAGCAATCAAAAGAATACACCCAATTAATAACCAAAACAGATAACTTACTACTTTGATATCAATATATACTAAAGCAATAGTCAATAAAGAAAGTAACATTAAAAAACCTACCATAACTGGTATTTTTAGAAAAAACGCAGGAGCTCCTTTTGGTGTATCTCCAATGGCTTGGCCTTCTGCATCCAATAAATATTTTTTCTGAAAACTAATTTGCGTAATTACACTTATTAACATAGCAATACCTCCAGCTAAAAATCCCCATTTATAATCTCCTGCATTTCCACTTGACTCTGCAAAAAAACCACAAACCACTGGACCCATTGCCCCACCTGTATTAATACCCATATAAAAGATAGTATATGCAGCATCAATCTTCTTATCACCCTTTGGATACAACTGACCCACCATACTAGAGATATTAGGTTTGAAAAAACCATTACCTGCAATCATACAACCCAGGCCCGTATAAAATAATGGTGTCGCCAATGCTGCTTGATCGTAAAAATGGCCACAGGCAAATAATACAAACTCACCAATAGCCATCACTAATCCACCCGCAATAATGGATCTATTATTTCCCCAATATCTATCCGCAATATATCCACCCAATAATGGCGTCAAATAGATCAAACCCGTATAACTGCCATACACTTGAGAAGCAAAAACCTTATCAAACATTAATGCCTTGGTTAAAAACAAAACCAAAATGGCACGCATCCCATAATAGTTAAAACGCTCCCACATTTCTGTAGCGAATAATACATATAACCCTTTTGGATGTTTTTGAGTAGTTGCAGACATAGGAATCCTTTATTTAATTGACCCAAATTAATAAAATCCCTTTAATAATTTTTACTTTCGTGGCGTAATCCATCATATTATGAATATTTTACTCATTGGTGCAGGAGGAAGAGAACATGCTTTAGCTTGGAAAATGGCTCAAAGTCATCATTGTGACCAACTATTTATTGCCCCTGGAAACCCTGGTACTGCTAGTATTGGTACCAATATCGCTATTGATATCAATGATTTTGAAGGATTAAGCAAATTTGCTGTAGACCAAGCTATAGATATGATTGTAGTGGGACCTGAAGAGCCCTTGGTGAATGGCATTTATGATTTTTTTGCAGAAAATGAAACCACTGCTCATATTAATGTGATTGGACCATCTAAAACAGCTGCGCAATTAGAAGGTAGCAAAGCTTTTAGTAAGCATTTCATGCAAAGACAGGGCATTCCAACAGCTAGTTATGCAGAGTTTACCAAAGACAATTATGAAGAAGGCAAGAAATATATCAGTGAACATAGCTTACCAATTGTATTAAAAGCAGATGGATTAGCTGCTGGAAAGGGCGTTATCATTGCATTTACGCACCAAGAAGCTTTAGCCAGTTTTGAGGAAATGATTCAAAATAAACAATTTGGTGCCGCTAGTGCCAAAGTGGTGATTGAGCAGTTCTTAGAAGGTATTGAAGTGAGTGTATTTGCTTTAACGGATGGCAAAAACTACCAAATAATAGGGCATGCAAAAGATTATAAAAGGATTGGAGAAGGCGATAAGGGCTTAAATACGGGCGGAATGGGTTGCGTAAGCCCAGTGCCATTTATGGATGAGCATTTTATGGAAAAAGTGGAGCGCACTATTATCCAACCCACTATCAACGGATTTCAAAAAGAAGAATTAGTATATAAAGGTTTTGTGTTTTTTGGATTAATGAACTGTGGTGGCGAACCCTATGTAATAGAGTACAATTGCAGATTAGGCGATCCGGAAACAGAAGTTATTCTACCAAGATTACAAACAGATTTAGTAAGCTTATTAGCCGCTGCAGATAATGGCACTTTGGAAGATGTAAATATAGAATATCACGAAGGGGCATTTGCCACTGTGATGGCTGTTAGCGGTGGCTATCCTGGAGCTTATTCAAAAGACATAAAAATAACCGGAATTGATGCTGCGAAATCTGTCAACAAGACCCTTGTATTTCAAGCTGGTACTGGTTTTCAGGGAGAGGAGATTGTTACAAAAGGGGGTCGTGTATTAACCGTTACTGCACAAGGAAGTCAGATTCAAGAAGCTGTAAAAAATGCCCAAAAAGCCTTGTCCAATATTCAATTTGATGGAATGTATTTTAGAAAAGATATTGGTTACGAGTTCCCTGCATAGAAATCACTAAAAATTATTCTTAGCCATTTTAGTAAAAAGCTTTGTAGTTCAAGTATTTTAAGTGAATTTTGCATCATTCACATAGAACTAATAAAAGCTTACCAATAATGGGATTATTCAACTTTTTTACCCAAGAAATTGCGATGGACTTGGGTACTGCCAATACCCTAATCATTCACAATGATGAAGTGGTTGTAAACGAACCTTCAATTATTGCCTTGAATAGGAATAATATGAAAGAAGTATTAGGCGTTGGCAAGAAGGCTTTATTGATGCACGAAAAAACACACGAAAGCATTAAAACAATTCGTCCATTAAAAGACGGTGTAATTGCAGACTTTAACGCTGCGGAATTAATGATTCGTGAGTTGATGAAAATGATTTATCCAAAGAAGCCATTGTTTCCACCAAGTTGGAGAATGGTAATTTGTATCCCATCATCAATTACTGAAGTAGAAAAAAGAGCGGTGCGTGATAGTGCAGAGCAAGCTGGTGCAAAAGAAGTTTATATGATTCACGAACCTATGGCAGCAGCTTTAGGTATTGGTATAGATGTAGAAGAACCAGTTGGAAATATGATCATTGATATTGGTGGTGGTACTACTGGTATTACAGTAATTGCATTAGCGGGTATTGTATGTGATCAAAGTATTCGTATTGCAGGTGATGAATTTACTGCAGATATTATGGAAGCTTTAAGAAGATACCATAGTTTATTAATTGGTGAGCGTACTGCAGAGCAAATTAAAATTCATGTTGGTGCTGCATTAAAAGATTTAGACAACCCACCAGATGATATGCCAGTAAATGGTAGAGATTTGGTAACAGGTATTCCAAAACAAATTATGGTTTCTTACCAAGAGGTAGCAGAAGCTTTAGATAAAAGTATTTTCAAGATTGAAGAAGCTATCTTGAAAGCATTAGAAACAACTCCTCCAGAATTAGCTGCAGATATCTATCGCAGAGGATTATACATTACAGGTGGTGGATCTTTATTAAGGGGATTGGACAAGCGCTTGAGTCAAAAAATCAAATTGCCAGTGCATGTTGCAGATGATCCACTGAAGAGTGTGGTTAGAGGTACAGGAATTGCCTTAAAAAATTATCAACGCTTCCCATTCATTATGAGATAAACCAAAATAAAGTAATTTCCTTTGAAGAATATCATTGGGTTCATAAGACAGAACTTTACTTTTTTTAGTTTTTTGATACTTCAAATAGTGTCTTTGGTAATCTTATCTTCTTACAGTAAGTCTCATGAAACTTTTTTTGGGGGATGGAGTAATCAGGTTACTGGCAATATCAATAGCTATTATAATAATTGGGCATACTTTTTTGACTTAAAAGCCACCAATGCAAAATTGGTTGAAGAAAATGCTGCATTGAGAAATCAACTAGCTCAAAATTTTTCTGCATACGATACTAGTAAAAAAGCAGGCACTTTAATTTTAAGAAAAGATAGTTTAGAAAAAACAAGAAAGTTCTATTACTATCCAGCAAAAGTGGTGGGCAATACATTCACTTTACAGAAAAACTTTATCACTATTGAAAGAGGCGCCTTACAAGGCATTAAAAAAGACATGGCAGCAATTAGTCCTGACGGATCAATTGTAGGAGTAGTAGTAGAAGTAAACGATAATTATAGTAAAATAATGAGCTTATTGCATCGCAATAGTAAAGTGAGCGCAATGTTAAAAAGAGATAAGGTAGCCGGTAGTATTGAATGGGATGGAGAAGACCCAAATATGCTGACATTAAAAAATATTTCAAAAAGTGCAGCGCCTAAAATTGGAGATACAGTTTTAACAAGCCCCTACTCTTCCAATTTTCCCGCTCAATTAATGATAGGAAGGGTGACCAAAGTGAATCAAGATCCTTCTAGTAATTTCTTATCTCTTAGTGTAAAATCTGCAACCAACTTTTTTACATTAGAGTATATCTATTTGGTGGAAAACAAAAGAATGGCAGAACAAAAAGCCGTAGAACAAAACGAGATGAAGAATGAATAGTATTATAAAAAATAGCATTCGTTTTATTTTATTCTTGCTGATCCAAGTGATCATCTTGAATGAGATACCTCCTATTCATCAATTCATAACCCCCTATATTTATTTCTTATTTATATTATGGTTGCCTTTTGGTACCAGCAGACTGGGATTAACTGTACTTGGATTCATTTATGGATATAGCTTAGACCTTTTCACTAATACGCCTGGACTGCATGCCGCAGCATGTACATTGATGGCCTATATACGTCCAACTATTTTAAATTTACTACTAGCACAGGAAGCTACAGAAGAATTAAATAGAGAGCCAAGTATTGGCACCATGGGATGGGGGCCTTACTTTATTTATATTTTCGTACTAACTTTTATCCATCATTTTTACTTGGTCTTATTGGAATGGTTGCAATTTGGCAACTTCACTTATTTTATTGGAAAAGTAACCGCAACTACATTAATGAGCATGCTTTTAATATTATTACCAGAACTCATTACCAACAGAAGAAAGCTCAAAAGATAATTCATGGCATTGTACAACTCCAACCGAGGTGGCATCATACAAATAATCATTGGTGTCATATTTGTAATACTTATTGGACAATTAATAAGTTTACAAGTAGTGTCTAATAAATATAAATTAGCTGCAGACAATAATGCCATATTTAGAAAAATCATTTACCCAGATAGAGGTATTATCTATGATCGTAAAAAAAGAGCCTTACTAGAAAATACAATTAGCTACGATTTAGTAGTAATACCTAATGAAGCAAAAGGCGTAGACACAGCGACCCTTTGTGAAATCTTAAAAATTGACAAAGAAGAATATAAAAAAAGAATGATCGAAGTGATCATTAAAAACTCTAGAGTGAAAGCCGGTACATTTGAACCATTTTTATCTCCAGAATTATACGCGCAGCTTACAGAGAAC
The DNA here is from genome assembly GCA_046046935.1 of Bacteroidota bacterium. Classification (GTDB taxonomy): domain Bacteria; phylum Bacteroidota; class Bacteroidia; order Chitinophagales; family Chitinophagaceae; genus Sediminibacterium. The sequence goes on from JBJOIU010000018.1 coordinate 14,772, forward strand.
TTATATCGTTTTCCAGGATTCTCCTTGTCAGAAAGATCTATCAGAAATTACCCATATAATACTGCAGCCCATGTATTAGGCTATGTTGCAGAAGTAGATGTCAACTTTTTACAAAAACATGAGGAAGAAGGATATGAAATGGGTGATTATGCAGGCATGACAGGATTAGAAAAACAGTATGAGTCCATTTTAATGGGACAAAGAGGAGTAAAGCGTTTTCTAAGAGATAATAAAGGAAAAATACAAGGCGCATACGAAAAAGGCGAATACGATACATTAGCAATTGCTGGGAAAAATTTATTTACCAGTATGGATGTGGAAGTACAGCAATTGGCAGAGAAATTATTACAGAATAAAGTGGGTAGTGCAGTTGCCATTAATCCAAAAACAGGTGGCGTGATTGCTATGGCAAGTACGCCCGGATATAATCCAAACCTATTAACGGGTAATCAAAGAAGAAAAACCATTGGTAGATTATTATTAGATTCTGCACGCCCTTTATACAATAGAGCAATCAAAGGACAATATCCTCCTGGATCTACATTTAAACCCTTGGGTGCTATAATTGCATTAGACGAAGGTTTGATAACTCCTTCCTATGGTTACAATTGTTATGGATTATACGGAGCTTGTGGAGATCCAAGAAAATGTGAACACCATAATGCTGGACACGCGGCCAATTTACAATTGGCCTTAGCTAATTCTTGTAACTCTTATTTCTTACAGGTATTTAGAATGGCCATTGATAATCCAAAGTATAAAAATGCAAAAACAGGTTATCTAAAATGGAAAGAATACATGAATGCATTTGGTTTTGGCAGAAAATTAGGAGTGGATTTACCAAGTGAGAACAAAGCCAATATACCAGACACAGCACAATACAATAGAGATTTTGGGAATCCAAGGTATTGGAATAGTTGTTATATGTTAACCCTAGGTATTGGACAGGATAGAATGACCGCTACACCTCTACAATTAGCGAATAGTATGGCATATATTGCCAATGAAGGATATTATTATACTCCACATTTTGTAGATAGTATTGAAGATGAGTCAGAAGAAGATGCTGCAATATTAGAGAAATTTCGTACCAAACAGAAAGTGACCAATATACCTCCTAGCATTTTTAAAGTAATTAAAGAGGGTATGCATGATGTAACCGTTTACGGTACTTCGGCTTTTATCAAAGTACCAGGACATGAATACTGTGCGAAAACTGGAACAGCACAAAACCCACATGGTAAAAACCACTCTTTATTTGTTTGCTTTGCACCAAAAGATAATCCAAAAATTGCCGTTGCAGTGATTGTAGAAAATGCAGGATATGGTGCAACATGGGCAGGACCAATTGCAGGCTTAATGATGGAAAAATATTTGAATGACACATTGACTCCAGAAAGTAAGTTGAAAGCAGAAACATTATCTCAGGTAGACTTAATGCCACAAGCCATCAAAGATTGGTATGTAAGAAACAATAAATCTGCGTATTTAACGCCTATAGAATACAATAATGATGAATTGTCGGACGTTTGGGATATGGAGATGTTGGATGCAGACGCAGTATCTAAAGTTGTTCCTAAAGACACTATTAAAGCAGATACAAATAATAAAAAGTCTTTACCAGCCCCTCCAATAAGCTTACATAAATACAATAAGGATAGTGCTTTGAATAATCCAAAAAAGAAGATTGTAAAGAAAAAAGCAATCAAAAAACAACCCACTATCAAAAACAAGGTCAACAACAATAATGTCAACCAGCTCTAACCAAAATAATTTCTCTAAAGGGACAGACTTAGCAGTAATCGTTTTATACATGATTATGGTTGCAGTGGGTATACTTTGTATTTATATGGTAGAGTACAACCCCAATACAAGTTGGAGTACTTCTTTTATTACTGCAAAAACAAATTACAGTAAGCAATTTTATTTTGCCATCTTCTGTAGTTTTATAGGAATATTTATTTTATTAATGGATAGTAAGGTGTTTACTGCTTTAGCCAATATATTTTATATAGGTGGTATACTACTAATGCTAGCAACATTTGTTTTAGGAAAAAATATCAACGGATCTAAAAGCTGGATTCCTATTGCTGGAGGGTTTAATTTACAGCCTGCAGAATTGTGTAAAATATTTACTGCTTTGTTTTTGGCGAAATTTATTTCTAAACCAGAAACTGATTTTAGTAAAATAAAATCACATTTAATAGCAGCGGCGATGATTGCATTTCCAGCCATTTTATCGATTATGCAACACGAATTAGGATTGGCCTTAGTTTACAGCGCATTCTTATTCGCCATGTATAGAGAGGGATTGCCTGCAGCCATCTTGGTAATTGGATTATCTTTTGCTGTATTGGTCATAGCTACCCTTTTACTAGACCCTAGTGTATTAGCCATTATTTTAACAGTGATTGCAGCATTAATCATCTTGACGATGATTAAAAGATTCAAAAGAAATAAAAATACTATTTTAATTGTGCTGGGTATTTGGGCAATTTGTTTTGGCACAGTGAGGTTTGCAGTGCCATATATATTTAACAATGTATTTGAATGTTACCAAAGTACACGTATCTATAGTATGGTGGGTAAAGAATATGATTGTAGTTTAAATAAGAAAGCTGTTGCAAGCATGGCAATGGGTGGTAAAAAAAGTAGAAAGCCAGATGATTATAATGTAAAACAAAGTAAAATAGCCATAGGTTCTGGCGGGTTTTGGGGAAGAGGTTTTTTAAAGGGAACTCAAACCAGAGGGAAATATGTACCAGCACAACATACAGATTTTATCTTTACCTCATTGGGGGAAGCATTTGGATTTGTGGGGACATTTGTTTTCTTAGGATTATACTTGTTCTTCCTATTTAGATTAATCAGAATAGCAGAAAGACAAAGAAGTACTTTTTCTAGAGTTTATGCATATAGCGTTGTAGGTATATTCTTCTTTCATATTGCAGTAAATATCAGTATGTGTATTGGATTATTCCCTGTAGTTGGAATCCCTCTGCCTTTAATAAGTTATGGAGGATCCTCATTACTTACCTTTACTATACTTATTTTTATTTTATTAAGATTAGATGCGGATAGACAGATGGTGCTTCGTTAATGCTTAATTTTGTGCCATGCAAATTCATCCACTATCTGAAGGAAGTTTTACAATAGATCAAACCAAGGTATTTGTCCCATTTAATACAAGTATAGAAAATTTACAAGAGCGCCCTAAAGGAAGTATATTAGTAGAAATTCAGCCCTTTGTTATTATTACCGAAAATGACATTATCTTATTAGACACCGGTTTGGGCTATATGAATAAATCTGGAAAACTTCAGATACATGAGAATCTAATGTCATTAGGCATTGACCCCTCAAGCATTACCAAAGTATTCATGAGTCACTTACACAAAGATCATTCTGGAGGCTTAACTTATATTGACCCAGTGAGTCAAGAAAGATTTATCAGTTTCCCATACGCTAAACATTATATTCAAAGAAGAGAGTTCAACTTTGCCATGGAAGGAAGCAAATCCTCTTATATTCCAGAACAAATTGCCTTATTTGAAGAATTTAGTGGAGTGGAATGGTTAGAAGAAGATAATGGCGTAATTGATAATTATATTTATTACCAATTAAGTGCTGGACACAGTAAATTTCACCAAGTAGCTTGGTTTAAAGAACAGGGAGAGATTATTTTTTTTGGAGGAGACGAAGCTCCACAATTACAACAAATGCGTTCCAGATTTGTAGCCAAGTACGACATGGATGGGAAAAAAGCCATGCAGTGGAGACAAACTTGGTGGGAAGAAGGAAATACAGCTGGATGGCAATTCGCTTTCTATCATGATATTAGTCATCCAACTTGGAAAACCAGTCAATCAGTTTAAAACAAACATTCATTAGGAATCAATAGGGACAAGGGTTTCAGAAGATCCTTGCAAATATTTTGTACCTTTAGTGCAAGATGATGTCCAATCCTACTAATAATTATTCAATTCAATTCAGAAGAAATGTATCTGACAAATACATTATCTACAATAGCTTATTCGCAGCACTACCTTATTCTGGTATTGCCAATGTTGGTGCATTATTACCTATCATGTTACAAACCTGCGAAGAAGGTTACGCAAAATCTAAATCACCAATAGAAATAATTGACTACTTTTTTAAACAACATACTGCCGTTGATTCAGAGAAAGAAAAAATTGATCACTTGTTTAAATATGTACAGTACATGGAAAGACAGGTGGTATTATTTGATGCCATTGAGGATGCTGCATTTAGTTCTGTAAATGACATGGATGGTATTGGTAGTTTAAAATCATTAATTAGAGAGGCTAGCTTTTCTGGTAAAACACAAGCCTTAAAAAATAAATTAAAAGATTTTAAAGTAAGGATTGTATTAACAGCACACCCTACACAATTTTATCCAGCAAATGTTTTAGGTATTATACACGATATGGGTGACGCTATTGGCAAAAACGATTATCATACCATCAATCAATATATACAACAACTTGGCCTAACGCCATTTTTTAATAAAAAACAACCAACACCAACAGATGAAGCGCAAACTTTAATGTGGTATTTGGAAAATGTTTTTTACAATGCAGTAGGCAATATATATGATACCATTGTTAGAAATGTTTTTGACAACAATTACGAAGCCGCGAATCCATTTATCGAATTAGGCTTCTGGCCTGGCGGAGATAGAGATGGTAATCCATTTGTAAATGCAGCAACTACCATCAAAGTGTCACAGCTCTTAAGAAGTAGTAGTATTGTTTGCTATTATAGAGATGTGAGAAAATTAAAACGTAAACTCACTTTCGCTGGGGTTGATACAATCTTGAGTAGCTTGGAGGCTAGATTATACGAAAACGTATTCAGGCCAGAAGATAGTAGTCCAATATCTAGCGAGGAAATTATTGGAAACCTTACTACGATTAGACAAAAATTAATTCAGGAAGATCATTCTCTATATTTAAGCAAACTAGAGAGCTTGTTGAATAAGGTAAAAATATTTGGCACCCATTTTGCTTCTTTAGACATCAGACAAGATAGCAGAATACATCATAAAGTATTAAAGGATACAGGCACACTTCCTAGTAATTATGATACTTTAAGTGAAGCAGAGAAATTAAATATACTTGCAACTATTGAAGGAAAGATTAATTCAGCAGACTTTACTGAAACTATAACAAAAGATACCATCGAAAGCATCTATGCTATTCAAACCGTTCAGGATCTTAATGGTGAAGCAGGTTGTCATAGATATATCATCAGTAACTGTCAAACGGCTGTGAATGTAATGGAATTGTATACATTGATTCGTTTATGTGGCGCGAACAAAACAATTAGTAATATAGATATTGTGCCTTTATTTGAGACCATCGATGATTTAGCAGCTTCAGAAAGCATTATGGAGACTTTATATCAACATCCAGTATATGCAGCACATTTAAATGCAAGAAAAAATCAACAACCTATTATGCTGGGTTTTAGTGATGGAACAAAAGATGGTGGTTATTTGCAAGCTAATTGGGGCATTTATAAGGCTAAAGAGGTATTAACAGCAATTTCTAGAAAAAACAATATAGTAGTAAGTTTCTTTGACGGTAGAGGTGGCCCGCCATCAAGAGGTGGAGGAAAAACACATCAGTTTTATGCATCTATGGGCAACCAGATTGAAAATGAAGAAATTCAATTAACAGTACAAGGCCAAACCATTACTTCTACATTTGGCACTGTACAATCTGCGCAATATAATTTAGAACAATTATTGAGTGCGGGTGTAAGTCATGAATTATTTTCAGACACCAAATTACAATTATCTACACAAGACCGATTGATATTAGAAGAGTTGGGCAATATCAGCTATGCTAGTTACCAGCAATTAAAAGAAAATCCACTCTTCCTTCCCTACTTACAAAAATTTAGTCCGCTAAATTATTATAGCAAAAGTAATATTGCGAGCAGACCAGCTAAAAGAGGTGCAGGCAATACTTTAAAATTTGAAGACCTAAGAGCTATCCCATTTGTTGGCAGTTGGAGTCAATTAAAACAAAATGTTCCGGGCTATTATGGGGTAGGTACTGCATTGCAAGTATTAAAAGAAAAAGGCATGTGGAAAGAAGTGCAATCGCTATTTAATAATATTGCTTTTTTTAGAACCCTCATTGACAATAGTATGATGAGTATGGTTAAATCTAATTTTGCCATTACAAAATATATAGATAAGGACCCTCAGTTCACAGACATATGGAATAATATCAAAAATGAGTTTTTATTAACCACTCAACTATATTTAGAATTAAGTGGCGGAAAGAGTTTAATGGAAACTGATACAGTGGGAAAACATTCTATTTTACTAAGAGATCGAATTGTCTTACCTCTTTTAACTATTCAACAATACGCATTAGGTAAAATGCAAGAAGAAGCTTTAGCAACAGATACTAAAAATGCTTACGAGAAATTGCTTACCAGAACCATGTTTGGCATTATCAATGCTGCTAGAAACTCTGCTTAGTATTATATAGGGGCTTTAGTATCTTTCCATTTCCATAAATGCAAGCAAGCATAGGTTTTATAAGGAGACCAGGATGCTGATTTTTTGAGCATTTTTTCACGAAGTTCTTTCTTGGTTTCATATTTAATCTTGTACAACCTAATCATTGCTTGTTGAATTCCAAGATCATCTACTGCAAATACATCTTCGTGACCCAAACTAAACATCAATAACATTTCTACCGTCCATCTACCCACTCCTTTAATTTGAGTTAATAAATCTATCACTTCTTCCGGAGACATCTTATATAGTTGGGCATCTGTAATTTTATTGTCTTTGAAAAATTGTGCTACATTTTGCACATAATTCACTTTCGCATTACTTAAACCAATCCCTTTTAACACCAATGGATCAGTAGCTAAAACCTTGTCGCAGCTTGGTTCTTTGCCGCCATATAAATCTAAAAATCTAGTAAAAATAATCTTAGCCACTTGTGTACTTAATTGCTGACTTATAATACTAGCTATTAAACGAATAGCAGTGTTTTTTCTTTTAGTTAAGATATGGGTATCTTCTTCTAGTAACAATGACAGGCCCTTGTCTTTTTGTAAATGTAATTTATAGGACATGGCACAATTTAAACCCTTTTATGTAATTTAGAATAACCTAATGAAAAGCTTATGAAAAAAATACTCCTCTTTGCAAGTATCCTTTTTGCTTTCTCAAGTCAAGCTCAATCCAAAGACGAGCAAGTGATTAGAAAAATCTTAGCAGATCAAATAAGCTTTTGGAACAAAGGAGATATACCAGGATTCATGCAGGGTTATTGGGAAAATGACAGTCTTGTATTTATTGGCAAAAATGGCCCCACATATGGCTTTAACAATACCCTACATAATTATCAGAAGAACTATCCCAACAAAGACTATATGGGCGTTTTGAACTTTGATATTCTAAGCGTTCAAGCAATCGAAAAAGACCATTATTTTGTAATTGGAAAATTCATGTTAGATAGAAAGGTAGGTAACGCAAGTGGTCACTTCACTTTAATGTTCAAAAGAATAAAAGGAGTTTGGAAAATTGTTTCTGACCATAGTAGCTAAGGCTTCTATTAATCTAAACTTTGCTTATTGGTTGCTGCTGCTTTTAAGATTCTATCAAATTGAGCAGGAGTCAAGTCATTATAGAAATAATAAACAGGATCTACTTTTGTGCCACGCTTAATTACTTCATAGTGACAATGTGGTCCAGTACTCTTACCTGTGCTACCGATATAACCAATCACTTCTCCTCTTTTCACTCTCTGACCAACTTTAGCTTTAACTCTTACCATATGACCGTATAAGGTTTGATAACCATAACCGTGATTAATCACTACTTTATTGCCATAGCCATCCGTGTTAAATCCTGCAGCTTGCACTATCCCATCCGCAGTAGCATATATAGGTGTTCCAGAAGGAGCAGCGAAATCTAGGCCTGCATGTAATCTATAATCTTTATATAAAGGGTCCACTCTATAACCAAAACCAGAAGCAACTCTATTTAAATTCTTATTACTTACGGGCTGAATAGCAGGAATGGCTTTTAATAATTTCTCCTTATTCTTCACCATATCTGTAATCTCTTCAAAAGACTTAGTTTGGTAAGCCATTCTAAGACTTAAATTATTCAACTGCCCAACCATACTTTCTAGCAAATCAGCATTGCTCAAATTTTGAATTAATTGAACCTCTTTCTTGGCCTCCATTGCTTTTACACGAGCACTATCTGGGATAGGATCTGCTTCAAAAATAGAGCGATACACATCATTATCTCTATTCTCTAATTCATTCATTTGCAGTTCTAATTGCTTAACACGCTCTTGCAAGACACTATAACTTTCTTTATAGGCTTGGTTTTGTTGGCGTAACAACTTTTCTTTTGGGGAATCAATATATTGGAACATAATAATAACAATAATAACACCTGTTACTATTGAAGCTACAATAAAACCAAAGGTCTGTAATAAGCGAACACGCAGGGGCACTTCCACTTTTTCAAATCGAAGCGTATGGGTATTAAAGAAATATTTGATTTTCTTCATCTCAATTACGTGATTAATATGTCCAAATCTGTTAAAAAAGGGCCTATTTCCTTACCTTTGAAGCTCTTAAAAAACTGTACAAATATAGCTTTTTAAGGATGAATTAGCTTAAAATTCCAATACATGATGACCAGTTCAGAAATTAGACAACAGTTTTTAGATTTTTTTGCATCGAAAGGACATGCTATTGTTCCTTCTGCACCTATAGTAATAAAAAATGATCCTACCCTTTTGTTCACCAATGCGGGTATGAATCAATTTAAAGATTATTTCTTGGGCAATCAAGCTCCAAGTCATCCAAGAATAGCCGATACACAAAAATGTTTAAGAGTAAGTGGAAAGCATAACGACTTAGAAGAAGTTGGTGTTGACACTTATCATCATACTATGTTTGAAATGTTAGGCAACTGGAGTTTTGGAAATTATTTTAAAGCTGAAGCAATTGCATGGTCATGGGAATTATTAACCAAGGTATATAAATTAGATCCTGCACGTTTATATGTATCTGTATTCGAAGGAGACCCTGCAGAAAATTTACCCTCTTCAAGTATTGCTTTAGAAGAATGGAGAAAATGGGTGCCTGAGGAAAAAATAATTTATGGTACTAAAAAAGATAATTTCTGGGAGATGGGTGATACAGGACCATGTGGGCCATGTAGTGAGATACATGTAGACATGCGATCTGAGGAAGAAATCGCTCAGGTACCAGGCAGAGATTTAGTGAACAAAGATCATCCACAGGTAATTGAAATTTGGAATAATGTATTTATTCAATACAATAGAAAAAAAGACGGAAGCTTAGAACCATTGCCAGCAAAGCATGTGGATACAGGTATGGGATTTGAAAGATTGGTGCGTGTTATTCAAGGAAAGAAAAGTAATTACGATACCGATGTATTTACTGGTACTATTGATATTGTTTCGCAGATTACAGGAAAAAAATATGATTTCAGTGATAGCAAAGAAGCAGTTGCATTTAGAGTAATCGCAGATCATATTCGTGCCATTGCATTCACTATTGCAGACGGACAATTACCTTCAAACACTGGTGCAGGTTATGTAATTAGAAGAATCTTAAGAAGAGCTGTAAGATATTATTACTCTTATCTAGATTACAAGCAGCCTTTATTACATCAATTAATGCCATCATTAGCAAAACAATTTGAACATGTATTCCCAGAATTACATAGTCAATTAGATTTTGTAAGCAAGGTAGTGAAAGAAGAAGAGGAAGGATTTTTAAGAACCTTAGAGAAGGGATTAAAAAGAATGGATGATATTATTGCTTCTCATCAAAAAGGCGCAAGCATTGAGGGTAAATTGGTATTTGAATTATTTGATACCTATGGATTCCCAGTTGATTTAACACGTTTAATTGCCAGTGAAAACTATTTACAAGTAGACGAAGCAGGATTTGAAACCGAAATGCAACAACAAAAAGACAGAAGTCGAGCGGCAACCGCAGTAGACACAGGCGATTGGATTATGATAGGAGAAGATACTCCAACACAATTTGTCGGATACAATCAAACTTCTATAGACACAAGTATTGTTAAATATAGAAATATCAAGGCGAAAGGGAAAGAAGCCTATCAATGGGTTTTAGCTTCTACCCCATTTTATGCAGAGAGTGGCGGACAGGTAGGTGATAAAGGGACAATTACATTTGAAGATGGAACTGTTGCGCAAGTAACTGATACCAAAAAAGAGAATAATTTATTTATTCACTTTACAGATACCTTACCTAAGAGTATTGGTAAAAATATTAAAGCAACTGTAGATGCTACTTTAAGAGCAAATACAACAAAACATCACTCAGCAACGCATTTATTACATGCGGCTTTGAGAAATGTTTTAGGAAAACATGTTGCACAAAAAGGAAGTTTAGTAAACGATCAACAATTGAGATTTGACTTTTCTCATTTTGCAAAAATGACCGATGCAGAAATTGCTTCTGTAGAAAAAATAGTGAATGATAAGATTCAAGAAAATGTGCCCGTTGTTATTAATGAAATGAGCAAAGATGAAGCAATTGCCTTAGGTGCTATGGCATTGTTTGGAGAAAAATACGGAGACAAAGTAAGAGTAGTAGTGATGGATCCAGCTTATTCAATTGAATTATGTGGTGGTACACATGTTGGCCACACAGGCGAGATAGGACATTTCATTTTAAAAGCTGAATCCTCAGTAGCTGCGGGTGTAAGAAGAGTGGAAGCTGTTGTGGGAGATGCAGCATCATTACATTTGACTGAAGTAAAAGAGAAATTGCATAAACAAATTGTGCAGTTAACAGAAGCATGTGCTAGCATTGCAGCCAAGATACATGCTGCTTTCACAGCACCTGAATGGAATGAAAATTCTAGTATAGATGTACTGAATGATACCATTAATGCTTTACAAACAAGTCAAAAAGATTTATCAAAGAAATTAGAAAGTCAAGAAGCATTATTAGTCAATGAATTGTTTGAAAAATACAAATCAGCATTTGTAACAATTAATGATATTGAATTTTTAGGAGTACAATTACAATTAAGCAATGCGGATAACCTGAAAAAGCTGGCACAACAATTAAATGCTATACATACAACTGCAGTAGTAATACTTACTACAGAAGCAAATGGTAAAGCCAATGTTGCATTATCTATAAGCGAGTCTTTGGTAAACAGCAAGAATTGGCAAGCCCCTGCCCTGATCAAAGAGAAAATTGCCCCATTAATCAAAGGTGGCGGTGGTGGTCAAAAGACTTTGGCTACTGCAGGAGGCCAAGATGCCAGTCAATTAGACCAGGTTATTGAGGTAATTAAGTCAATTTTGTAAAATTTTAACATTTGCGAATTGTTTCGTAGTTAATATTTTTCCTTATTTTTGATCTACAAAATATTTCGTACACAAAATACAGATTATGAAAAAGATAGTATTAGGTCTTATTTTAATTAGTTCAATTGCTACCCAATCAAGTGCACAAGAAGTAGTTGTCATTACAAAAGACAGTAAGGATACAGCCAATAAGCCTTTAATGATTATTGATGGAGTAGTTTCTGAAAACAAGAATATGAACGATATGTCTCCTAATGACATTCAATCCATCAATGTTATAAAGGGACCATCTGCAATTGAAAAATATGGCAAAAAAGGAGACAAAGGTGTTGTAGAAATTACAACCAAAGGAAAATATAAAACAGTTATTGACACTTCTAATATCACTGTCATTGTAGATGGTGACAATATTATGTTGAATGGTGAAAAAGTGCAATCAAATGATCCAAGATTAAAAAAGATTAAAAGAATCAATGTTATATCAGGACAATCTCCTGCACTATCAGCAAACAAAGCATTCTTAGGAGTATCCACTAAAGCAACAGCATTAGGCGCTCAGGTAGTAGAAGTAAGCGAGGGAAGCCCTGCAGCCAAAGCGGGTTTGAAAGTAGATGATATCATTACTAAAATAAATAATGTAGCCATTGAAGATCATACAGATTTATTTGAAGAGATTGGCAAGCACAAGCCAGAAGATAAAATTAATATTGAGTTTTCTAGAGAAGGTAAGTCAATAAAAAAAGAAGTAGTACTTGCAAAAAATAAAATGCCTTCAATGGCAAGAGGAAGAGTATTATTAGATGATTTAAATAATGATTTAGGCTCATTGAATGGTGATATAGAAGTGTTTAATTTTGACAACAACAATTTCAATAAAAATTTTAATAGAGATTTCAAAAGAGGCTTTAGACTTCCGGAATTGCCAAACTTAGAAGGTATAGATGTAATGGCTAAAAAACCTAAACTAGGCATTTCTATAGAAGATTTAGAAGAAGGGCAAGGTGTGAAAATTAAAGCAGTTAATGAAGGTTCTCCTGCTGCTAAAGCGGGTTTAAAAATTGGTGATATCATCACTACTATTGATAAACACGAGGTAAAAGAAGTGAATGATCTTAAATGGCAATATTTTGAAGCTGGCCAAACAATCAAAGTAGGCATTAGCAGAAACAAAGAAGTTAAAATAATTGAAGTCAAAATCCCTAAAAAGATAAATTCTGCAGATTTATAGATTACAACGGTGCTCATTTGCTTGCCCCTTCATTTATTTGAAGGGGCTTTTTTATGCCAAAGCCTTTTAAATTAGTACTTTTGTGCCATGGCAGATGCTAATCAATATGAAGCAGTAATAGGCTTAGAAATTCATGCGCAATTGGCTACCAATAGTAAATTATTTTGCGGCGATGCCACTAGTTTTGGTGCAGATCCTAATACACATATTAGCCCCATCACAATGGGACATCCTGGCACCCTTCCTAAGACCAATACAAAAGCAGTTGAATACGCTATTAAAATGGGTATTGCCTGCGAATCAACTATAGAAAAGAATAATTATTTCGCCAGAAAAAATTATTTCTACCCAGACTTACCTAAAGGATATCAAATATCACAACACACTACCCCAATATGTGTTGGAGGAAGAGTAGCTATTCAGTTGAACGGTCAAAATACTTATGTTCAATTGAATAGAATACATCTTGAAGAAGATGCAGGCAAAAGTATTCATGACATATCCCCTACAGATACTTGTATAGATTTAAATAGAGCAGGCACGCCATTAATCGAAATGGTCACCGAACCTTGTATCCACTCTGCAGAAGAAGCTTTTTTATATGTTACAGAAGTAAGAAAATTAGTACGTTGGTTGGGGGTGTGTGATGGTAATATGGAAGAAGGCAGTTTAAGATGTGATGCGAATATTTCAGTAAGATTAAAAGGCGATACCAAATTAGGCACTAAAGTAGAAGTAAAGAATTTAAACTCTATTAGAAATATTAAGAAAGCCATTGAATTTGAAATTGAAAGATTAATCAAATTGGTAGAAGCTGGTGAAACTATTATTCAACAAACTAGAAGTTTTGATGCTAATAATGATACCACATTTGCCATAAGAGATAAAGAGGATGCAAATGATTATAGGTATTTCCCAGATCCAGATCTAGCTCCATTCCAATTAACAGAAAAATACATACAAACTATTAAAGCTACCCTTCCTGCACTGCCTAATCAGTTAAAGCAAGAATGGAAAACAAGATTGAGTCTATCAGATTATGATGTTGATCAAATCACAGAAAATAAAGAAGAGGCAGATTTTTATACACTTTGGATCAAAACAACAAAGCATTATAAAGCTGCAGTCAATTGGATCTTGGGACCAATAAGAGAATATTTAAACGAGTCTGGTAAAACTTATAAAGACTTAGATAGTTCTATCACACAATTAAATGAATTACTAGATTTAGTAGAATCCAATCAATTAAGCTTTTCTAATGCAAGTGGGAAAGTATTTAAAGGTATTATTGGTACAACAACAAAAGCAATTGACTTTGCAAAAGAGAACCAACTTATTCAAAATAATTCATCAGATGCTATTACTGAATGGGTAGATCAAGTCTTATCAGCCAATCCAGATAAAGTTGCAGAATATAAAAAGGGTAAGAAAGGATTAATTGGCTTATTTGTAGGCGAGGTTAAAAAAATAAGTAAGGGACAAGCCGACCCGAAAATGACTACACAATTATTAGAACAAAAATTAGCTCAATAACTATATGAAAAATAAAATTCTACAAATAAGCTGTTTGATAATGCTTACTATACTAATTAGTTGTGGTAAGAAAAATCAAGAATTAAGATATAATGTAGCTGGTACAATTACTAATGCTACAGCACAGAAATTATTATTACAAGAAGTGCCATATGGAGGTAAACCAATTATCACTTTAGACTCTATTAGCCTAAAAGAAGATGGCAAATATAGTTTCGACTTTATTGCAAAAGAAGAAGGTATATATAGAATCGCGACAGAAAAAGATCTTGAAATACTGTTTATCAATGACGAAGAGAATATCCAAATTAATGCAGATGCTAACGATTATAATAGCTATCAGATAAAAGGATCTAAAAACAGTGAAGGTTTACTAAAATTCTTAAAAGAGTATAGACAGAAGGACTCTTCTATTTTTGCCACTTTGTATAATCTTGAAGCCCTTCAAAACCAAAAGGGCAAAGACAGTACTATATACTGGTTACAAAAACAAAAAACAGAAAAAATTACAAGTCTAAACCAGTTAATTGAAAAAACGGTAGCAACAGAAACTAGTCCTGCCTTTATTTATTACGCATTAGGTTTAAGTATTAGATCAATGGAAGCAGCACAGGTCTTAGCAATGGCAAAAGTTGCAGCAGAAAGAACAAAGGCTACACCTTTAATTGACTTTGTAAACATTCTTAGCGGACAGGTACAAGCCAACACAACAGCTGGACCAATCGAAGTTGGTCAACTTGCGCCAGAAATTGCACTACAAGATATAGACGGAAAAATTATAACACTAAGCAGCCTAAAAGGCAAATATGTACTAGTAGATTTCTGGGCAAGTTGGTGCGGACCATGTAGAGGTGAAAATCCAAATGTGGTTGCTAATTTCGAAAAATATAAAAACAAAAATTTCACAGTGCTAGGCGTTTCTTTAGACGATGATAAAGCAAGTTGGTTAGATGCTATTAAAGCAGATAAATTAAACTGGCAACATATTAGCGACCTAAAAAAATGGGAAAGTATTGTAGTAAGTGCATACCAAATAGAAGGGATACCTTTTAATGTTTTACTAGATCCAACTGGTAAAATAATCGCTAAAGATTTAAGAGGTCCTGCACTTGGTGCTACTTTGGAGACTTTGTTGAAATAAATGTTTTGATTAAAGCTGGTAGTAAAACCAGATTAGTCAAAGTACTTACAATAAGTGTTAAAGAAGTTAACCAGCCCAACGCTTTAGTTCCGCCAAAATCACTGAAGCAGAAAATAATAAAGCCTGCTACAAGTACCATAGAAGTATAAATAATACTAATTCCGGTATGTCTAATAGTTTGTACAAGTGTATTATTTACTTGGTAATTCAGATGTGGTAATTCTTGCTTATAATTCACCAAAAATCGAATCGTTACGTCAATTGCAATACCCAAAGCAACACTAAAAACTAATACAGTAGAAGGTTTTAATGCAACGCCCGTCCATCCCATTATTCCAGCCGTAATAAACAATGGAATGATATTAGGAATCAATGAACACATCAAAATAGGGAAAGACCTAAATAAGAAAATCATACAAATAGCAATCAACAAAAAAGCCCAAAAAATGGATTCACCCAAGCCTTTGATGATAAAATTACTTCCTTCTAAAAAGGTCACACTACTTCCAGTAATTTCTACATGGTATTTACTAGTATCAAATAAGACCTTTGTTACGCTATCGATTTTTGATAAAAACAAAGGTAATTTTGCACTACCAATATCCTTCATATTAACGGATATACGTGTTGCTTTTTTATCTTTATCTATAAACTTATTTAATAAGGCCTCTGGACCTTTATTTGCGGTAGTTTTAGCTTTTGTTGAATCTAATGGCTTAGGCGCAATATAAGGTGCTATAAAGGCCATCTCAGTTCCAGTAGGGATTGCATATGCTAAACTATCTCCATCATAAAATGCTTGTTTCGCAAATTTAATGCCGTCTAATAATCCTAAGGGCTTACCCAATTCTGGTTGTTCCTGTAAGTAATAGTCAAGTTCATCTATTTTTTCTAATGGCTTTAAGCTTCTTGTAAGGCCATTTTTCTTTTTACTATCAATCACAATTTCTAATGGCATTACACCACCTGCATTTTGCTCAAACCATTTAAGATCGGTATATAGTTTATCTTTTTTAGGCAGGTCGTCTACTATAAATGCTTCTTTTTTAATTTTTAATAAACCAAAAGAAGAAATAATTACTAAAACAATAGTAATACCAAAAACCCATTTAGTATGATCAAATGTCCAACGCTCAATCTTTACTAATAATTTCTCCAAGGTTTTATTATCTAGATATTTTACATGCTTCGCATTAGGTACTTCTAAATAAGATAAGACAGGTGGTATAAAAAATAAGCTAATAAAAAACAATGCCATAATATTCAATCCAGAAACCCATCCAAATTCTTTTAATAATGGGCTCTTAGTTAATGCAAATACAAAGAAACCAATAGCAGCAGTTATATTACAAAATAGCGTCACGATACCCATTCTGCCCACCATTTGAATCAAGGCTTTGTCTTTGTCTCCAGTTTCTTTATACGATGTATGATATTTATTTAAAAAATAGATACAATTGGGAATACCAATAACTACAATCAATGGTGGAATCAATGCAGTTAATAAAGTAATCTTTTGGCCCA